>JAQCLD010000005.1 GCA_027592785.1 Acidobacteriota bacterium
CGACCGCAAAACCGCACGTCGCAAGTTCGGCTATAAACAACCAAGTATCACGCGGTCAAAGAACTAGATCCCGCGCCAACGGCGAGCGCATTTCGAGGTACCGATTCCTCGCGGAGACAGGCATTTCCAAGGGATCGTCGAATAGCTGCTGGTCCAACTCCCGCCGAACCGCTTCCGACGACCCTGCTGCAAGTTCCAGCCGCAAGCGGTGATAGGTCGCCATCGGATATCCAGGTGACTCCCGCGGAACTCGATTCGCTGCCTCAATCAGTTCCCGCGACGCTTCGTGAGTAGGCGGAACCTGGTCCAGCGCCGCGACGAGCCACGGCAACGTCCTCTTAGCGCGCCATTGTGAAAGCGTCTGCTCGAAGTTGCCGGAGCCGCTCCGAAACGCCAGCAACCAAAGCGTCAGGTCGGCATCGCTTTGGCGCCCGTGGCCACGATCCAAGAGCCAGTCGTACTCGGTCCAGCGAGCGCCCACCTCACCACCTGTAGACTCAATGAGCGCCGCGGCGAGCTCATCCATTAGGCGTTCCGGATCAGTCCGCAAACGACAGTAGTTCAGCAGTTCCCGTGCTGTGTGGTGCAAATCATTCAGTCGTGGATCGGCAATTACTGAGCGCAATCGGCGCTCCGCTTCGCCGAGGCTCGCCGGATCGAACGCACCATCGCCGCTGCTAAGCGTTCCCTTTCGAAGATAGGCCCGCGTCGCCAAATAAGTTCCCCACTCGCTCCAGGGCGACTGGCGGTCCGCTGCAATCGTATCGAAGCGCCGCGCGGCCTCGTCGAAATGGCCAGCATAGAAATGCGCTGAGGCAATCTGATAGGCCCGGTCAGCTTGTATGAGCGGAGGCAACGCCGAGTCAGCGACTGGTGGAATTTCCTCGCCGTTGCCGCAGTTGCTGAACACAACGTCCTGTGCGCTCAGCCACTCCCGAGCCTCTACTCCGTTGCTGCCGAACCGCGTCACCCGCTCGCTCAACGTTGCGGCGGCCATCCGCAATGCGTCTTCCGTGCAGTTCCGATAAGCTTGCCACTGCGAATTGGGAACTCGACGGCTAGTAAACGTCAAAGGCGGGCGTCCTATTCGGGTCGCGGTCCAAAATACCCGTTTCGCCTCGTTCCAACTCTCGAGCGCGGCTCGCAACTGTTGCGGTCTGTCCGAAGGCTCCGGCGCCAACAGAGCCTTACGTTCATCCTCGTCGAAGCTTACACCCGACAAGCCACGGTAGGCCCAAAACAGATAATCGTGGCGAAACGACGAACGGAGGATTCCCAATTGCCCCCCGACGAAACTGGCTTCCGATTGGCCGGGACCGTCAGCGCGGTCGAAATGTGGGATCGGGCTGCCTCCCCCGCAGCCAAACTGAATCTCCGCAATGCCGAGATAACCTAGGACGCCCGCCGCAACAATGATGGCCCGCCGCGTTAACGCCATTTCCGCACCTCCGCGAACGCCTGAGCGAAAGACTCTTCCGACCAAGGCTGATAGTCAAACAAAAAGATACGGCGGCCCCTGGGCAGCCACTCGAACGCTTCTTTCGTAGAGATTCCGACGCTGTGCCGGCAAACCGCCGCCGTGAAGTCCCCTCTGCGGCGCAATACCTCCGCGACTTCGCCTTCATCTACACCCATCTCGAACAACATCGGTACGGCCTCGTCCACCGGCAAATCCGCGATCCATGGATCTCCCAAACACCACGATGCGAGTGCGGTCATCGAGAGGCCCGTTCCAGCCGGGAGCCTTGCGCGAAGGTCCTGCAGCAGCTCCCGGTAGAACCCTCGCTCCGAAACCACTGCATCGAAGTCGATCTGCAACACACGAAATTTGCGGCCCCTAACCAGAGCAAGAATCGCGTCTACTACCTCCCGGTGCTGCGTTGCACTCAGGCTCGGCCTATCGGTGCGGTCCGTCTCAATGCGAATGACAGGGAAAGCAACCACGCGAGCCGGAATCACGACGGGCTGCATGCGCGGACGCGCTTCCACACGATCGCCGTGCAGCGAGATCGTTCCCGCCAGCACAACAACGCCGGCGTCGTCAGGGTCAAGAAAAGAAAAGTCTTCCGGTCGCTCCCATGCCCAGAGCAGCACTCTCGGCAGGTCTGCCAGCGGGTCTGCGTCAGCGGTGGAGGATCGCGCGAAAGCCCATGCCGCCAGCGACAGGACCGTTGCCATGACGGCGACCGCCGCCCAGGCGCCAATGTTAGAGAGCCGCAGATGCATAGCAGAGCCGCCACAGGCGGGTCCTACCTTAACGGCTCCGTTCGCAGCCTATCACGCCGAATTGCTACAGCAAAACCAAGCGTCGAAATATCGGCGAATCGTTTCCTACGTGACCATCACCTTTCGAGGAAACTGAGCGTTGTGTTCCAAGAACGTCTGCTTGAGCGCCAAGTCTTCCTCGACCGGCTGGACCATTCCGTCCACGTCGGTCGCCCGCGATACGATCGTGTGCTCGCCCGGCGTCGCGCCTTCCCAGCGGAAGCTGAACAGCTTCCACGAGAATTCCGTGTTCGATGGGTCGAAGTCCGCCCGCTGCCACGGTCCGTCGTCGATCTTTACTTCGACTGAACTTAACGGCGTGCCGTCGTTCAACACGAAGCCCAGAATCTTATGCGCCGAGCCCTCGGTCGATACGCGTGCCACGACGGACTTCAGCTGCATCCGGGTCACTTCCGTTTCCACCGACTGCACCTGGTCGCCCTCCTTCTCGCCCATCATCGTGCGATACCAACGCGCCTGGAAGTTGCCCACGTAGCGGTCTTGCTGCAGCTGGATCTCCGCCAGCCACTTCACGTTCGCCACGCCGTACCAGCCCGGCATGACCAGCCGCAGCGGGAAGCCCTGCTCCTTGGTCAACGGCTCGCCGTTCATCGCATAAGCCAACAGCGGCGAAGGCCTCATCGCATTCTCCAGCGACATGCTACGCCCGAACTGCTGTTCTACCGCAAACGTCTGTTGGCGGAAGCCAACATTCTCTTCTTTCCGGTCCGCGCCGAAGAAAATCACCTCGCGCGCCTTAGGCTTCACGCCGATGTTCTTCAGCACGTCGCTCAGCCGTACGCCCGTCCAGCGCCCATTCGACGCCAACCCTTGGAAAATCCGCCCGCTATTGCCCGAGCACTCATAGCCGGCGGTCAGCTCCGTCGCCGGCATCGCCTTCAGCTCGGCCATGGAGAGTTCTGTCTCTTTGTCGACCAACCCTGTAATCTTCAGCCGGTGTGCCGACTCGGCGATCTCCGGACGCCCGTAATGTTGAATGGCGAAGAACTTGTCTCGCGGCGTGATCGGCCCGTCAATCGTGCGAATGTCCAACGAGCGAATGCGCGTCGTCGTGTCTCCGGGACTGTATGTGTCAGGCACATCGGTGAAGGCGATCGCCCGCTCACCTTGCGCCAATGCCGGAATGGCCCAGTCCGGCACCGCCATAGCCAGCAGGCCCGTAGCGGTCAATCCTCTCCTGAGCGTCTCTCTGCGACTGATTTCGTTCGGCATGGCGGGCCTCCTAGCGTGGAAAGCCCTATTCTAACCGCCCTTGCTCACGTGAGCATTGCCTTTTACGAAGAAGCGCAGCGGCCAATCCACGCATTTCTTGATGCCAATGCGCGGACTCGTCCCAATCTCGAAGAGTGAAGCGCCGGCATCTTCGCGCACCGTCAACGCCCCGCGCGTCACATCCGCGCCATAGTGGGCCAGCGTAATGCCGATCGCTCGCGTTAATTTTCCTGGCCCTGAAGCAATGTCATGAGGCCGCCGCGCCTTGGGCCTGTGCGCCTGCATCGCTTCGATCCCCGCCACCGGTTCCAAAGCTCGGATGAGCACACACCCAGCCTCTCCGTCTGGTTCAGTGACGAGGTTCAGGCAGTGATACATGCCATAGATCAGGTAAACGTACGCATGCCCCGGCGGTCCAAACATCACCTTCGTCCGCGGCGTGATCCCCACGAACGCATGCGCCGCCTCGTCTTTCAGGCCGAGGTAGGCCTCAACCTCAACGATCTTTCCGGCCAACTCCTCGCCATCGACCTGGTGGACGATCACCTTGCCCAGTAAGGCCCGCGCCACTTCAGTCGTCGGCCGCGAATAGAAACCGTGCGGAAGCACCCCTATTTGTGCCGCCGTTTCAACCACTCTTCCAACCTCTCCGCAATTCGCTTCTCAATGCCGTGGTCGGTTGGATAGTAATAGCGCTGCCCCTTTAACCCCGGCGGCAAACACTCCATCTCCACATAGCGGTCCTCGTTCTCATGCGCGTGCTGGTAACCCTTGCCGTAGCCCAGCTCCTTCATCAACCCCGTCGGCGCGTTCCGCAAGTTCATCGGGATCGCTTCTTCCGCCGTTTCTTGCGCGTCCTTCTGTGCATTGCCCAGCGCCCGATAGGCCGCATCCGACTTCGGAGACATCGCCAGGTAAAGCGCCGCCTGTGCCAACGCCAAGTCGCCCTCTGGTTCGCCCAGCAAACGAAAGGCCTCGACGGCAGCCAGCGTCTGCTCCAGCGCCCGCGGGTCTGCCAGCCCGATGTCTTCGGAGGCAATCCGCACCAGCCGCCTACCGATGTACAGGCGATCCTCGCCGCCCTCCAGCATTCGCGACAACCAGTACAAAGTCGCATCCGGGTCCGACGAGCGGATCGACTTATGCAGCGCCGAGATCGTGTTGTAGTGCTCCTCGCCAGCGCGGTCGTAGCGCAACGTGCGCCGCTGCAACACGTCGGCAATCAACTGTGCATCGATCTCATCCGTCTCCGCCGACAACGCCGCCGTCTCCAGCGTTTGCAACGCAGCCCGCGCGTCTCCATTGGCGAAAATCGCGATCTGCTCCAGCACCGCGTCTGACGCCGTTTTCCCCAACTCGCCGATGCCGCGCTCTTCGTCAGCAAGCGCCCGCCGCAACAAACCCTGCAGGTGTTCCAGCGTCAGCTCTTTCAGGACGTAAACCTTGGTGCGCGAGAGCAGCGCCGAGATCACTTCAAACGACGGGTTCTCCGTTGTCGCCCCGATCAGCGTAATGTCGCCGCGTTCGACGTAAGGCAAAAACGCGTCCTGCTGCGCCTTGTTGAAGCGGTGGATTTCATCAATAAACACCAGCGTGCGTTTGCCCGCGCGGTGCATCTTCTCCGCGCCGGCCATCACTTCTTTGACCGCTTTGATGCTGCTCAGCACGCCCGAGAACTGCACGAATTCCGCCCGGGTGTGTTTGGCGATGATTCGCGCCAGCGTCGTTTTGCCGACGCCCGGCGGCCCCCAAAAAATCATCGAGCCGACTTGATCGCGCTCGATCTGCGTGCGCAGCGCTTTGCCCGAAGCCAACAGGTGTTCTTGCCCGACGTACTCATCGAGCGACCGTGGACGCATCCGCTCGGCTAACGGCCGTGAGAGATCATTCGACTCCGCCGCACGGGGTTCCCCGAAGAGGTCCGGCTCGATCATCGAGCTAGCCTGCTGGATCGGTGTTTCGACGCCACGAACTGTAGAATACAGCCCCAGCCACAAAGTAGACCAATGTCGGCAAAATCAGCCATTGCCTTACCATTTCGAGCGTCGTCCACTCCATCCAAACACCAAACGGCATTCCGATCGAAGCGATCAGCGCGGCCAGCGCGATAGTCCCTGCCAACACATTCGCCTTGCCAGACCCTCTCAGCTTCGGCACAGACGCCTCTGCGCCGCCCGTGTAATCCAGCTGCTCTTCCTCGCCTGCGTGAGCGCCTGCTCCGGCCATCTTGGCCAGCACGATGTAGACCACGCTCGCAAACAAGTACGTCGGCAGGAACAGATAGAACAGATGAAGCGTGCCGCTCCGCTCCAGCCCCAGCGCCAGCGCGATCGACCCGCCCCAGGCGATTGCCGCCGGCCAACTCAATCCCATTTGCCGCCGATGCACCCAATACCGCTGCAGGCCGATACGCGGAAAGATATAGTGCTCGGTCAGCACGATCGCTCCAGGCGGCGCCAACAGCAATCCGTAAATCCCGATGAAGTCCAACAGCCCGGTAAACACAAACGGGAAGCAGGCGATCACCGTTGTCAACGCGCCTGCCACCAGCGTCACGCGCGCTCGGGACCAATTCTGCGTTACCGCTTGCAAAGCCAACCCCGCGCGGTAGAGCGTCGGGTTCGAAGTCGTCCAACCGGCGATCACCACCGCCACGATTCCAGCCCAACCGAGCGCCTGGTAAGCCACCTCGCCCGAGTCCAGCGTCGTCAACCCGCGATTCAGCACCACCGCCGCGCCCGCGCCCATCACGCCCGCGCAGATCCAGGCCATGTAGTGACCCAGGAACATGCCGGGCACCGAGGCCAACCCGTACGACTTCTTCTTGGCGTAGCGAAATAGCGCCATGTCCGACAACCCGCCGTGCATCGCCAAGTTGCAGATCCAAGCAAACGCTGCAATCTTCCAAAAGCCCATCGGCTCGCTACCGTCCGGCGTCGCGCCTGTCCAGACCGAAGTGCGCGCCGCTTCAAAAAACTTACTGAAACTGTCGATCTCGCCGACCCCAGACGCGGCCCCAATCTGGGGCAACATCACGAATGCGCCCGACACAAACATCAGCAACATCCAGGGCGAGCACACCGTCGCAAACGACGCCAGCTTCTTGAACCCCAAGATCGCCAATATCGTCACAACACCGCCGACGCCCAATACCACCAACACAAATCGCCAGTCCGTCGGATACCACTGCACCTGTGGCGCAATGCCGAACGGAATGCGCACTGCCGAAGCCGCAACGGTTACCATCGCGCCGGCCAAAATGCAAAACAATACGGCGTTCAGCACGTTATAGACCAGCGTGAACGCCGGTCCCGCAATGCCCCGCAAGTACCAATAGAGGGTAAGCCTGGTATCGACCGCGACCGGAACGCACAACAGCGTCCAGGTCAGCACGGCCATGAGGTTACCGATCAGCAGCCCGATGAAGACGTCTTCGACGGTTGCGCCCCAGTTCACGAAGTTCGCGCCAATCACGAACTCCGTCGCCGCGACGTGTTCCCCCGAAAACGAACCGATGAAATAACCAACGCCAAGCAGCCGGTCATCGCTGACCGGCTGCCTGTCGAACTCGTAAAGTTCGTCTAGCTTCTGAACCGCGCTTTCTGCCAAGACGGCCCTTTGCCTACATCGGCGAGGCTTCAGGGACGAGGTTTCCCGCCACGTAGACCGAGCTCAGTGTCTTACTATTCGCGATGTTTGCCTGTGGATCTTGATCGAAAACGGCGAAGTCAGCCCATGCGCCAGCCTTGAGCATTCCCACGTCGGTTAGGCCCAGGCACGCCGCCGCATCTGAGGTCGCTGTGCGCAACGCTTCTGTTGGCGTCAGACCGGCGTCCACCATCATCTGCATTTCCATGTGCTCGAAGTAGCCCAAGAATCGCGCTGGCGGGCCGCTGTCGGTACCCATGGCGATCTTCACGCCCGCATCGAACAGCTTCTTCACGTTGGCTGAAGCAACAGCGAGTTGCTTCTTGTACGTCTGTGGACCCGGTCGTTGCGAAGCCGCTTGACGCTCGGGCGTCTGCAGCGCCACCAACACCGTCTCATCAGCTAATTTGGTGAAGAACGGATCGTCGAAGAACGTCGGCTTCGATTCGTAGACGAACGTCGATACCTCCCGCGTTAGCGTCGGAATCACACAGATATTCTTCTCTTTGAGCGTAGCGATCAACTCGTCGTCAACTTCCTTGTCGCGAATGCTGTGAGCGATCAAGTCTACTCCCGCCTCCAGCAATCCTTTGGCGTCTTCCAAGTAGTAAAGGTGCGCGGTCACCTTCAGGTTGTGCTTGTGAGCCTGCTCGATGACGGCCGTGTAGGTCTCCTTCGACATCTTCTGGCCAGAACCCAGGTTGTCGTCCACTCGGATCTTGATCCAGTCCACGCCAGCGGCAGCGTCGGCATCCACCTGCGCCCGGGCCTCGTCCGGCGTCGGGCCGGTCACGATCGTTCCCGCCATCAGCAACCGCGCCTGATGGAGAGCCGGGTCGCTGCTGCCGTCGCGTAAAGCAAACGCGCCCTCGGGCTCGCCGCCCTGGCTGAACACCGTGGTCACGCCGTAGTCGGCGTACAGCGTCAGTTGGTTTTCCATGTTCTCGGTCGTTTGCGCAGCCGCGCCGGTATCCAGGCCCTTAGCCCCGCCCACGTGTCCGTGAGACTCAATCCATCCCGGC
Source organism: Acidobacteriota bacterium (assembly GCA_027592785.1). GTDB lineage: Bacteria > Acidobacteriota > Terriglobia > Bryobacterales > UBA6623 > CAMPKL01. The sequence goes on from JAQCLD010000005.1 coordinate 8,169, forward strand.
GTGACGTACTTGCCAGAGAGGTCAATCGTCTCCGCGCCTTCCGGTACTTGGACCTGACTCGCCGGTCCGACCGCCTCGATGCGCCCATCGCGCACCACGATGACGCTGGCGCCGGCAGGCGAACTCTCGCCGTCGAACAACTCGGCTCCGACGAAGGCCTTCAGCCCGGGAACCATTTCTGGTTCGCTCGAACCACACGCGGCGGCGAACGCCAATAGAACAAATGAGGTGAAAAAGGAAATTCTACGCACAGCTATACTCCTGCGGGCTCAAGAGTAGCGCTAGCCGCGACGAAATTCAACGTCCCGGCTGGACTACTTCCCAGCCTGCCTATCGAAAAACTCAAACACATGCGGCAGCGCTCGCCCCACGATCGTGTCGTGATCGGCGCCTTCTTCCAACAAAAACTCCGTTTTCAGGCCGTGACCGCGGATCGCCTCGACCATCCCCTCGACCATCTCGACCCGCCGCGCGCCGTCTTCGGCGCCCACGATCATCATCAGTGGCGTGTTCTCGAAAACGTCGAAAGCCACATCCTGGGGCCGCGTCGTAAACGCACTCAGCGCCACGCCTGCCCATTTGTCGTTGTACTTCTCTCCGAAGTACCAACCGCCCGTTGCTCCCGAGGAGTGCCCAAACAAGTAGATGCGCGCCGGGTCCGGATTGTACTCGTCCACGATCAGCCGAAAGGCGTTCAGCGCATCCTTTTCGCTCAGCTCCGTCTCGCGTTGTTGCTCAGCGCTCACCGGGAAGCGTGGCGCCTCATTCGATTTCCGTTGTTCCGCCGCGTTGTACCCCGCGCTCGGTCGGTAGCCCATTGTCGTGGCCACCACGTAGCCGTGCTTCTCGGCCATCCTCCACAACGTGCCGTCGTCGCGGTCGAAGTAGAAATCGTGGTCGCGCGTGTTGCCGTGCAATACGAACACCATCGGCAGCTGCGACGTACCGTCCCAGGTTGACGGGACGTAAACGCGGTAAGGCATGATCTCGCCGCCGTCCTCAAACCAGTAGTGCCGTTCGTGGTCGCCCTTGGCGCGGGTTAGCGGATCCTCGCCTGCTTCCAATGCCGTCAGTAATTCTTCCGCATCCTGGAGCTCTTTGGCGAACTTGAAGTCCCGAGTCCCGTCCACGCCCAGGCCGAAGTCGTCCGTATCGAGTTCGCGATTCCCGTCGTTGACCGCGCGCGCTACATCAAAAGGCCAAATAACGCTTGCCTTAGCGCCGTCATGTCCTGCGATGCGCGCGAGTCTTCCTTCGACTCCAAGCCTGCCTGAGAGGATTCCCCGTGCCAACACAATCGTCTTCGTCAGCTCAACCAGCGGCTCTTTTCCATCGGTCACTTTCGCGATGACCTGGTAGTACCCGTCGGGCGCGGCTTTCAAACTCGCCTGGAATTCCACTTCGCCGCTTGCTGGAACGTCGTACGTACCAAGATCCCGCGCCGGCCCCTCACGCGGCGCAAGCGACAGGTGCATCCGCAACTTCGAGTTCGGCTTATACGCGGCCGTGTAGTACTGTTCCAGCCATCCCGATAGCGGCAAAGAGGACTCCGTCACAGCCTCGTCGAGCTCCAAAGCCAATGACCAGACGAACGCGTCCTTGTTGGTCCACTCCAGGCCTGCGACCAGCGCCTGGGCCTCGGCTAAGTCCCGTCGCGCAGCGCCTTCGTCCCTGGAGTCGCGAGCGCTTGCCGCGTCGGCGATCAATTTGTCGACACGACCGGCGGTCTCACCACTTAACTGAGCCCTGCTGCGCAGTATTTGAACCGTCCGCGCCAGCCTCGCCAAGTCCGGCTGCAGTTCAGGCGTCAGCGGACCGAAGTTCGGACCCTGCGCCGAGAGCGTCATTGCCGCCATCACGCCAATCAGTGCGATGCGATTCATGGAGTCTCTCTTCGGAAGCGCAATCAAAACGAGGCCTCTATATCCTACACGTCGAGCCGTCAGGCTGCCCTGCGAACACCGCCCGGAAGTGACGCAGCTCACAGTTCCAGTTCTCCTGCGTTATGCTGTTTCCGACATGACACGCCGCCAATTCCTCGCCGCCGCCGCTGCCACTACCTGGCTCGCCAACTATCGCGCTCTAGCCGCCGTCGAAACCGGACGCCACAAGATCCGCTCGTTAGACGTGATGGTCATCCAGGGCCCGGACCGCAACTACACCCACGTCCGCGTCAACACCGACACGGGCTTGCACGGCATCGGCGAGGGCTATGGCTCGCCCGGCGCTGGCGTCAAAGAACAAATGCTTGCTCTCGAGCCCTTGCTGATCGGTAAGGACCCACTCGAGATTGAAAAAATCTACGTCGGCCTCACGCGCCATACCGACGGCTCGGCGCACATGTTCATGCGCGGCGTCAGCGGCATCGAAATGGCCCTGTGGGATCTCGCCGGCAAGATCCTCAACGTTCCGGTGACCACCCTGCTCGGCGGAGCCTACCGCGACAAGGTCCGCATGTATAACCACGGTGGGCCGTCGAACTATCTCGACAAGTCTGCCTGTCGCGAATGGGCCGCCAAACGCCGCGAAGACCCACGCGGCTTCACCTGCGTCAAGTTCAGCCCCGGGCGCACCACGCCCGCGACCGACGTCGGCCACGACCCCGCCAATCGCGTGCTCACCAATACCGAGCTGCGCAACATCCGCACCGGTTTTGAGAACTCCCGCGAGGCGCTCGGCTGGGAACACGACATTATCGTTCACTGCCACTGGGAGTACGACTTGCGCTCCGCGATCCAACTCGCCGAAGCAATCGAGCCCATCATGCCGCTCTACCTCGAAGACCCCCTGCCGGTCGAATACAACGAATCCTGGCGGCGCCTCTGCGATGCCTCGCGGGTGGCCATCGGCAAGGGAGAGAACCTAGCGCGGCGTCAGGGCTTCGAGCCCTGGATCGTCAACGCCGCCATCGACGTCCTGAACCCCGACTTGCGCAACACCGGCGGCCTGCTCGAAACCAAGAAAATCGCCGACATGGCCGAGGTCTATTACATCCCCTTCTACAACCACAACACCGGGGCCACGGTCTGCACGATGGCCACGATCCAATGGGCCGCCGCCATCCGCGACTACATCGCCTGCGAAACCGTAGTCAACCGCTACGCCTTCATGGAGGAGCTACTGGTCCTCGACGAACCGATCTTCCAAGACGGTTTCATCAAACTTCCCAACAAACCCGGCCTCGGCATTGAACTAAACCCCGACGTCGCCAAAGCGCATCTCGCCGACGGCGAGGTCTGGTGGGGTTAGGCGCTTAGCTGGACCCCCAACACATCCTCCAAGTACTCCTTGTTCGCCGACATCTGCTCGTCGATGGTGCCTTCCCACTCCCGCGGCGGGTCGAAGTCCATCGTCACCCAGCCGTCGAAGCCGCGTGACGTCAGCGTCTCGTAGATAGCCGGGAAGTCGACGCCGCCCGTACCCAGGATCTTGTAGAGATTGACCTCTTGGTGCTCCTCCCGAGTCGGGGTCGCGCCGGTATAGCCGAGGTACTTCGGCTCGGTGTCTTTAAAGTGCAACGCCGCCACACGGTCGAAGTGGTGCTGTACGATGTCGACCGGGCTGATGCCGCCCAGCGTGAGATGCGCCGTATCCGCCGTGATCGAGACGTACTCAGGATCGGTCAGCTCGAACATGCGCTCGACTTCGTTCTTGCGTTCGAGCGGGCTCCAGATGTGCGGGTGCGGAGCGATGCGAATGCCGATATCGGCCGTGCGCTTGCCGAGTTCGTTCAGCGTAGCGGCCATCGTCTGCAACTGCTCGTCCGTCGTCGGCTCTTCAGGACGCCGCCCCATATTGAACTTGAAGTGCTTGCAGCCGAAGACGGTCAAGAAGTCGCGTGCGAAAGCGAAGTGATCGTCGATCGTCTGCGCGGTCTGGGCCGGGTCGATGAAATCGATGGTCATGCCCTGGCCCCCGTTCGAGCAGGTAGCCATCGAGATGCCCGCCTCGTCGAACTTGGCCTTTAGCGCCTGCGGGTCGTCGACGTACTTCATCACGTGGTTGCGGAACGGCTCGACCCCGTGGAAGCCGTACTTGGCGGCCATGGCAATGGCTTCTTCCACGTTCTCCGACCACGGGAAGCCGCTATAAGCGAAGCGGATTTTACTGGCCGTTTCCGGCGCTACCGATGTCTGCTCGGGAGCCGTGCTATTCGAACACCCAACCGCTGCCAGCCCAACAACACCTAAAAATTCTCTTCGATTCAACATGGATTAGTCTCCCGTGCTCGTTTCTAACAGCCGGTACGTGTAGGTTGCCGGATCGAAATCGTATTCATCTTTGTGCGGCGCCATCGGGGCGCTCGTTTTGGGCATCCACTCCGCCAACTCTTTCTTGAGCTCCGTGTGTTCCGGCAAAGCTGCCAAATTATGCCAATCGTTGGGGTCCTCCACGCGGTCGTAGAGTTCCTCGGTACCGTCGTGATAGCGAATATAGCGCCATTTGTCGGTCAGCACGGCGTGGTTGCCGGGCAGATAATCAATCACCGTCGGGCGCTTTGTCGCTGCCGGGTCTTGCAACTGCGGGACCAAACTGATGCCGTCCAGGCCCAAGCCTTCCGTTGACAGCCCGCACAACTCCGCTAGCGTCGGGTACATGTCGACCAGCTCGATCTGTTGGGCGCGGTCTTCGCCGTTGTGCGTAATACCCGGCCCATGCCAAATCATCGGCACATGTGTCGCCCGCTCCCACAGTGTGCTCTTGTGCCAGTGCTGCTTCTCGCCCAGGTGCCAGCCGTGGTCGCTCCAGAAGACGATGATCGTGTTGTCGGCCTGGTCGCTCTCGTCGACCGCCTTTAGGATCTGCCCGACCATCTCGTCGGCAAACGTAATCGCAGCCAAGTAAGCCTGTACCGCATCATCCCATTTGCCTTCCTTGAGGATGCGCTCGTGCTCGGAGCGCCGCACAGCAGCGATCTCCTGCGCAATGGGAGGCAGATCGTCCAGATCGTCAGCTGGGACTTCGGGAATTTTCACGTCCTCAATCGGGTACTGATCGAAATACTTTTGCGGTGAAAACAGCGGGATGTGCGGATGCCACAACCCGACCGCCAAGAAGAACGGTTTGGTGTGCTCGCGCCGCAGAAAATCTTCCGCATAGCGCACCGCCGTCATATCGCCGTAGGTGCGCTCGGGCCTACCGGGAAGCACGCCAAAATCAAACTCGCCCGCGAAGTTGTCGCCCGCCATGCCGTTAAACGGATGGCCCGGCGGGTTCGGCATGCGTTCGGTCCAGTCGTACCATTCCGGACGACGGTACCAGGGGTCGTCGAAATGCTGCATGCGGTACTCGTTCCATTGGTCCGGCGGATTGAAGCCCGAGTTGTGATGGAAAATCTTGCCCGCGCCCGCCGTCAAATAGCCGTTCTGTTTGAAAAACATCGGCATCGTCACCGTATCGGGCAACGCCGGCTTCCAGAACTGATCGTTGTCGTAGATGCCCGTTGTCGATGGCCGTTTACCGGTCATGATCGACGTCCGCGACGGATTGCAGATCGGCGACGTGCAATGCGCGTCCGTGAACAACACGCCGCGCTTCGCCAACGCATCGATGTTCGGCGTGTGGACACCGGGATATCCCTGCAAGCAGCCGACCCAGTCGTTCATGTCGTCGACCGAGATCGAGATAACATTGGGCCGCCGGTCGGATGACGTCGTTGGCGCCTGCGAGCAACCGGCGGCCGTGGCGGCTGTTGCGGCTGTTGCGGCGAGAGTGGTTTCTAGAAACTGACGGCGGTTGATCACGAACAGATGTTAGCGGGACCGCCGCCGTAAATCCAACCGCTACTCCAAACGCAGCGCCTCCATCCCGAAGTGCCGACGGCGCTTCTGACACGCCGAGGCGCCATATTGTGACGGGCTACCAGGAGCTCAGCGGCGTCAACTTCACCTTGACCGTTGCCGTCTGTTAGGATCGCACTTCAACGCTGGCGCGGTATCCCGCCAGCCGCTGCCGGTCCTGTGGGTCGGCCAAATTACAGTCTGCACCGCGCGGCAAGGCGTAGACATCGTAGCGCCCAGGGCCAACTTCGACGCCGAACGCGCCCGTCTCATCCGCGACGGCCATGGACAAGTCATTGGGCAACCTCGGATCCTGCGGCAGCAGGTAGATGTTGGCGTCCTTCAGCGGCAGATCGTCCGAGGCCGTGACCGAGCCTTCCACCGTTCCCGAGTCGTAGGCGACGACGACTTCCGTCTGATGCTCGCCGCCGTCGCCGATCACGATGCGGCCATCCAGCGGAGGGCTTCCGTCCACCAGCACCGAGGCCAAGTAGCCGCCACGCGGGATGCCGCTAATTCGCAGGGCGTAGGGTCCCGGCGAAAGCCTCATCTGAAGCACGGTAGTGTTCGGATCTGGACGCGGAAGCCGCTCCCCGCCCTGCATACTGCGGGCCAACGCGGGCCCGAGGTATTCGAATATCACCGCCGGCGGCCCCACGCCGCGCTGCGCCGCTATTAGGTCTAGCTTTGGCGGATCGAGGTGTTTCTTCGTGATCGTCATCCGCGCGCCGTCACTCAGGTACACCGCCGACCGTGTCATTTGACCGGCAGCGAGAGCGACCTCCGCCAAGCCAGCTGTCCGAGCCCTTCGATTGCGAACAGCGAGGACATACCCGCCGGGGGCTAATCCTTGCAGGAAGAACGAGCCGTCTTCGGCGGTCGCTATCTGATGCACGGGAGCAAAGAACTCGCCGCTGCGGCGATAGACGCCCACGTCGCAAGCACCGCAACCCGAGACCTGACCGGCCAATGCCGTTTGGCCCGGAACAGGCGCGCGGAAATCGATGTTCTCGACCTTCTCGCCGGGTCGGAGACGCAGAGTCGCGAGACCTCCCAGGCCGCTTGGCTCGGGATAAAGCAACGGCGTCACGTTCAGCCGCTCTACTCCGTCAGGCGCCGGCGCCGTCGTCGGCTTGAGCGCCAGCAGGTAGTTGCCCGCTCGCAGGCCGTGTAAACGGAAGCGTCCTAGGTCGTCGACTGTGACGCTCCTACGCTCGGTGAGAATGGGCACATTACCGAGCCGGTCCGGCTGCTCCCACAAAGCGATCGTTGCACCTTCCAGCGGCGCACCGTCCGGGCCGCCCGCGGTTCCGGCAATCAGCGACTCAGGCGTGAGCCGGATGAGCAACTCTTGCGCTCCTGCGCCCGCAGCGACTTGCTGGCGCCGCTGATCGACGTGGTACCCCGCTTTGCTGGCGACCACCCCGTAATTTCCCGCGGGAACTTCAGCGAGGCGAAAGCGTCCGTCGGGGCCCGTCCACGTCTTCTCCACTGATGTCGCTCGCAGCAACACCAAGACGCCTGCCAGCGGCGAGCTGTCCGCGGCCGACACCACACGTCCGGTCACCGCGGCGCCGTCGCGCTGAGGCGTCTGCGCCCAAACGGTCGCGCCGACGAGACATAAGATTGCGATGCGCAGCGTCATGGCTTGGCGGTGAGCAGGATCTCGGTTTGATCGCCGGCCGCGATTGGGAAACGTTTCGCTGACGATCCGGCAGCTTGCCAGGCTTGGTCGCTCTGCGGGTCGACAGAAGCGTCGGCCCAGGAGCAAATCTGATAATCGCCAGGCAACAGTTTGGTGAAGCTGTACTCTCCCTCGGTATCGGTTTGAATCGAGACCACCTTCCCGCCTCCGTCCCGCAAGGCGACTACGAAGGGTCCGCTGTCGGCATCTTCTGAAGGCGGGCGCACGACCCCGCGAACCTCGCCGAATGCGCCCGAAAGCACAATGTCGGCCCGCAGCGTCTCGCCCTCCGACAGCGTGAACTCCGTCTGGCTAGTGATGAAGTAGTCGCTGCTGTTGGTCTCGAGGCGATAGCGCCCCGGCAATAGGGCGAAGCGCTCGAAGCGTGGTTGGCGTCCACGCGCTCCGATACCACCCACGCCTCGGAAGCGCCCGTTACCGCCAAAGCGCATCGAGCCCGGTGTGCCGCCGTCAAGCGGCACGAGGTTAAGGTTCACCCGTCGTGGCTCCATGTCTTCAAATCGAATCCGGGCCGAGAATGAAGCGCCCGCCCGTGCCATAAGCCGTAAATCGGTCACATCGCTGTCGATGCGGTAGCGCCCCAGCGCGACAACCCTGCTGGCTCCCCCTCCTCGCCCGCCCCCGTCGTCGTCGATGATTTCCGCATGCAGTACGTAATCACCCCGCGTGAGTTGCCCGGAGAGCCGCGGCGCGGCTTCGTTTTCGGTGTTCACTTGAATGCCGGACATCGGCCTGCGCCCAGGGCCCGGGTTCACGTTGACGGCGATGATGCGCACGGTTTCGTCACCTATCAGGTTCAGACCGTCGATCACGCCGCCAACGCGGACGGGTTCCGCGCCGACTCTCATAGCGATGTAGAAAGGCGAACTCGATTCGCCCAACTCGACGGAGACGTCCAGCGGCTCGATGGAATAAATCTCGCCCAGCAACCGAGGCGTACGGACCTCGAGCTGATACTCTCCGGGTGCCACGCCGTAAAACCGGAAGTATCCTCGATCGTCGGTCGAGGTCATCGGTCGACCGAAGCGTCCTCGCGGTCCGCGCCGATCCGGTCCGAGACTCTCGCTGGTCTTGGTCAGTCGAACCGCGGCATCGCTGAGCGGATCCCCGAAAGGGTCCGTGACGTAGCCTTCCACGACCGACGCCTTGGCAACTACGAAATCCGCCTCCCCGCACGAACCGCTCCGAGGGCAGGTCCGCGCCAGCGTCGCCGCAGTTGAGCCGCCAGCCTCCAACGTGAAGTAGCCGCGCTGGGAAACGGTGAACTCGACGCGCCCCTCGGGCAAGTCTTCGAGACGATAGGTACCCTGCGCGTCGGCCTGCACCGAGGCGATGGTCCGCGGCGGCGAGCCGCTCGAAGCGACTACCCAGGCGCCGGCGGCGGGAGATCGGTCGCCGTCAGAGAGTGCTAGCACGCGGCCAGTGAGTACGCTCTGGGCAAGCGCTGAGCCCGAGAAGATCGCGGCCCAAAGACCAATCCGAAGCAGATTCCGCGGCACTGCCTAATAGTGACGCACGAACTCCGCGAAGGGTACACGAAATCCCCGCCTGCTCGGTGCGGGTCGCCCCGCACCGGGAGTGCGAGTTCAATCTCGCTTCCTCCCTGCCAGGCTTGGGATCCTCCACCTCGAACGGGACATTCAAAGTCAAGGGTTTCGGGAGCAGAATTTTCGTAAGTTGTTGAAATCGCAACGGAAATATTCCCGTCGTCAGACCGCGGCGTCAGTTGGGAGGGGTCCGATCCTTGGTAATCTGGAGTCTGTGCCCCTTGTATTATTGACCAGGAGAAAAGTGCTTATGAAGAAACGACTTACTGCGATGTTGGGAATGGCCGTGTTGGGCCTTGCTCTGGCTGCCGGATGCTCGCAAGCGGAGCCGGAAGGCGTCATGGAGAACGCCGGAGCTGCGATGGATAACGCCGCAGACCACATGGAAGAAGCCGCTAACGATGCGGGACAAGCGATGGAAGACGCTGCCGAAGCCGTAGGCGATGCAGCGCAAGAGGCCGGTCAGGCCGTCGAGAAAGCTGCAGGAACGAACTAGCCCCCTCACCCTACCTAATCGGGCCGCCGACCACGGTCGCGGTCCCCTACCCGCCTTAGCCCGCGGCAGCAAGCCGCTTCGCCTCCTTCGCGCGTAGAGCGTCTTTGTGGGCATCTAAGGATCGATTACGGCGGGTGGAGGTTTGCTGAATCTCATCGCGACCCAACATGCGCAAGACGGAAGGCGACCGCGCCTCGGCTTGGCCTTGCACCAACCGGGAAGTCTTGTTCCCGAGCGATGGCCGGCAACCCCACCCGCACTACGCCAAAGAATCGATGACGAAGGCGTACATCTTGTCGAGGCCGCCAGCCGCGAAGTTCTGAACCAGTCCCACATCACGTCCCGCCGGGTCGCGACTTAAGGCCCCTTGCTCGATTCCCCAAGCTTCGACCGACAGCCGCACCCGTCGCGGTTCTTCAAAAAACTCGGGATGCAAAGCGAAACAGACGGCGGTCATGTCCCACAGCCGGTACATTGGTTGGTCGAGCACGAGTTGATAGGCATCCCGCGCCAGCCGCGCAGCGGTTGAATGTTTTGCAGCCTCTTGCAACCCGTCCAAGAATTGCGCGCTGATGAGGGCCTGATCACTTACGTCGAGCGGAACAATGGTGAGCGGAACGCTCGTGTTCCCAAAGATCCAATCCACAGCGAACGGATCCCAGAAGGCGTTCCATTCGGCGCGTTCACCCACCGGTACTCCTGGCAGCGTCTCGGGTTCCAAATTGCCCGGAACGTCAACGGCTCCGCCCATCCAGACGATTTCGCGGATCCGGCTCTCGAGCTGCGGCCGGCGCTCCAGCACTAGTTGCAGTTGCGTGAGTGGACCGGTGGCCAGGATCGTCAGTCCTTTGTTGCCGACGGATTCCAACGCTTGAACCAGATGCTGCTCGCCGTCGGGGTAAGGCGGCGAGATTGGCGGCGCCTGTCCCAGGGCGTCGAGCTGAACGAAGCGCCCACAGTCGGAGCGGTACTTCCAGGGAAACGGATTTACCGCCCGCGCCGAGCTGAGCGAGGCTGGGATATCCGGTCGGCCGGCCAACCCAAGCAGCCTGTGCTGGGCCTCCATGGCTTGTTCAGTGAGGCAGTCCGCGCTAGTAAGCGATGTCCCGATCAAGTCGACATCGGGCCGCCGGGCCAACAGCAACAGAGCGATCAGCTCATCGATGGCCCCGTCATGACTCAGGAAGAATCGATTGCCGCTCATCGGTCGAGTTCGGCCACGGCGGCTGTGTCGACGAACCAAACGACGTTCTCGGCCTGGCGGTCGACCAGCTGTGCCGGATAAGCCAAGAAATCCTGCTGTCCTTCCAACACCGCCTTGAGCGACTTGGCCTTATCAGCGCCCGTCACTAAGAAAACCGTGTTGGCCGCGTTGAGCAAGACCTTAGGCAGCAGGCTGACTCGGTAACTCTTCTTCACCGAGGTATACACCGATCCAACCAAACCCGAGCGGTCCAGGATCAACGGTTCGCCAGGGAACAAGCTCGCCGTATGCGCGTCGTCGCCAATTCCCAGGTGCAACACGTCAAAACGCGGCGCCGCTTCCTCGTCCAATCCAAACGCCTCGACCAGATCATCGGCATAGCGCTCGGCTGCGACCGGAGGTTCCAGTTCGCCCTGAATGCGATGAACCTGTTCGGCCTCGAGCCCGACGGGTTGGCACAGAGCTGCATCGGCCATGCTGAAGTTGCTTTCGGGATGTCCGGGCGGCACCGGCCGCTCATCCACGAAGAAGAGTTGTAGCTTGGGCCACTCGAACTCTCGCCTGGCCATCGCCTCGAACATCAACTTAGGAGTCGACCCGCCCGAGACGGCCAGCGTCGCGCGCCGCGCGTCCTGCAGCGCTTCGTCGAGTTTTCCCAGGATGAACTCGGCCGCCGCCGCCGCCGCTTCTTCCTTCGAATCGTAAACGCGGAGCTTGGGCATCTACCACTCGCTATAGGAAGTGCCGTTGAGCGCTGTACGGTCCGAGCCGCTGCGCACGTCGTAGAGCCCGGATTCTCCCGTGGGTCCTGCGTCGTTAATCATCTGCCAAGTATCGCGCGACTCGGTGAAAGGGTCGAGCGGGACCTCCCGCAAATAGCCTTCCGAGACCAGTTCGTCCAGCGACTGCGGCGGCTCTTCCTTGTCGTAGGTGAACTGATCGATCACTGAGCGCATGGTGAACAAGTTGCTCTGCAACACGGACTCTTTGGCCCGCACCATCGCCGTCGTGTAGAACGGCACGGCGATAGACAAGATCGTGACGATGATCGCCACGACCACCATGACCTCGATCAGTGTGAAGCCGCGTCTATCGTTCATCGTTCTGCTACCACTCACTGTAAGACTCTCCGTCCAACGACGAGCCGAAGCTCAGCGAGAAGACATCGAAAACATTGTCTCCGCCCCAGGTCATCGCCTCGGGAGGATCCGATACCGATCGCATGCCCCATTCCGGGAGCCCGGTCATCGGGTCTACAGGAATGCGCCGCATGAAACGGATCTTCGAAGGTTCTTCCTCGTCGCTGCCAGCGCCAGTGTCCCTGCCGGTGCGCGAGCCAGTGCCTGTGCCGAAGCCGCTGCCGCTCCCCGTACGCGAACTGCCGCTGCGCGAGCCGAAACCGCCGCTCGTTGAATTTCTTGAATTCGTTTGGCCCTGGCGCTGCGATCCAAACGAACCGCTGCGTTGGTTGGCGGAATTTCGATTGCCAAACGCTCCTCGAGACTGCGTGCCGCCGTTGTTCATCCCCGCAACTCCGCCAAGCTGATCGGCTCCCAGGACCGCGCCGCCCGCATTCGCTTCCACGCCCTCGACCAAGACTTCGAGACTGGGCGGATAGCCGTGGTTGTCGGGATCCTCCTCGGTAATGATGCCTTCGTCTACGGCGTCCTTATAGCGGTCGATTGCTTCGCGCATTTCAACGAGAGCAGTGCGCAGGCGGTGTTCTTTGTCGCGCTGAACTTTGACGCGGGCCACCGGCAGCGCCATCGTCGACAGAATCAGCAAGATCGTAAAGGCCACGATCAGCTCGACCAGGGTCAAGCCGCGGCGCGAACCTCCTCGAGCGATACGGGTCATTGCACTGTCAGTTGGAGCGATGCCGCCTGCAAATTCATCGGATTGCCGTCGGCGCGGCGAGCGCCGGTCGGGCTGACGTTGAGTTGGGTCTGGCCCGCGGCAACGCCCCGCAGACGGATCTGGATGAGCTCTCCGCGACCCGTGGCGCCGCCTGTTCCTGGGAACCGAGAAATATTCACTGCCGACTGACCAACCTGATTGCGAATGTTCCGCGAGAAGATCAGATCCGTCCGTTCCGGACCAGCCAAGAAGTCGCCACGGGTGATCTCGACAATGTTGACCACCGCGGGGTCGAAGGCGATCCGCAGCGGGCTGCCGAACAGATCGGTAACGCCATCCGCGAGCACGCTGACCGTGGTCTCTTCACCCGCCGCGAGCGTCGTCTGGCCGGGCTCAAACAGTAGGCGAGACGCGGCAGCCGGCTGGGCTGGAGTAGCGGGTTGCTCCGTGGTCGTTGGTGTCGCCGCCGGCGGAACGCCTGGCGTCGCAGGACTGCCGGGAGTTGCTGCGCCGGGAACCGCTGCAGCCGGTGTGGGAGCGCCAGGCGTCTGCGTGGCTGGAGTAGCCGGAGTCGGCGTCTCAGCCTGCACAGGGAACCCGGGGGCAGGCAACGCAGCTTCACCGTTGCTCTCTTCCTTGAAGCCAACCTGGAAGACCTGCTCGGTACCCGAAGCGATCTCCAGCAGGTTCGACGCATCGACAGTCGGCAGCCGTACGATGTGCGGAATGACAACGATCAGGATCTCGTTCTGCGCCGTATCGACCTTCTTGACGCTAAACAGCCGTCCCAGAATCGGGATCTCGGCCAAGAAGGGAATACCGGATTTTGTGGTGAAGACGCTGTCTTGGTTCAATCCGCCCAAGATGCTGGCCTCGCCCTCTTCCAAGCGGATGTCGTGCTCGATCGTCTTCTGGCTAATGATCGGCTGCTGAATGCCTCCGAGATCTTGGAAGGCGCGCACGTTGGAAACCTCGATAGAGAGATGCATCGAGATTTCGCGGTCGTTATGAACCTTGGGCAGGATGTCGATATTGACGCCGACCTCCTCGAAGTTGAACTGGGTGTTGACCAGCGCATTCGCGCCGACGCCTCCGATTCCCGGCTGGAAGCTGCCGGTAGCGATCGGGATCCTTTCGCCAATTCTTAGACTCGCCTGTTGGTTGTCAGTGGCGCGAATTCGCGGCGACTGCAGCAGGTTCGAGTCTGCGCTCGAGAAGAGTGCGGTCAACTGCGCGCCGGGCAGCGTGGCGGTCCAGTCTCGCGTGCCGACGCCGGTTATATCCGACAAACGCACTCCGCCGTCAGTTCCGCCGGTGAATGACAGGGGCACGCTGATTCCAGGCGCACCGCCGGAGGTCGGCGAAAAACCTAACTCGCGCGACCGGCTACGCGAGACCTCAAGCACCAAAACGTCGATGACAACCTCGGGCCGAGCCTTGTCAATGTCATTAATCAGCTTGTCGACCAGCGCCAGTTCCGAGCGCGAACCGCGCACCACCAAAGCATTCATCGAAGTCACCGGAAACATCCGCCGGATGTCCGTCAAACCGCGAATCGCTGTGACGATCTCTTGCAGTTCCTGCGGCGTGGCCACGTTGTTCAGGTAAATCGTCTTGACGATCTTCTCTTCGAAGTCGCGCCGTTTCGCCGTCGTGTCGTTGGTGACGAAAATCGCGTTGTGCGTGATCGGCTTCCAGTAAGTCTGGGTGATCAGCGCCGTATAATCCAACGCCTCGGTCAACGTGGCGTCTTGGATCGCAATGTCGACGCGCTTGTCTGAGAAGTCAGGATCGAACAGCACATTGATGCCGGCCAGCTTGCCGATCGTCTCGTAGACGACCTTCAACTGCTGACTCATGGTGATGTCGACGGGCTGCGTGGACAGCGGCCGCAAAACGGCCGGTTCCCGCATCGACTCCACCAGTTTGCGGCGCTCCGCACGGTCGAGTTCCAGCGCGCTGGCGTTGCCGTCGTCGTCTTCCTTATTCTCGCCGCCGCGGCGCTTCTCAATCATGTCCAGCGTCCGCTGGTATTGCTGCGAGGCGGCGGTCAGCGAGGGATCGATTTCTATGGCCCGCTGGAAGTGCGCAAGCGCTTCATCTAAGAGCCCCTCGTCGTCGCGCAACCGTCGTCCGGCGTCCACATGCGCCTGAGCCGCCACGAAGCGCATCCGCCGCACCGATAACTGGTAGCGATTGTCGCCAGGATCCTCGACTTGGGCCTGCTCGTACAGCTGCAGCGCTCCGTCATAGTCCTTCTGGACTTCCGCGCGCCGGCCCTGCTCGTAGAGCTGTTTGGCCTTTCTCGACGCTCCCGGCAGGCCCGGAGTGGCCATCAAAAGGCAGAGAATGAGAACTAGCGACGTCTGGAATAGTCCCCGCGTTCGTGCCACCCTAAAGAGGCGGCGTCGGGCGGGGCGGCGGTCGTCAGCAAAGGCGGTTATCAAGCGGGATAGCGTCCGGTAGGATCGGTTCCTACCTATAGTGACGCACTCCTCCGCTCAGGCGTGGACTCGGAATGGCGAAAACGGAAGGAATTAAGATCCTGGCGGATAATCGGCGCGCCCGGTTCAAGTACCACCTCCTCGATACCTTCGAGGCGGGCATTGTGTTGACCGGTTCTGAGGTGAAATCCGCCAAAGCGGGCCAGATTCAGCTGGGAGACGCGTACGCCTCCCTCAACAATGGCGAAATCTGGCTCCACAACGCTCATATCAGTGCTTATCTGCAGGCCAATCGCCAAAACCATGAGCCTATGTCCGTTCGCAAGCTGCTGCTGCACCGCGCCGAGATCGACAAGCTCGTTGGTAAGACGCGCGAGAAAGGCCAGACGTTAATTCCGACGAAAGTCTACCTCAAGAACGGCCGCATCAAGGTCGAGATCGCCCTCGCAAAAGGTAAACAAGATCACGACAAGCGCGAGACGATCAAGAACCGCGAACTCGACCGCGAAGCCCGTCAAGCCATGATGAAGCGCGAGTGAGTTCTATGCCGATGAGCAGAGCGGTGTACTACTCCTAAGGGAAGCCTACTAGTCACCGGCGGCGGTTGAACGTCAGGACTCTGTTCGGTTGCTGTGCTGCAGCGCCCGAGGTCCGGCCTGCTGGACTCTTTCGAGCGCGGCCTGCAGCAGGTCTAGTTTGATCGGCTTGGTGACGTAATCGTCCATTCCGGCAGCCCGGCACCTGTCGTGGTCGTCCTTCATGGCCAGGGCGGTAAGGGCGATCACGTGCAGATGGCCGCCGGTCGATTCCTCGCGCCGCCGAATCTCCGCCGTAGCCTCCAAGCCGTCCATTTCCGGCATCTGGACATCCATCAAGACCGTATCGAATCGTTCCTCTTCAAGCCTGCTAAGCGCCTCAAGCCCGTTTGAGGCGCACACCGCTGAATGGCCGAGTTTCGCCAGGAAACGCTCCGCTAGTTTCCAGTTGACTGGGTTGTCATCGGCGACCAGTATGCGTAGGCTGACCCGGGGCTCAACCTTTGCCGGCGCCGTTGCCGGCGCCTCAGGCTCTGGCGCAATGGGGCCTGCAACCGCTGTTGCGGCCAACAAGCGGAGCTTACGCATATCCACAGGCTTTGCCAATCTTGCCGCAACACCTAGTTCCTCCGCCCGGTCGGAGTCTCCCGTGTGGGCTCCGGAAGTCAGCAGGATCGTTGGGGGCGACTCGAGTTGCTCTTCCGCGAGGATTTGCTCGAGGAGCGCGTAACCGTCACCGTCCGGCATGGAGAGATCGCAGATCAACAACTCGAACTTCTGGTTGGCCGCAGCCAGCGCCTTCATCCGATCCAGCGCCCCAGCAACGCAATCACACGACTCCGCCCGCATGCCCCAACTCGCAGCGGCTTCCTCCAGCACTCCACGGCTTGTGGTATTGTCGTCGACGATTAGTACCGTGCGCCCATCCATGCCGCGCCAATCGAATGCCGGTTCGGGCTCAGCGCTCGTCTTGTTGAGTCGGAAGTTGGCCGTGAAATGAAAACAGCTGCCCACCCCCGGTTCACTCTCGACCCAGATTTTGCCGCCCATCATTTCGACCAACCGACTGGAGATGGTCAGACCCAAGCCGGTGCCTCCAAAATGGCGAGTCGTGGAGGCGTCCGCCTGGCTGAACTGTTCAAAAATAGTTGCCGTTTTGTCAGGGCTGATGCCGATGCCCGTGTCGCGGACGCGGAGGTGCAGCGCGGCCTCGTCCTCATTACTGCTTTCCAACGACACTTTGAGAACGACTTCGCCCTCGGATGTGAATTTGACCGCGTTTCCGACCAAATTGATAATGATTTGCCGTAGGCTGACTGACGCCCCGATGAGTCGCGTGGGAGTACCCGGAACGACCCACGAGACCAGCTCAAGGTTCTTGGCGAATGCCCGCGGCGCTAGCACGCGGAGGGCGTCCTGCATACACTCGCCCAGATCGAACTCCGTCTCTTCCAACGTAAGCTTGCCGGCTTCAATCTTCGAGAAATCAAGGATCTCATTGATGATGTCGAGCAGGGCGTCGGCCGAAGACTTGATGGTGCACACGAACTCGCGCTGATCTCCATCCAGGTCCGTATCGAGGGTTAGTTCCGCCATGCCCATGATTCCATTCATGGGCGTGCGAATTTCGTGACTCATGTTGGCCAGAAACTCGCTCTTGGCGCGGTTGGCATCCTCCGCTGCCCGTGTGCGCTCCGCGACGCGGCTTTCGAGAGTGCTATTGGACTGCTCCAGCAACTTCACGTAGCGCCTAGCGAGTGCGGCACTGATCACGCCGAACGCGAGCAGTAAAGTTGCCAGGCCAAACAGCGCCGTGCTGTAGCGCGCACTCGTCGTCACGGCGTCATCGAAATCGGACCGAAGCGCCGCACGCAACTCTAGGATGCTTTCCTCTAGAGGAACCTCGAAGTACTCACCCAACAAGTCGTCGACAGCGACCTTCCTTGCCCTGAGCACGGAGATATGGTTCTTCAGGTACGGCCAGTTCGGATCGGGCTTGGCTCCGGCTTGCCCGTCGAGATCCGACAACAGACTGGTAATCAGCTCCGATGACTGCGGATTCGGGTTCGCCACAAACCGCCACACGGCGTTCTCAACGCCCAGTAAGCGGATCCTCTCGATCGAGCCCACAGCGGTCCGCTCCAACGACCGTTGCGTCAGCGAGATCGTTGCTGCGGCTGAGTTGCGCAAGACGGAGAACTCCGATTTGAAGTCCTCTCTCAGCTCGCTGCGCCGTTCGACTTGCTGTCTCGGCGGCGGATACCGCACGTAGGAGCTGTTCTCCAGACGATCGATGATACTCAGCGTTTCGGCTTGCAACCGGGCCAGCTCGTCGTAGCTGGTATCGAGGCCCTGGGTCAGCTTCAATATCTCTGCGTCGAGCCGGGCACTGCTGGCGCTCAACCCATCGAGCAAGGTCATTGCGTCTTCGTACGCCTCGCGGTCCTCCACGCGAGCGCCGTGGGTGAGGGCCAATCCCAGCGTGAGGACCGCTGCAATGAATCCGGCTGCGGCCGCCCATGGCGGCAGTCTCACCTCAACTCCGCTTCAACCACGCCTGTTAGGCTCTCCAGGAAAGCGACCAATTGCGACACTTGCACATCGTCTACCGGGAGCCCGATCTGCAGCTCGGCCATCGTTCGGACGGCTTCTTCCAACGTGGCCGCGGAGCCGTCGTGAAAGTACGGTTGCGTTAGCGCCACGTTACGCAGGCCGGGCACCTTGAACTTGTACTTGTCTTCCTCACGGCCGGTCACGTTATAACGGCCCAGGTCCGCCTCCGTGAGCGGCGTTCCGCGCAATGCGAAGTAATCCCCCATGATGCCGATGCGCTCGTACATGTTGCCCCCGAAAGCTAGGCCCTGATGACACGAGGCGCAGCCCAGCCGTTGGAATTCGGCGAAGCCTCTCGCGGCCTCCGGCGAGAGCGACTCCTTTTCGCCGCCTTGGTAGAGGTCGAACGGCGAGTTGAGCGTCAACAAAGCCTTCTCGTAGGTCGCGATTGCGTCGGCGATGTTGGCCGCCGCCGGGCCCTCGCCATAGATCTCACGAAAGCGTTCGACCATCTCCGCGTCCTGATTGAGTCGGGACAACACCGGGTCCCAGCCTTCTCCCATCTCCTGGGGATTCCCTATGGGCTGGTGTACTTGGTCCTCTAAGGTCGGCGAACGGCCGTCCCAGCATTGAGAGAAGTTGAGGCCTGCGTTCAGCACGGTCGGCGTGTTGATCGGCCCGATCGCCCCGCCGATGCCCATCGCCGTTACTCGGCCGTCGTCTCCTCCTTTGGAGGGGTCGTGGCAGCTCGCGCACGAGATCGTCTCATCGGCGGAGAGCCGAACGTCGAAAAACAGATCCCTTCCCAGCTCGATCCTCTCTTCCTTGCCGGTGGTTGGGGAGGACTGCGCCGACTCCTGCGATGGAGCGCAAGCAAGAAGTACGCACGCCGCCATAATCGCTGGGACGCGTCTGTTGACGCTCAGAGAGCGCATGTGTTCTTGACCAATCGAGTCCCCCAGGAACAGCCTGCCAAATCTCTTATCGGCCCGACAGTCCAGCCCTTGACGGAATGTCGCCGTAGTCGTCGTAGACTAGGTCTTCTATGCAGATCCGCTCCGTAGCCTCTTCTCCCGCTGACCTTGAGGCAGACGCCCTGGTTCTAACTCTTTTTCAACTTGCCGACGGCGAGAAGCCCGACTCACAGGCCGACGCTTGGTCGTCGGGAATCATCGCCGAACTTTATTCTCGAGGAGAGTTCTCCGGCAAAGCGCTTGAGACGGTGGTGATTCACAGGCCCGCGGGGCTCAAGGCGAGCAGGCTATTGCTAGTCGGCGGCGGCAAGCGCGATGCCTACTCGTCGGCAGTCGCCCGCCGCGGGGCGGCAGTCGCTGTTCGCCAACTCAAACCAAAGGGCGCCAAGAGCATCGCCATCGTCGTTCCGGTGCGCTTCGACGTGGCCCAAGCCATGACCGAAGGCGCCCTGCTGGCCAGCTTCGATGTCGGCGAGCTCAAGACCAGCGACGAAGGTAAGGGCGCCTTGGAGACCCTGACGATCGTCGCATCCGCCGACGTTTCCGCTGCCGTCGACAAAGGACGACTCAGCGCTGCAGGCCAGAACTTCGCCCGCAGTCTCGGCAACGCTCCCCCGAACCTGCTCACTCCGCCCGCGCTTGTCGAACGTTCACGCCAAATGGCGGCCCAAGCAGGCCTTGAAATCGAAATCCTAGAGCGCGGCGAGATGGCTAAGATGGGCATGGGCGGCTTATTGGGCGTCGCCCAAGGCAGCGCCGAACCGCCCGCGCTCATCATCCTCCGCTACACCCCCGACAAAGCGGCTGGCAACGATCATCTCGGTCTCGTCGGCAAAGCCGTCACCTTCGATACCGGCGGGGTCTCCATCAAACCATCCGCCGACATGGACCTCATGAAATACGACATGGCCGGCGGTGCCGCCGTCCTCGGCGCAATGCAAGCCATCGCTGCCCTGAAGCCGTCTCGACCTGTCACCGCACTGGTGCCAACGGTTGAAAACATGGTCGGCAGCCGGGCGCAACGTCCCGGCGACGTCGTGACGACGCTATCCGGCAAGACCGTCGAGATCCTCAATACCGACGCCGAAGGCCGCATGATCCTGGCCGACGCCCTAACCTACGGCCAACAGCTGGGCTGCAGTCGCATGGTCGACGCCGCCACGCTCACCGGGGCCATCGTCGTCGCCTTAGGCCACGAGCGCGCCGGACTCTTCGCCAACAACGAAGCCCTGCAGCAGGAAATCCTCGCTGCTGCCGAAACCGTCGGCGAGAAATTCTGGCCCATGCCTCTTGATGAAGAATACAAAGAGCTACTCAAGAGTCCCATCGCCGACTTTCCCAACATCGGCTCGCGCTGGGGCGGATCGATTACGGCGGCGATGTTCCTCAAGCAGTTTGCCGACCCCACTCCCTGGGCGCACCTCGACATCGCCGGAACAGCCTGGCTCGAACAGGACAAGCCCTATATGCCGAAAGGCCCCACCGGCATGGCCGCGCGCACGTTCATCGAATTGGCGATGAGGCCCTAGCGCTCGAAGCGTTGGGCGATAGGCAAGCGCCGCCCGACGCCGAAGGCTTTAGACGTAACCCGCAAGCCGGGTGCGGCCTGTTGGCGCTTGTATTCATTGCGGTCGACCATGCCGCAAATCTTTTTGACTAGCTCTTCGGGTTGGCCAAGGTGCTCGCTAATTTCGAGTGCCGACAGATGCTCTTCGACGTACAACCGCAAGATCGGATCGAGAATTTCGTATGCCGGCAGCGAGTCCGAATCCTTCTGGTCCGGCCGCAGCTCCGCCGACGGCGCCTTGCTGAAAACCGCTTCCGGTATAGCCCCCGGCCGCCGCTTGTTGGCTACTCGCGATAGCGGATAGACCATCGTCTTGGGCACGTCGCTAATCACCGCCAAGCCGCCGGCCATATCGCCGTAAAGCGTGCAGTAGCCGACCGCCAATTCGCTCTTGTTCCCCGTCGTCAGCACCATCGCGCCCAGCTTATTCGAAATAGCCATCAGCGTCAGGCCGCGCAGACGAGCTTGGATGTTCTCTTCCGTGACGTCCGGCCCGCGGCCTTCGAACACTGGCGCAAGCGCCCCCAGCGCCGTCTCATAACCTTCGACGATCGGAACCGTCTCCAGCCGAATACCCAGCCGCGCAGCCAAGTCGCGGGCGTCGCTGAGACTGTGCTCGGAGGAGTACGGACCGGGCATGGCGACCCCCATGACCTTTTCCGCGCCCAGCGCCTCGACGGCGATCGCCGCTGTGATTGCCGAGTCGATGCCGCCGCTCAACCCAACTACGGCTTCAGAGAATCCGCATTTGCCGATGTAGTCGCGAACGCCCAAAACAAGCGCATCGTACAGCGACTCCACTTCGTCATCCTTACGCGGACCGAGATCGAGGCCGGGGTGCTCCGTATCGAAGAAGATCAAGTCGGGCGTAAACGACTTGGCCCGCGCGACCACCTCTCCGTGGCCGTTCACCACGAAGCTGGAACCGTCGAACACCAACTGGTCGTTCCCCCCGACCTGGTTGACCATGATGATCGGCTTCTCTACGCGTCGAGCCGCGGCGCCGATCATTCTTTCGCGCAACTCTCGCTTGCCCATGTGATACGGTGACGCCGAGATGTTCAGAATGAAGTCGATCCCCGACTCGGCCAACTCCGACACCGGGTCGCGGCGGTAGCGCGGCTGCGGCCAGAACTGGTTATCGTTCCAAGCGTCTTCGCAGATCGTGATGCCCACGCGAAGTCCGCCGATCTCGCAAACACTTTGCTCCTCGGCGGCGGCGAAGTAACGCCCTTCATCGAAGACGTCGTAAGTAGGCAGCAACATCTTCTGCTGCACGAAGGCGATCTCGCCTCCCGAGAGCAGCGCCGCGCAGTTGGCCACGCGATGGCCTTGCTGATCGAACGCGCGGCCCACAAAGCCGACCACGGCATCGATGCCGATCACCCCGCAGGCTACAGCCAGTTGCTCCAGTTTGCGAGCGGTTCTCTCGATAAAAGCAGGGGCCTCCACCAAGTCGCGCGGCGGATAACCGTTCAAGGCCAGCTCGGGCAGGATTACCAGATCGCAGCCCGCTTCTTTGGCGTCGCGAACCACGTCCAAGATCAGCGCGCTGTTCCCTTCGAAATCGCCGATCGTAGGGTTAATTTGTCCGAGCGCGAGCCGCATGGATTGGCCGTGTGAGGCGGTAATCGAACTGGTTCGAGGCTGGGAACCGAGGCCCTAAGAGTCGCTCTTAGAAGGCTTCTGGGCCAGAAGGGCGGCGGTTCCCTCGCCGCTGATCTTCTCTTCGTAGCGTAACACGCGGTAATCGCCGAATTCGCGCAACAACTCGTTTGCTTCCAGCACGTAGGCGGGGTTCGTGGGGCCTTCCGGCAGGGCCAGCTGATCCCTCGTGTAGGTCTTGTAAACGATCAACCCGCCCGGCCGCAGCGCGCGCTTGATCGGCTTGAACAACGGCCGGTGCAGGAAGTGCACCACCACAATCAGATCGAGCGCTTCCGCGCCTAAATCTGCAGCGGGCGCTTCTAGGTCGAGCATCCTCGTCTCTAGCTCCACACCGCGTCCCGCCGCTCTGTCCCGCGTCGCTTCGAGACCAGCCTCAGCGAAGTCGATCGCCGTCGTCTGAAAACCTTGTTCCGCCAAATGAATCGCATGGCGACCCGCCCCGCAAGCGAGATCCGCGGCCACACGAGAACTCAACAGATCCCAGTACCCCGAGCAGCCGACCAAGAAGGCGTCAGGGACGTCCTGGGAGTGTTCGCCGCGCCTGTAACGCTCATTCCACTGATCCTGCGTCGGCATCGAAATAGAAACGGCGCCGACCGTGAGGGCGACGCCGTTCTCAATCCAAAGCGATTTGCGACTACGCGCTGAACGAGCTGCCGCAACCACAGGTCGAAGTCACGTTAGGGTTATCGAACTTGAAGCCCGCGCCCTCCATCGACTCGACGTAATCGATTCTCACGTTATCCAGGTAGAGCAACGACGCCTGGTCGACGATCACCTTCAGGTCGCCCGGGAAGGCATATTCCTTATCGAGCGGCATCTTGTTGTTTTCAAACGCCATCGAGTACTGGAACCCGGAGCATCCCCCGCCCACCACCGACACGCGCAGCGCGATCGGCTTCGGTTCCTGTTGGGCGATGATCTCATTCACCTTGCTGATTGCGGTTTCCGTTAGTTGGATCATTTTCGTATTCCTCCGGCGAGAACAAGGCTCGACGCCCTTAGTATAACCGACGCCTTCATCTAGTAGCCCCAGCGCCACAACGCCCCGCCGGCCGTCAATCCCGCCCCGACGGCCGCCATCAACACCAGGTCGCCCTTCTTCAGCCGCCCCTGTGCCAAGGAGTCGTGCGTCGCCAGTGGAATCGTCCCGCCCGTCGTATTGCCGTAGTCGCCAATGTTGATCACCGTCTTTTCATCCGGCAGCCCCAACCGTTCTGCGACGGCGCCAATGATCCGCGCGTTGGCTTGGTGCGGAATCAGCAGGTCCACGTCCGCAATCGTCAGGCCATTGCGGTCCAGCAGCATGCGGCAAACGTCATGCATCTTGTTGACCGCATAGCGGTAAACCTGGCGTCCGTCCTGGTGGACGAAGTGCTCGCGGTTATCAATCGTCTCGTGGCTCGCCGGATGGCGGCTGCCGCCTGCAGGCATGTAGAGGTAGTCGCCTCCCGAGCCGTCGATCTCGTGCTGAAAGTCGATCAGTCCAGCGTCTTCGCCTTCTTCGGCAGGTTCCAGCAGCAATGCGCCCGCCCCGTCGCCGAAAAGCACGCACGTCGCCCGATCTTCATAATCGACGATGCGCGACATCGTGTCGGCCCCAATCACCAACACGCGTTTCTGCGAACCGCTGGCGATCATCTGCGCCGCCGTCGTCAGCCCGTAAAGCAGCCCTGAGCAAGCCGCGACCAGATCAAATCCCCAAGCGCCCTTGGCCCCTAGCCGGTCCTGTACCAGACAGGCCGTCGAAGGGAACAGCATGTCCGGAGTCACCGTGCAAACGATGATCACTTCGACCGTCGACGCATCCACGCCGCGCCTTGCCAGCGCTTCTTTTGCCGCCTCAACAGCGAGGTCAGAAGTCGCTTGATCCGGCCGGGCGATGTGCCGCGTGCGAATGCCCGTGCGCGTGACGATCCAATCGTCATTCGTGTCAATCGTCTTCTCTAGATCGGCGTTGGTGAGCGTGCCGGGAGGCACGTACCGCCCGACGGCGGTGATCTTGGCTCGATGCAATGAATGTCCTTGGGGCAACAACGCACTCCATTCCGCAGCAAGCCGATCAGGCCGACGGCAGAATCACCCATTGTAGGCGAGCGCTCGCGCCCTTCGGAACCGTCAGCCCTTCTTTACCGCGTCGTTGAGCCAATCAATCCACGGTTGAAGCGCCCGGAACCGCTTCGTGATCTCGGTCTGCAACTTGGGCGTCCCCACCAGCTCGGCCGACAACTCGGCCGACGCCAAGAACTGCTTGCCGAGCAGTAAATCCAGCGCCGGGTCGTCGGGCGAAAACCCCTTCGGCGACCGTTTCAGCCGCTCGCCCTGGACCTCCCCGAACAGTCGCTTGAAAGCTGCCGCAGAGGTCAATTTGCGGTATGCAGCCGCATCTTTGCTTAGCCTCTTGCGGATCGCGAACAACTCCTTCGGTCCCGGCATATAGACGCCTGCGCCGAGGAATATCTCGGTAGGAGCAAGATGAAAGTAGTAGCCCGCCCCAGCATGCTTCTCCATCGCCTTGGGGAAGAACGAAGCCGCAACATTGGTCTTGTAAGGCCGTTTATCGTTGCTGAAGCGGATGTCGCGATAGATCCGATAGATGGCCTTCTTCGGATCGGTTTGGAACCCCGTCGCAAACTTCTCCAAATCCTCGCCCAGCGCCGTCACCAGATCGTGCATTGGCGTTTTGAGGTAGGCCTCGTAGTCGCTCTTATGTGCTTGGAACCATTCGCGATCGTTGTTCTTCTCCAACTGCCGCAAGAACTTCAACGCTTGGGGCGGGAATCCGGGGAAGCGAGCCATGTTCGATATCTTAGCTCCGCTCGCCTCGCCTAGAATCCCGCCCTGCCTAGAATAGAGAGGTTGTCAGCGACCTCGGCGATCGATGAAGCGTACGCGGCTCTCGCGGGAGTTGCGGGCCTGACGGTTGCTCAGCACGTCTCCCTGCGGAGCTACAACCGCTTCGGCCTCGGCGGTCCGGCTGACTTGCTGGCCTCCACCAAGCAGGCCGACGTTCTAGCCGAAGCTCTCAGCATCAGCCGCCGTCTCGATCTGCCCTTCTACTTCCTCGGCGACGGCAGCAACGTCATCGTCTCCGACGCCGGCTATCGCGGTCTGGTGTTGCGCTACGAGGCCGACGCGGTCGAGCTGCGCGACGGTGCCGTCTATGCCGAGGTCGGCGCTCCGCTGCAGGCCCTCGTCGATTTCTCAATCGCCCAAAGCCTCGCAGGTATCCACACCCTCGAACGCATCCCCGGCTCGGTCGGCGGCGCGGTCTACGGCAACGCCGGGGCCTATGGTCGCTCGCTGCACGAGAGCGTCGCCCGCGTCCGCTTTCTTGACGGCGAAACCGTTCGCGAGTTCAACAATCCGGGCTGCGAGTTCGAATACCGCGAGAGTGTTTTCAAGCGGCGCAAAGACTGGATCGTGCTCTCTTGCGCTCTTGAACTCGAAACCGGCGACCACGCGGCGCTAGCCAAAGAGTCTGCCAATATTCGCGCCATTCGCGACGAGAAGTTTCCGCCGACCATGCGCTGCGCCGGCAGCATCTTCAAGAATCTCTATTTCGAGCGCCTGCCCGCCGCCGCTCAAGAACTAGTCCCCCCCGCAGCCGTGCGCGGCGGCAAAGTCGCCTCGGCGTTTTTCCTCGAGCAGGTCGGAGCCAAGGGCATGCGCCAAGGCGGCATCGAGATCGCCCCCTATCACGCCAACGTCATCTACAACGCCGGTGGCGGCACAGCGGCTGACCTACGTTCCTTGATCGCCGCACTCAAGCGCCGCGTCAGCGAACAGTTTGGCTTCGAGGTCGAAGAAGAAGTGCAGTACGTCGGCGATGCCTAAGTCCCGCCCACGCTTCCTCGAGTTCTTCGCCGGCGCCGGACTCGTGCGGCAGGCGCTACAGCCTGATTGGCGCTGCGTCTGGGCCAACGACCTGAGCCCCAAGAAGGCCCGCGTCTACCAGGACAATTTTGGACACGCCGAACTCCACGTCGGAGACGTCGCCGACATCCGACCCGAAGACCTTCCGGACGCCGATTTGGCCTGGGCTTCCTTCCCTTGCCAGGACCTCTCTCTAGCCGGCTGGCGCAACGGCATGCAGGCCTCCCGCAGCGGCGCGTTCTGGGGCTTCTGGAGTTTGATGCAAGACCTAAAAGGTGAAGGTCGCCTCCCAAAAGTTCTTGTCCTCGAAAACGTAACAGGCCTGCTGCAAGGCGAGGACTTCAACGGTCTTTGTGAGGCGCTTGCCGCCCTGGACCTGCACTTCGGCGCGCTAACCATCGACGCCAAGCACTTCACGTCCCAGTCGCGCCCGCGAGTTTTCGTCATCGCCGCCGGCGCGGACAGCACCACACAATTCGCCGCGTCCGCCCCCGCCACCGCTTGGACCTCGCCCACTCTGCAGCGCGCCGTCGAGCGCCTGCCTGCTGCTGTCGCCAAGCAATGGGCATGGTGGCACTTGCCCGAGCCCACCGCACAGCCGCCTGCCATCGAATCGCTCATCGAGACCAGCGAAGGCCCGTGGTTCGACGAACAGAAGGTGGAGCATCTATTGGAGATGATGGCCGAACCGCACCGCCGCAAGATGCTCGAAGCATCCCAACCAGGTGCCAGGAAAGTCGGCTTCCTCTACTGTCGCGTCCGCCAAGGCTGCCAGCGTGCTGAAGTTCGCTTCGATGGCATCGCCGGGTGCTTGCGTACGCCAGCCGGCGGATCGAGCCGGCAGACGGTCGTGGTCGTCGAAGGTGACCGCGTGCGCATGCGCCTACTGTCTCCGCGTGAAGCCGCTCGCCTGATGGGCGCTCCCGACAATTTCCAACTGCCCGCAAACTACAACGACGCCTATCGTGCCATGGGCGACGGCGTCTGCGTCCCCGCAGTCGCCTGGCTCGCTGAGCATTTGCTCACGCCGCTGGTCTCCAACCGCGGCGCGAGCGCTCCGACCGTCACCGCCGACGCTGCCGCGCTGCTCCACCGCACACAACAAAGGGCCGGCCGCTGGTTTCGCGATCGGCCCTAGCTGCTTTCAGCGCTTCTCGATCTAGTCGCGTTCGACTTGCAGGTTGTTCGTAATCGAGAACGAGCCGTTTACCCCGCTGGCTTGAATGCCCGCGAGATTCTTCTCGCTCTCAGAACCGACCACACCCTCCAGAGTCACATCGCCGTTCTGCACGATGATGTGAATCGGCGGCACAGCCTGAATCGCGTAGCGCGTCATCATCGGGTGATAGTAGATCGCCCGGAACGTTGCCACGCGAATGCGGTCATCGTTGGACGACACCGGCAACACTTCAATCTGGTTGTCGATCTCACTTACGCCCTCAATATCCTTGATGGATTTCTCAGCGCCGGTTTTCAACGTCGGGCGCGTCACTTTGCCCATCAACGTGACTTTCGTTCCCTCCACCCGAAACGTCATGTTGTCAAACACGCTGTAAAACGGCAGCGTCACCAACTCCCGGCGCACCTGCCGCTCGACCCTCGACAGTTCCTGAGCCCCAGCAGTTGCCGCGACAAGCGGTAGCGAGGCGACCGCCAGCACCAGCGCGGCAATCATATTGCGTCTTTGCCTTTCCTTGTCTCCTCTTTCTACTAGATGCGTGAAACTTGGGCCCCGTTTCAGTATTCATGTGGCTGCGCGGCGGCTAAGCTGGTGTGATGTCTTGGGATCTAGACAAATCGGGCGTCCTGCACTGGGCGCCCTGGCAAGAGTTGCCCTGGCTCGTCCACGGCTTTTCCACGCGCCAAGCCGGAGACTTCCAACGCCCCGAACCAGCCGATACCCCGCAACGCTTCGGCGCGCCCGATTTCGAACTCATTACGTTGCACCAAACCCACTCCGACATCGTGCGCGCCGCGTTCGCCGCCTCCGCCGGGACCGAAGGCGACGGCCTCGTCACAGACCAGCCCCTTGAACTGCTCGGCGTCCGCACCGCCGACTGCCTCCCCCTGCTCCTGCTCGACCGCAAAAACCGTGCCGTCGCCGCCGTCCACGCCGGCTGGCGCGGAACCGCAGCCAGTATCGCCGCCCTCGCCGTCGAACGCATGGAGCACGACTTCAATACGCAGCCCAGCCAGCTTGAAGCCCTGATCGGTCCCTGCATCGGCTCCAGCCACTACGAGATCGGGCCCGAAGTGGCCGAACACTTCCCCCCCGAGGTCATCCGAGAAGTGCAGGGCAAGGCCCGATCCTTCCTCGATCTCACCGCCGCCAACCACCTCCAGCTCCGAGACGCAGGCCTGCCCGCGCGTGCCATTCACACCTCCAAGCTCTGCACATTCGCCCGCGAAGACTGGTTCTACTCCTACCGCCGCTCCGCTGACGCCGCACGCATGCTTGCCGTCATCGGTCTGCGCGACAATAGTTAATTCCAGGTATCCCCGTGAAGGTTGCTTATCTTGATTGCTTCTCCGGCATCGCCGGAGACATGCTCGTCGGCGCTCTGCTCGACGCTGGTCTTCCCTTTGAAACCCTCAATTCCGAGATCGCCAAGCTCGGCCTCAAAGAGGTCACGCTTTCCGCCGAGCCCACCAAGCGCAAAGGCATCACCGGCACCGATTTCAAGGTCGCCGTCGGCCACGACCATCATCACCGCTCGTTGACCACCATCGAAAAGATCATCAACGAAAGCACGCTCGACGAGCCCATCAAACAGACCGCCATCCGCATCTTCCGCCGCCTGGGAGAGGCCGAAGCCGGAGTTCACGGCGTCGATATCGAAAAAGTCCACTTCCACGAAGTCGGCGCGCTCGACGCCATTGTCGACATCGTCGGCGCCGCCATCGGCTTCCACCATCTGGGAATAGAGCGCGTCGTCTGCTCGCCCATCAACGTCGGCTCCGGCACCGTCAAAGCAGCTCACGGCGTCATGCCCGTGCCCGCTCCCGCCACCGCCACCCTGCTCACCGGCGTGCCCACGTACGTCGACGGACCCGCGATGGAACTCACCACGCCCACCGGCGCCGCCATCGCCGTCACCATGTCCGCTAGCTTCGGCTCCATGCCCGCCATGGCCGTCTCCTCTATCGGCTACGGCGCAGGAGACAACGACCTCAAAGACCGCGCCAACGTCCTGCGCGTCTTGATCGGCGAAGCCTCCTCCGCAACCGAGTCCACCGAAGTCTGGGTCATCGAAGCCAACATCGACGACATGAGCCCGCAAATCGCCGGTTACGCCCGCGAACGCCTGCTCGCCGCCGGAGCCCTCGACGCCACCCTCACGCCCGTCTTTATGAAAAAAGACCGGCCCGGCTACACCCTCAGCGTCCTCGCCTCACTCCAAACGCGCGAAGCCCTAGCCGACCTCATCTTCACCGAGACCACAACGCTAGGTGTCCGCATGTACTCAGCCCAACGCCGCGTCCTCGAACGCACCTGGCAAACCGTCGAGACTCCCTACGGCCCCGTCCGCCTAAAAATCGGCACCCAAAACGGCGTCGTCAAAACCGTCACCCCCGAGTACGAAGACTGCAAAAAGCTCGCCCTCGAAAAAGGCGTGCCGCTCAAAGACGTCCTCGCCGCCGCGAGCGACGTTGCCCATCGCGGGGGCCGTTAAGGCTGCGGCGATGCCTGACCTGCTTATTCGGGCGGTACATTTTTCCACCCAGTGGCGCGCATTTGGCCTTCTTGGCGCTTTCGACATTGTTCACGGCCGCAAGAGCCAGGACGAGCTCTTTTCAGTGCGAGTCACCGCTTGCGGTCGGCCCTTGTGGGTTCGGCGCGTTTCGAAGGACCCCGTCGTGTTGGAGGAAGGCGTCGGGTTTCGCAGCGGATTCGTGCCCCGCGGATTTGTGCCGCGGGTCGTTCTCGATTTGGGCGCCAACATCGGCGTCACACCTTCCGTTTTTGCCGCCCGTTGGCCCGCCGCCAAAATCATTGCCGTCGAGCCGGAATCGCGCAATCTTGAGCTGCTGCAGCGCAACTGTTCTCCCGCGTCCAACATCACCATTGTCCGCGGCGCGGTTTGGAGTTGCGACGGCGATCTCGAAATACAGAACCCCGAGGCCGACACCAACTCTTTCGTCGTTGGCGAACCGGCAGTCGCGAAGCGGCCGCTAAACAAGGTCCCTGGCTTTAGCATCCCCTCACTGATGCAACTGCACGCACTCGACAATCTCGACGTCGTCAAGATGGATATCGAGGGTTCCGAGAAGGACATTTTTGCGGCGAACCCCGGTCAATGGTTGCCCTACGTGCGCGTGCTGATCATCGAATTGCATGACCGTTTCAGGCCAGGTTGCAGCGAAGCCCTCGACGCTGCCGTCGCCGGACTGCGCTACCAGCGCTTTAGACGGGGCGAATACGAAGTGTTCCATTTCGAGCCCCGCCGCCCCTGAGCATTCGCACCTGCGCCACAATTAGAAGTCCCGCCGCTCCGCCCATGAAGTACTACCTCACCACGCCCATCTACTACGTCAACGCGACGCCGCACATCGGCCACGCCTACACGACGCTAGTCTCCGACACGGTCAAAAAGTTCCGGCGGATGATGGGCGACGAGGCTTACCTAACCACCGGCACCGACGAGCACGGCCTAAAAGTCGAGCAGTCCGCCCAAGCCGCCGGTTGGTCGCCGCAAGAGTTCACCGACCGCGTCTCCGCCGCCTTCCGCTCCGAGTGGGACGACCTCAACATCGACTACGACTTCTACCGCCGCACCACCGATCCCAAACACGCCGCGGCAGTCCAGAAAATCTTCAAGCTCTGCCAAGACGCCGGCGCCATCTACAAGGCCTCCTACACCGGCAAGTACTCCGTCACCGACGAAGCCTTCGTCACCGAAGAAGAAGCCGCCGCGCTCGACCCCACCAAAGTCGTTGAACTCACCGAAGAAAATTACTTCTTCAAGCTGTCCGAGTACCAAGACAAACTGCTGGCGCTCTACCGCGACCAGCCCGACTTCATCGAGCCCGAATCGCGCCTCAACGAAGTCATCTCCTTCGTCGAAGGCGGCCTGCGCGATCTCTCCATCTCGCGCTCCAGCCTCAAGTGGGGAATCCCCGTACCCGACGACCCCGACCACGTCTTCTACGTCTGGTTCGACGCGCTCACGACCTACATGTCCGCCATCGGCTTCGGCGACCCAGAGCGCGAAAAGCAATGGGAAGAGCTCTGGCCGGCAAGCGTCCACATGGTCGGCAAAGAAATCCTGCGCTTCCACGCCGTCTACTGGCCCGCGTTCCTGATGGCCGCCGGCCTACCGCTGCCCAAGAAAATCTACGCCCACGGTTGGCTCATCTTCCAAGAAGAGAAGATGTCCAAGTCCAAGGGAAACATCGTGCGCTCGAAACCGATCCGTCTCGCCATGGGTGCCGACGGCCTGCGCTACTACCTGCTGCGCGAAATCGTTTTCGGCTCCGACGGCAATTTCTCTTACGACGCCCTCGTCGGGCGCTATAACTCCGACCTCGCCAACGGCATCGGCAACCTGCTCAGCCGCACCATCACCATGGTGCATCGCTACGCAGACGGCACAGTGCCCAACGCGCCCGCGGGCGACGAGTCGGGACTTGCGGCCAAAGCCGCAGAAGTCATCCCCCAAGTCATCGCTCACTACGAGAAGTTCCAATTCTCCAAAGCGCTCGAAGCGCTGTGGGCCTTCCTCGGCGCCGTCGACCGTTACCTGGTCGAGCAGAAACCCTGGGTGCTGGCCAAGGCCGAAGACGACGAGTCCAAGCAGAAGCTCGCGGCGACGCTCTACAACGCGGCCGAAGTGCTGCGCGTCGCCGCAGTGCTGGCCTACCCAGTGTTGCCCGAGTCGATGCCCATCATTTGGAAAACGCTCGGCCAACCAGGCGACATCGCCAAGCAACAATTAACGGAATTAAAGTGGGGCGGCCTCCAAGGCGGCACCAAAGTTACAGAAGCCGAGGCGCTCTTCCCGCGCCTCGACGTAGAGCAGACGGTTAATCACATGGCGGATCTCGAAAAAGAAGTACTCAAAGAACAGGCCGAAGTCCTCGGCAAGCCCGCGCCCGCGGAGGAAGCTCCCAAAGAAGCCCTCGTCATCGAAACTCCCGAGATCCAAATCGACGACTTCTTCAAAGTCGACATGCGCGTCGGCCTAGTCGTCGCTGCCCGCAAGCACCCCGACGCCGACAAGCTGCTGCACCTCACCATCGACATCGGCGAAGCCGAACCGCGCTCCATCTGCGCCGGCATCGCCGGCGTCTACGACCCCGAAAAACTAGTCGGACGCAAAGTCGCCATCGTCGCCAACCTGAAATCTCGCAAAATGCGCGGCATCGAAAGCCAAGGCATGATCATCGCCGCCAGTGACGCGACGCGACATCCGTTCCTCGTGAGCTTCCTCGAAGACGCCCCCATCGGCGCCCGGCTGGGGTGACCGTGAGGCTGACGGCACGAGTCTCCACGGCAAAGATCGCCAAGCGACCGCAACAGATCCGTACCCGTAGAGATGCGACCATAGCGCCGCAGCCCGGTGCCGACCACGAACGCATAGTGTGCGCGGCTGAACCGCTGCGTTGTGTGCGAAACTATCCGACCTAAATGAGCATCGACTACGAAGTCTGGTCGGCGAACCCCCTTACCGACACGCGCGCCCTCCCACGTCCGGAACAGTGGGCCAAGACACAAAGCGATTGGGCCTTTCGCGGAAAAGACTGGCAAATCATCATCGACCAATCTGCTGAAGTCGAAGAAGATGACTTGCCGACCGAAATCGCCGTTGAGGTCGCCGGGGCTCGCTACCTAACACGGATCACGCTCGAGCCGATCGGCGCGCCGAAGTCTGCTCACAGTCTGGCGCGGCAGACCGCGCGTGCGGTGGCGCGAGTATGTCACGGTGCCGCTGTCGACCTGCAAGCAGGGCAGGCATTCGCAAGAGTCGGCAACGTGCGCTCTGCTCCTCGGTCCGAGGGCGAAGTCATTAGCATGCTGGCCATGAACTGGTGGTCGATCGAA
Organism: Acidobacteriota bacterium; assembly: GCA_027592785.1. Lineage (GTDB taxonomy): Bacteria > Acidobacteriota > Terriglobia > Bryobacterales > UBA6623 > CAMPKL01. The sequence continues at coordinate 41,418 of JAQCLD010000005.1, forward strand.
GCTCCGCTGCAAACGGAGGCCGCTGCCCGAGAGCTTATTCGCTACTTTCGGGCTTATTTGCCCGAGTTCCTGCCTGATCGATACGGCCCGCACGAGCCCCTCCAGTTCCGTTTCGATTTTGAAGCGTCGGAGCCTTTCTACGAGTATTTGAGTTCAGAGTCCTTGGTGGCCGGATGGAAGCCGCGAGGGAGATTCTTCTTCGTTTCTTACCCGGCTGGCTACAGCGCACGTGTCGGTTGGTGCAAGGATCGGGACCAGGATCGCTTCTCGGCGCCACATCTCGATTGCATGTGCCCTGCGAATCTGTTAGGCCAACCGGGATGGGAGACCGCACTACGACGCTGTTGGAAGGCGGTGTCGAGAATCGTGAAGCCCTTCTACGCTGACGTTCGCGTCTTGCGCGGATATCCGACGACCCGCAACTCCTTCGCGTACGCCCGCGATACCGAGATGCATCCCATTTCAGGATGGCGAGGACTCCCCAAAACTTTCGGAATAGCGACGGCCATCGGACCGCCCTATGATAGGCTGCTCCCCGTTTTCGTTGGAGGAGCCGAGAAGGAATCCGGTCTAGCTTTTCGCAGCGTCAACTCCTGGCAAGATGGCGGCGACGTATGCGACATTGTCGGCCTACCTCCCGCCGAACTCTGTCAACCGACGGATTATGGCTGGCGAGAAGTTACCTGCACGAGGCCCGATGGTGGCCAGTATAAGGCCGAAACCCTGACGGCACCAGAGGGCCAAGCCGCGGTGTTGCCTTTCGATCCGTCGCTGACCACTACGCGCGATAGCCTCGGACGGGGCTAAAGGGGACGCCAAACGAGCCGGAGCACAAACAAACCCTACGCCGCCGACCGCGGTCGCAACTCGATCTGCACATCAACCTGCTTACCAAGTTTGTTCAGCACCGACATCAGCCGATCGATCGTAAAGCGGTCGAGCTTCGCGTTCCGGATCCGCGCGAAGTCCGCATGCGCAATTCCGGTTCGCTCCTGAGCCTTGCGTGTAGAGAGCGCCTCATCATCCAGAACGCCGATGATCTCCGCAGCCAGCAGCGCCTTCGTCTGCTGCACGTCGGCATCCGTGTAGCCGAAGTCGCGGAACACGTTGCCGCTGCCGCGCACTAATTCGAAATCTTCATCTGCCTTCGTCATCTCTGTAGCTCCTTCTTGAGCCGCCTCAACCGTTCGCCAATGAGGTCTACTTCCTTCTTCGGCGTCTTAATGCCTTGCGTCGATTTCTTGACGAAGGCGTGCAATACCCAAACTTCCTCGCCGAGCTGCAGCGCGTAAACCGTACGGTATGCGTCGGTGCGGTACTTCAGCGCCACTTCGAACACACCAGCGCCAAACCCAGTCATCGGCTTGGCCAGGTCGTGCTTGCGACCCTCAGCTGCCGTCGTAAGAGCGCGCAACATCTCATCCCGCGCGCCTTTTGGGAAGGCCTCAAAATCCTTCCGGGCAGCCTTGATCCACGAGATCGGCCGCGTGTTTCTGCTGCCCACAGCCTATGTTGTCAAATATGACAACACCTGTCAACGGGACAGCCCGAGGCTCTAGGTCGGCCATCCTGTTGAATACACTGCCACGACCCCGAAGCCACGCCAGCAACGCGGTAATTCCTGACGGTCCCTTTAACGGCCTTTGCTGTTGCGCATTGCAAGCGCAAAGATTCACGGGCCAAACGGGAGGGCCGAATGGACTTCCTTTTTACAATTCGACGCCGGCGCCGACAACCGTGTTCAGCCCCGGAGGGGCGGCGTAATCATTAGCCCCGGGTGGAGCGAAGCGCAACCCGGGGTTCACGAATCAACCGCCGCACCCCGCTTCCCTTCCTCACACCCCGCGCCCGCCAGGGCGCAAACAACAACGTAGCCAAGCTCAACAACGGCAGAATCGAGCGATACCGTCCTACTCCGCCCGAACCATCGCCGGAGCCCCATAAAGCCTCCTTATGCGGCGAGACCTGAAGCCAAGATCCCTTGCACCCCCCTGCTACCCTGGAATCAGCAAAGCCCGCTCTGTGAGCGGGCTTTGCTTTTTGCTTGCCTGAACGCGCTGCTCAAAACAAAATGTCCGCCCAATCGCTCCCCCAACAGGCCGAATACCCATGGAATCAATCAGTTAGCCTAAAATCCGCGCGGACATCAGCGGACAATTCGGACCTTCAGCGGGACATCAACGGACGATCCGGGCCGCCGAACGGACGCCCACCGGACGCCCGTGGACACGAGCGGCCAGCATGATCAAGACGGAGGCGTCACGAGACCTTGCTCTCCGCCGCCACGGCCTCGTCGAGTTCCAGCCCAAGCCCCGGCGCTTCCGGCGCCCGCAAGAAGATTCCCTCGTCGGTCCTCGTCTCCGCCATCAGCGGCCCTTTGAACAGCCGACCTTGAAATTCGAGCAGGGCATTGTCAGGCATGAAGTACTCGATCCATTGCACGTTGCCCAACCCGGCCGCCATGTGCAGGTGAACCATCTGCAGGTTCCAGGGCGACACCGGCACTTGGTGGGCGGTCGCGAAGGCATGAATCTTCAACCAGTCGGTAATGCCGCCGGTGACCGCGGCGTTGGGTTGAACGACGTCCACCGCGTCCTGCTCGATCAGTTGTTTGAACTCGTTCAGCCCGGCGTGCTGCTCGCCGCCCGCGATGTAGACGCTTCCCGACCGCGCACGTACTCGGCAATAGCCGGCGACATCTTGCGGCGGCACCGGCTCTTCGAGCCAGTACACGTCGTAGGGCTCCCACCGCTTGAGCTGCTGAATCGCCGAATCGACGTCCCAGGTACCATTGACGTCCACCATCAAGCGCACGTCCGGGCCGATCGCAGCTCGTACGTGCCGCACCCGATCGGTGGCTTCTTGGAGTGATACGAAGGTGCGCGAGCCGCGGATCTTGAGCGCGCGATGTCCTTGACTAACGTATTCAGCCGCACGTTCGGCCAACGCCTCCGGCGGCATGTGATGAGCGCAGTTGGCGTAGGTGGGGATCAGCTCGCGACGACCACCGAGCAGGGTCGCTACCGGAACCCCCATCCGCTTGCCCTTGATGTCCCACAGCGCGAAGTCCACGGCGGACAGGCACACCCGCACCAACCCCTCGCCGCCTCGGCGGGGAATGGCCTCGTGGAACAACCGCTGCCACAAGGTCTCGGTGAGCAACGGGTCCTGCCCGACCAGCAGTGGGGCGAAAAACCGCTCCACCACATCCACCACCAACGAGCCGGTGCCGGCAGTGCCGCTGGCGAAGCCCAAGCCGCGGAGGTCCGTATCGGTGACCACCTCGACGATCACGATTTCGGCTGTGTAGCCCTCCGACCCGCTGCTGTAGCGGGTTGCTTTGACTTCGGTAATCTTCATCGGCCTGCTGATCTCCTCGTCGAATTCTGGGACCCCAAAGGACATTCCATAGTAAACGCAGCCCCATCAATCCATTCCGAAGGGCGACTCTTTGGGGGGCGCCTAGTCTTCGTCGTCCCTCACCTGGAAACCAATCCGCCGGAGCCCTTGGATATGCTCGAAGAGGATCGGGGACAGATCCTGACAAAGATTCCTCTATGCCATTTGACCCAACGAGCCACCCCTTCCCGAGAACCCTGCACGTTTTTTCAAGTTTCTTTTCCCCATCCCCACAACGACTTACGCCGCGAACCACCCCAAAACCCTTGACACAGGGTGCTATACCTAGAAGCAGAAGAGCCCCAGCTAGGCCGAGTACGGCTGGGGCCTCCCGTGCACGGGGAGCAGGACTCGGGGCGCGCGGTCAGGGCCAGACGAGCCGCAGCGGTGATGGGGATTAAGTCCCTAGGATCGATCCGAAACTTTTTCCGATCCCTCGCTTGGTAGGGGATCGCAACCTACGTCCCAAAGGGCCCCTCGAAAGAGGGGCTCTTTGGGCGTCGGCCTCTTTGAAGGCTATACATCCAACCCCGCTCCCCCGTAAGGCGAATCCTCGCCAAGGCGAGCCCCCCGCGCCAGCGGCCAGTGGCGCTCGAAGCCCCAATTAGCGACAATGCAGCGGGCTCAGCCCGACCATTGCCATGAACTCCGTACTCAACGGCGTCGATTACGTCGTCCTAGCGCTCTACTTCCTTGTGATTGTCGGCATCGCCGTATGGGTGGCGCTGCAAAAAAACAAAAGCACCGACGACTACTTTCTTGCCGGACGCCACGTCGGCTGGTTCGTCATCGGTTGCTCGATCTTCGCTTCCAACATCGGCTCCGAACACGTCGTCGGCCTCGCCGGCACGGGCTTCCAGTCCGGAACCCCCATGGCGCACTACGAACTCCACGCCTGGATCGTATTATTGCTCGGCTGGCTGTTTCTGCCCTTCTACATGCGCAGCGGCATCTACACGACGCCCGAATTCCTAGAGAAGCGCTTCGACGCCCGCTCCCGCTGGTTCCTGTCGCTGTTCTCGATCGTCGCCTACGTGTTGACCAAGGTGTCGATCACGATCTACGCCGGCGGCATCGTCGTTTCCGAACTGATGGGGATCCCCTTCTGGTACGGGGCCATCGGCATCGTCATCTTTACCGGCATTTACACGATCATCGGCGGCCTCAAGGCGGTGGTCTACACCGAGGCTTTCCAGACCGTGGTGCTAATCTTCGGCTCCTCGATTATTACCTTCCTCGGGTTGCGCGAGGCCGGCGGTTGGGCGCAAGTGCGGGCTACCGTGATCGCCATCCATCCCGATCACTTCAACATGTGGCGTCCAATGACCGATCCGGCCTTTCCCTGGACGGGCCTGTTGCTCGGCGGCACAATCGTCGGCATCTGGTATTGGTGCACCGACCAATACATCGTGCAGCGTACGCTGGCCGCCAAGAACATCACCATCGGCCGCCGGGGCGCTATTTTCGGCGCCTACCTCAAGCTGCTGCCGATCTTGATCTTTCTAATCCCCGGCATCATCGCGCTTGCTTTGACCATCCAGCAACCGGAAATCTATAGCGTCACCGCCGCCGATCGCGCCTTCCCCATGCTGGTCACGACGCTGCTCCCGACCGGGCTAAAAGGCTTGGTCGCCGGCGGACTCATGGCGGCCTTGATGAGCTCGCTAGCCTCGGTATTCAACTCCGCGTCGACTATCTTCACGCTCGACATTTACCAAAAACTGAGACCCGGCCACACCGACAAAGAACTCCTCAACGTGGGCCGCATCGCCACCGGCGTCATCGTAGTCGCGGGCCTCATCTGGATTCCAGTCATGATGCGCATCGGCGGCGGCGTCATGTATCAATACCTGCAGAACGTGCAGTCCTACATCGCGCCCCCGGTCACCACCGTTTTCTTGCTGGGTATTTTGTGGAAGCGCGTCAACGCGCCTGCCGCCATCACCACGCTGATGGCTGGACTCGTGTTGCTAGTCGTCCGGTTGGGCAGCGAAATCTACTACCAGACCGACATCATGGCCGGGACGAATCCGGGCGGCATGCTGTTTGGCTTCGCCACGATCAACTTCTCGCACATGGCGATCTTCCTGTTCCTCTTCTCAGTCGCCCTGTGCATCTCCGTCACGCTGATGACCAGCCCGCCTGACTACTCACGCATTCGCGGCCTGGCCTTCGGCACGCTCACCGCCGAAGACAAGGCTGCAGCCCGCCTCAGCATGACGCCCATGGACATGGCCTTATCCGTCGTCCTGGTCAGCATCGTGATCGGCATCCTCTCGTACTTCACCGGTTGAGCGGCCAAGCCGCCGCTTCTATTCCAGGTTGTACGCCGTTTCGCCGTGTTCGAACTGGTCAAGACCCTGATTCTCGACACTGTCGACGATTCGCAGACCGACGGTAGCATTGCACACCATCGCGATGAGCACCGTGGCGATTCCCGCCCAGATCACGGCAAAGCCGACAGCCTTGATTTGGATCAACAGCTGCGGGCCGATTTCGAACTCCCCGAATCCGCCGAAGCCAGCGACGCCAAACACTGCCAGCAGAATCGACCCCATAATGCCGCCGACGCCGTGGACCGCGAAAACGTCGAGAGCGTCGTCGATACCCATCTTGATTTTGACGATGCCGACAGCGTAGTAGCAGATGATCCCGGCTAGAAACCCGATCAGCGCCGCGCCAAGCGGACCGACCACGCCGGATGCTGGAGTGATCGTGGCCAGCCCGGCCACCATACCGGTGACAATACCGACAAGACCGGGCTTGCCGGTCTTGATCCATTCCAGAGACATCCAGGTCAGACTAGCCACAGCAGCGGAGATGTGAGTGACCAGCATGGTCATGCCGGCTGCAGTGGAGGCCGCCCCCTGGCTGCCTGCGTTGAAACCAAACCAACCGACCCACAACATCGAGGCGCCGATCATCACCATTCCCGGACTGTGAGGCGGATTGAGGGCGCTAGGAAAATGGCGGCGCGGGCCGACGAACTTGGCCAGAATCAGTGCCGATATGCCGGCAGTAGCATGGACCACAATGCCGCAGGCTAGGTCGATGGCTCCCATGTTCTGCATCCACCCGCCGCCCCAAACCCAATGGGTTACCGGAGCGTAAACAAGAATCAACCACAGCGAGCAAAAGAGAATCACAGCCTTGAACTTCATACGCTCGACGAACGCGCCGATGATCAAACCTGGCGTGATGATCGCAAAAGTCATCTGGAACATCACCCAAACCGTCGTGGGATAGGTGCCCTGGAGATCATCGAGACCGATGCCGCGAAGGCCGACGTGAGCCAGCCCGCCGATCCAGTCGTTGCCGGGTGCGAACGATAGGCTGTAAAGTCCGGCGATCCAAAGAACCGAAGCCAGACAGGCCACCGCGAAACAGTGCATGAGTACGGAGAGAAAATTCTTGACTCGCACTAGGCCGCCGTAGAACAACGCAAGCCCGGGCAGCATCATGAAGAGCACTAAAACAGTGGAGGTCATCATCCAGGCGGTGTCGCCCGCGCTGAAGTCGGACCCGCCGTCCTGGGCGAGTACGAAGTTTGGGCAGGCGAGCACTGCTGCGGCCACAAAAGAGGTGCGAATGAATGAAGGAAACATCTTGGCCTCGAGAGAGATGACTTTAGGGATACAGTCGGGCAGCAGTGCGTTTCGCCAACGAGATCGTTCTGGCACAGCCATGCTAGCCGGAAGGCGCCGCTTGCATCAACAAACGCATCGAGGCCTGTGGGCCTGGCTTTGGCAGCTGGATATCGTAGCACGCCTGCGGATCCGGTAGCCGCTGGCACCGCCATCTAGGCCCGTGATCTGACTGGCTCGCCTACTCGCTTTCAGCCTTGATCCCGATGCCGCCAGCCGCTGCTTCAACGAACGCCCCGTCTTGTAGGGTCGGGACGCCGTTGACGAACACATGCCGGAAGCCTGTCGAATAACGTGCAGGGTCCTCGAACGTAGCCACATCGATCACCGTGGCCGGGTCGAAGACGACGATGTCCGCGTCGGCGCCGACCTCGAGGCGACCCTTGCGAGCCATCATCGGAGCCCGATGCTCCAGGCGCCGCGCCGGCTGGATGGTCATTTTGGTCAGCGCCTCGTTGAGCGTCAACGCTTGCTCTTCGCGAACGTAGTGCCCCAGCACGCGAGCATAAGTGCCGAACGTTCGCGGATGAGCCCTGCCATTGGTGAGCCACATACCGTCGGAGGCGATGATCGTCATCGGGTGCGCGACAAGCGCCTTGACGGTTTCGAGGCTATAGGTCGCCGGAGAGATAATCGTGCCCCCCAAAGCGCGGTACTTGGCAAAGCTCTCGCGGTTGAGCGACTCTCCCGTATCGACCCAGGTGAAAGCGGCGAATTTCTCGTCCGAGTAAGACTCCCAATCGTCGTATTGGTGCGAGTCGATCGCCGTCGAACCGCGATTGTAGGGATAGCACTCGGTCGTCACGTCCAGGCCGCGGTCGCGCGCGGCTTGGATGCGCTCGAGGTACTGCAAGGCGCGGTCGCCGCCGCTGGAGTTGACATGCACAATATGCAACGACGCGCCCGTCGCCTCGGCCGCTGCGAAAACTTCATCGAGGTTCGAGAAATCCCCAGGGTCGGCGCGTATGTGCACGTAAGCCGGGGCGCCGGCGCGGGCTGCCGCGCCGAAGGCCGCCTGGAGTTCTTCCGCGTTAATTCCCGGCGTATAGACGATGCCGAACCCGACTCCGACAGCCCCTTCTTCTAGGCCGGTCTCGATTCGTTCGACTGTCGCGGCGATCTGCTCCGGGCTCGCCGGCTTATCGCTGGTTTCGTTCGCGGCCAAACCCGTGCTGCGGCCGAACATGACGACGTCGCGCGAATAAGGATGTGAGGCTGCGGCGCCGAAGTTGACCGGGGTGACGCCGTCGCGTTCTCCGTACCAGGCCGCGACGTCTACCACGCCGATCTCGAGTTCCAACGACGAGGTGACCCCGTCGTAGATTTGAGCGCGATAGTTCGCCGGGCTATCGCCGTGCCGGTGCAGGTCGATGAAGCCTGGCGCCACGACCAAGCCGGAGACGTCGAACTGGGCGACGCCGCGAAGCTCATCCTCGCTGACTGCGGTGATCGTACGACCCTGAATACCGACATTACGGACGGCGTCCAATCCCGAAGCCGGATCGATGACTCGGCCGCCGGTCAACACCACGTCATAGGTCGGCGGTTCGGCGCAGCCGAACAGGAAAACAGCTAAGGCCAACAACGAATAGATTGAGCGCATGCGCTAGATCATACCTCCGCCCGAGGGCCAGGCGATCCTTCGCCGTCGTCTTTCTCTTACGCCTTGCGGTCCCCCGCAGGCATCGCCGACCAGCGCTGCAGCGCTTCGGCCAACAGGGTCAGGTCGATAGGCTTTGAGAGATAGTCGTCCATGCCCGCCTCGAAGCATCGTTCGTTGTCGCCCTTCATCGCGTTGGCGGTCAGGGCGATGATGGGAATGCGCTTGGCTGGATTCTCCCGTTGTCGGATCTGCGCGGTGGCCTCGAATCCGTCCATCTCCGGCATCTGGCAGTCCATCAGGATGACGCTGTAATCGCCACGCAATGCCGCCTCAACCGCCTGCCTACCGTCCGGGACGATTTCGGCCGTATGCCCCATCTTCTTCAGTACCTTGGTCATGAGCAGTTGATTGACCGGGTTGTCTTCGGCGACCAGGATGCGCGCCCCGCCGTCGGCGCGCTTGGCGCTCGTTGTTGAGCGAGCAGGGCCAGCGTCAGCGGGCAGCGCGGCTGCCCCCATGGTTTCCACCAAGGACGACATTTTTACCGGTTTGCTCAGACACCCGCGAAATCCCGCGGCGACGGCATCGCGGCCCACCTTGCGATCACGCATGGCGGTGATCAGGATCAAGTGAGTCGCCCCGAGGCCAGGGCTGGCCAGAATTTGGCGACCGAGCTCGATTCCGTCCATTTCGGGCATGAGGTAATCGATGAGCGCGAAGTCGAATGGCCGGTCCTGCTCAAGACTCTCGCGTAACCGGGCCAGGGCCTCTAGCGGACCTTCGGCCTCCTCAAGATGCAGGTCGTAGCGTTTCAACTGACTGCTGAGAATGGAGCGGTCCAAGGGCCGGTCATCGACAATCAGAATGCGGCTCCCGGCAACGACCGTCCCCCGACCCGAAGCGCCGCCGCTGCCCAGCCGCAAGGGCACTTCGAACCAGAACGTGGAGCCTGCACCCAAGCGGCTATCGACGCCGATTTCGCCTCCCATCGTTTCGATCAGATGCTTGGAGATGGATAGCCCCAGGCCGGTTCCGCCGAAGCGTCGAGTCGTCGAGCCGTCGGCTTGGGAAAAGGGTTGAAATAGGCGCAGCAGCCCCTCGGTTGAGAGGCCGATCCCGGTATCGCGTACTTCGCAACGGAGCAACTTGTTCCCGGGCGTGCTGGCCTCGCGAACTCCGATGTGAATGGACGCCTCTCCTGTTTCGGTGAACTTGACCGCGTTGCTCGCCAGATTGACCAGCACCTGCCGCAGGCGTTGCGGATCGCCTTGCAACTCCAGCGGAACGTCGGCGTCGATGAGACTGTAGAACTGGATGTTCTTCTCTTCGGCTTTCGGCGCCAGCATGTCTACGGCCTGCTCCACCAGCTGCTCCAAGTTGTAGCCGGCGTCCTCCAGTTCTAGCTTTCCGGCCTCGATCTTCGATAGGTCGAGGATGTCGTTGATCAGACTGAGCAACGCATCGCCCGAGCTACGGATGGTATTGAGGCAGTCCCGTTGTTCGCCGTTCAACTCCATATCCAGCAGGAGCTGGGTCATCCCAAGAATCCCGTTCATTGGCGTGCGGATTTCATGGCTCATATTGGCCAGAAAGGCGCTCTTCGTCCTGGTGGCCGCGGTGGCTTTGGTTCTTGCGTCCTCCAACTCCGCGTTCAACCGAAGGATGGGATTGATCACCGCTCGGCGAATCGTTTGCTCGACGAACACGAAGGCCAGCAGCGCGGTGGCGCCGAGCACCAGCAGCGTCATCCAGCGCTGCCGCCGGGATTCGTCCAGAGTCTTATCCAGCCGGGAGCGCAGATCTTCGGTCGTGAGGTCTCTGAGGCGCCCGAAGGCGAGTTTCAACTGGTTGCCTTGCGAGGCCAAATCGCTCATCTGCTGCTGGACGTCGCTCGATCCGATGCTCAGGGGATCGGCGATGGCGCGTCCGTAACGGTCGCTCGCCTTGGCCAGGTAGGACCGCGCGCTTGCCGCTAGCTTACGGGCCTCGACGGACCGGTCTAGGGACACATCCACAAGGGAGGCGATCCTTTCCAGATTCGCGGCGGCCAGTTGACCGTCGGCGACGGCCCGCTCCAAGGCGGCCTCGTTTTGGGTCACGAACGCGTCGTTGAACTCGCGCTGGCAGTTTAGAAAATTGGCCTCAGCGCCTTGCGCGAGTTGAGTCGCCGGGAAGAAGAAATCCAGGTTGGACCGTATCGAACTTTCTCGCTCGATTCCCTGCAGTCCCACCATTACTGTGGATGCGACGAAGCCCAACAGAAAGATCGAGATGCTCAGCCAAATCTTGGCCCTGATGGAAAGTTTCGGGATAGCCCACGAGGTCACTTACTTCGGCTCCAGCCGCACCACGCCGGTCAGGTTCGCGTCGAGACTGACGTATCCGATGGCGCCTTCCGTAGAGGCGATATAGTCAATGATCTCGACGGTCGTGGCGAAGCTCTTGGGCGGACTCCCCTTTCCGGTAAAAACAAGCGTCCGGAAGTAGTTCTGCAAGCCGGATTCGGTTTTGCCCAACCAGTCGGCGACAAACTGTTTGTGCGCATCGCCTGAACGGGCGACCACCGGTTGGACCGGCTTGCCGTCGATGCGCGTGACGGCGCCGAGGAAGATCCGCCGCATATCGCTTCCCGATACCTCCGTGTCAGCAAGGTTCGGGTTGGCAATCACGACGTAGCTGGCCGCCCGGGTTTGAGCGGGGCTAGTGCCGAGCACAAGGAACATTGCTAGAGCGAGTCTCAACATATTCCCTCCCGGTCAAAAGACGATCCCGGTCCGCACCACGAGCATGTTCGTGTTGGGCTGAATGCCTTGCGGATGGTATCGGGGATAAAACCCTCGGGCCGACAGGACGCTCCCGAAGCCGTCGATGAAGTGGCCTTCCACCTTGATGTTCCAGTAGGGCGTGGGGTCGAGCCGAATTGTGACTGTGGTGTCGTCGACATGGTTGGCGCCCGGACCTGTCTGAGTCACCACCGGGTCGAGCAGCTCCTGAAACTTGTACTGGCTGCGGTAGGCGCCGATTTCCACTAACTTCGACACGCGATAAGACAGAGCGGCGAACCAACCGGGCGTGTTTTGCCCGCTCCGGCCGGGGAGCGGCGGCGGTCCCAAGATGCGGGTGAGGGACTTCCATGCCCGGTATTCCGCATCTAGGCGCCAGGGGCCGTGCACGAACTCCGCGTACAGCGCGGTCTGCCGGGAGAAGTACGTCTTAGCTTTGCCCTTGATGATGATGGGCGCGGCAGCCAGTTCGCCCTCGTATTCGCGCTCAGAAAAGCTCTGCGACACACCGGCCATCAATCCTGAGACCGGAGTAGTCCAGCGCAGATCGTAGCCCGTTGTGCGGCCCGAATAGGTCACGTTCCTGAAACCCGCATCCTCGATTCCGTAGAGAAAGCCCGTGCGGTAATCAGAAGGCACTGTTCCGGCATACATCTGGTAGGAAACGTATCCCTTGCGCCCGAGAGGGATGGCGCCGTACAGATCGCCGCCCGTGTGGGCGTTGTACGTCTCGCGGAGGTCTAGGGGATATACCGCCTGCGGCAACAGCGCCCAGGTGTAACTGAACTCCTGGTCCTGGGAGTCGTTGAACAAGCCGAGCGGGGTCTTCACCCTGCCCGCTCGGAATCCCAGCCAATCCCGGAAGCGATAGTCGACCAGGGCCCAGTCAAGCGACACTCTTCCTTTGCCGAGATCCCCGATATAACGGTCATAGACTTGCGCGCCGACGCGCAGCTTGTCGTTGACCTGCCAAGTCAGGTTGAGGCCGCCGTCGGTCATCTGCGCCGTGCCTTGGCTGGTATTCATCGTCAGATAGTTGTTGTGGTCGGAGATGGCGTAGCCCTGGGTAAAGAACCCGTGGAATTGGACGGGTCCTTCGTTCATTTGGGCGCGGGCCGGTACGACCGCAAGCAGCAGCATGAGGGTCGCAACTCCAGGTGCGCCTGCGATGCGGATGGTGGACATGAAGCAAGTCTCCACTGGTCCTTATCGACCGAGCGGCGGACAAACTAGAAGCGGCGTGTGTCTCGCTCGGCATCATCAGGGTCCATTCGAGCCAGACGCCGCTCGTCGACCGCCGCTAGCGCCCGCAGGCGCAACATCCCGCCGAAGTCAAAAAAAAGGAAACGGAGGCGCAACCTGGCTCTGGTAGCCTAGCCCCTAATGCCGCCAGTGTTACGCCTCGCTGTTGTTGGTCTTGGCCGAATCGGGAAGATCCACGCTTTGCATGCCCATCGCTTGGGCGGATCGGGGCAAGCCCGGCTCGCTGCGCTCGTCGATCCGGACTTGCCCCGCGCTCAAGAGCTTGCCGTTAAGTTAGGAGGCGACGTCGCCGTATATCCGTCTGTCGAAGAATTGACCGCCGCTCGAGCCGCCGATGCCGCGGTCGTCTCGACGCCCACGGGCATGCATCGCCAGCATGCACAGACGTTGATTGATGCCGGATTGCGCGTGCTGCTCGAAAAGCCGATGACGGATTCGCTGGCCGGAGACCGAGAGTTCACGGCGGCGCTGAATCGCACCTCCCCCGACGCCTTGATGCTGGCGTTCCAACGGCGCTTCGATCCGGCATTGATGCGTGCCAAACAGTTGCTCAAGCAGGGCGCGATTGGCCGCGCGTTCAAGATTGTCTCGACGCTGGAAGACTCGGCGCCGCTCCCGCACGGATACGATAGCGCCGGATTGCTGTATGACATGGCCGTGCACAACGTGGATGAGGTTCTTTGGCTTAGCGGCCAGCGCCCCCACGCCGCATTCGCAACAGCGACGCCGCTCTACAGCCACCGGCTGACTTCAGCCAACGAAGAGTTCGACGACGGTTTCTTGCAGCTTTGGTTCGACGGCGAGTTGTCGGCGCAAATCCAAGTGAGCCGCAACCACGTCTCGGGCTATCGCGTGGAGACGTGGATCTACGGCGAAGAAGGGCAAATTCATCTCGGATCGTTTCGCCAAGACCCTCATGAGGTCATCCTGGAAGTCTACGGACGGAACAAGGCCCTTGCCCACGAACAATTCCGTCTGGAACGCTACGACCAGCCGGTACCGGAATTTGTTGATCGTTTTGGGCTGGCCTACCAAGCCGAACTAGCCCACTTTGTCGAGTGTTGTCTGCAGGGCAAGTCCTTCGGCGTTGACCAGAACGATGGCCTAGCCGCGATGGAAGTAATCGATACCGCTGTCGGCTCGTTGTTGCGCCCAGAGCAAGCGCCCCGAGTCTCGTAGCCTCTTGACCGCCTGCTACGATTCCGAAGGAACAACAATGCAGACACGCAAACTCGGTAACAGCAACCTCGAAGTTTCAGCCCTCGGGCTCGGCTGCATGGGGATGAGCTTCGGTTACGGCCCCGCTCATGACAAGCAGGAGATGACGGCGCTGCTGCGCTCGGCAGTCGAATGCGGCGTCACCTTCTTCGACACGGCCGAGGCCTACGGCCCGTTCGCGAACGAGGAGTTGCTGGGCGCAGCGCTCGCGCCCTTCCGGCGGCAAGTCGTCATCGCCACCAAATTCGGCTTTAAGAACGGCAAGCCGGCGGAAGGCCTCGACAGCCGCCCCGAGCGCATTCGAGAAGTCGCCGAGGCCTCCCTCCAGCGGCTCAATACCGATTACATCGACTTGTTCTACCAGCACCGCGTCGACCCGAACGTTCCGATCGAGGACGTGGCCGGCACGGTGAAGGACTTGATCCACGAAGGGAAAGTCCGTCACTTCGGGCTGTCGGAAGCGGCCGTCCAGACCATACGCCGCGCTCACGCCGTGCAGCCGGTCACGGCCCTGCAGAGCGAATACTCGCTGTGGACTAGAGAACCGGAGAGCGAAGTATTGCCGACGCTTGAAGAACTCGGAATCGGCTTCGTTCCTTTTAGTCCGCTGGGCAAGGGATTCCTCACTGGAAAGATCGACGAAAGCGCGACTTTCGAGGGTTCGGACATACGCAGCATCTTGCCGCGCTTCACTGCCGAGGCGCGCATAGCGAACCGAACCCTGGTTGATCTGCTGGGGCGCGTCGCCGAGCAAAAGCGTGCGACGCCTGCCCAGATCGCCCTGGCCTGGTTGCTTGCTCAAAAACCCTGGATCGTGCCCATCCCGGGCACCACGAAACCGGGACGGCTGGAGGAGAACATCGCGTCCACAGCAATCGAACTGACCGCGGACGATCTTCGCGAAATCGACGCCGCCGCTTCCAAGATCACCGTGCAAGGCGCCCGCTACACAGAGAGCATGGAGAAAATGACTAACCGCTAGCCGTTTGCCGCGGCATGCGCCGTCGCTCTTCTCGAATTAGCTGTTCGACCAGTCGAAGTTATAGAGAATCCAGTTTGAGTTCTCAGCTGCGACAGAGACCTCTCCCGCCTTGGCGTGATGCGTTCCCTGTCCGCATTCGCCTTTCGTCCAAATGAAACCGCTGGGAAGATCGACGTTGGCGAAATGTTCTTCGCCGGTCACCGGATTCTTGAACGTGTCGCCGCGTCCTTCGCCAATTCCTTCGATCGTGAACGTGCTCTTGGGACCGCTGCCCTCGATGGTGATCTTGGCCTTCTCGAGCCCGACGACTTCGAACGTGCCGCCGAGCAACTCCCAGGGCAAGCCGCCGAGCTTGCCGGTGAAGATCTGCGCCAGTTGGCCCACCTGCTCATCGCTAGTCGACGGGTCCACCACGAACACCAACTTTCCGTTGCCTTCGTGGATGGCCTTCGGCCATGCGACCACGGCTGCGCATTTCACGCCCGACAGATCCACATCGCCGCAGGAACCTTCGCTGATGTCCATGCCGACCAGCGCCCGGCAACTGCCGTCCTTCGAGTTGGGGAAGCCTCCGAAGTTGCAGCCGCAACCGAAGTCGCAATTTCAAAACTCATAGCCCTTGCCCTTGAGCTTCCATTGTGTGGCTGTTGCTGTCGTCATCGTTTTCTCCTTACCAAGTACGGTCGAGTATAACTCCAACTAGCGGCTGAACATCAACGCTCCGGCCGCGATCAGCGCCAGCCCGGCCGCGCGACCGACCCAGACGCCTTGCGGAGCCGCTTTCTCAATCAACACGAACACGGCAATCGCGGCCACCCAAAGCAGATTCATTACGCCGGCAACGAACAGCAAGGCCATCAAGATCCAGCAGCATCCGGCACAGTAGGAGCCGTGCCGAAGCCCCATCACAAAGGCCCCCTGCGCGCCTTCCCGCCATTCGCTCATGATCACCGACAGCGGCGACCGACAATGGTCGAGACAGGCGCTTTTCAGCGGCGTGAATTGAAATGCTCCCGCCGCCAACAGTAATATGCCGCCAAGCGTGGAGCTGGTGCTCACCATCATGGGAGACAGCAAGGCCGCTTGATGCAGCGCGCCTTGTACTAGTGTGGCCACCGCGCTGAACGCCGTCCAAACCGTCAGATAGCCCGCCAGGAAAACCGCCGTCGGAACGTAGGGCCGCTGCTGCTCACGGCGCTCACGGTTCACCCGGGCGAACATCAAGATCATCGGCGCCGCAGACGGAATCATCATCGCCGCCATCATCACCGCCCACATGACGAACATCAACACGTACTCGACAGCGCCCCATGCTTGCATCTGCGGCATGGCCATCTCCATATCCATCTGCTTCATGTCCCAGGCGAGATAGAGCAGGTAGGCCCAGGCCAACAAGGTGAGGACGGTCAGACTCGCCGCGAGGACGAGACGGTCTCGACGCAGGATGGACTCTATGGGCGTAACTGGCGGCAATGTCTCAGTTTGAAATCTGACGACTTACGGCGGTGAAAGTCGCGTGCATGTGATCCTTGCACCGCTGGTGATTATAAGCCATCGCGCCCGGGTGGAATGTCTCAAAGACCTCGCAGTCGATCTTCAGATGCGGTCTAGCGATCTGGGCGCGACGGCCACAGAACACAACGGCCCGTAGGTCTGGCAAAAGATTTATGAATTCTTGGGTGTATCCGGCCGCTGCCCGTATTTGTGCCGCCGATGCGTTCTTGTTTCGACCAATCGTTGATACGCAGTAGGGAACTATGTTCCAAAGCAGGCTGCTAGCCCGTGCAATACCGGAGATCGCCAATGCATCTCCCATGTTCTTTGCGGAGGGATCGGGATTGTCGCGCGAAATAAAGCCGGTTCCGACAGCCTTTGGGCCAGGAGACTCTAAGAGAAAAAGCGCCTTTGCTTTCACGCCACCATCATTCGGGTCGGGGTTTGGAACGTCTAAGCCCTGGGAACGCCACAGTTCGACCAGGACCATCAACGGGTGCATATGCGGCACCGCCAGATGACCTACTCGTGAATCGTTCATGCTAAACTTCCAATGCTCTCCGATAAGCATAAAGAAATCGAGGACAGAGCGCGACAAGCGCTTTGGCAGCGCCAAATTTCAAACTGAGAGACTACCCAACGGACACAGCTTCACCGGAATTGTAGCCTTTGGGGTGTTGCTGAGATTCGCCACGCCAAGACGCAGTATTCTGTCCGACCTAAGGCGCAAGATCGAGAACGCAGCGAAAGCCGACGCCTAGTCTGCGCGCATCTGGAGCGTTCTCCAACCTGGTCGAAATGCGCAGCACGGCCGGATTGATGAAACCAGCGCCGCCTCGGACGACGCGCTGTCTGCCGTGGCTAGGTCCAGGCGGATCCACCCCTAGCGAGTGTTGGTAATACTCTTTGTCATACCAGTCGGCGATCCATTCGTAGACGTTGCCGGCCATGTCGTACAGCCCGAACCCGTTCGAGGAAAAACTCCCAACCGGCGCTGTATTCTTCCAAACATCGCGCCCGCCCGAGCGCCAATAGTTCGCCTCGTCATGACTCCGTTCATTGCCCCACGGATACTTCAATCCGTCCAGTCCGCCGCGAGCCGCGTACTCCCATTCAGCCTCCGTCGGCAAGCGGCCGCCCGCCCATTCACAGTAGGACCGCGCTTCATCCCAGGTCACCTTCACGATCGGATGACTTTTCTTGCTCCAACCGTCGTTGAAGTCCTCGAGCCCCTGGGGCTCCGGCGGCATCGCCAGGCCCGCCGCCTCAACGAAGCGCTCGTAGGCGTGGACGGGAACCTCCGTTCGGCCTATCCAAAACGGTTTGCTGATCCTCACCTGATGTCGCGGCAATTCTCGGGGATAACATTCCGTGTCGTCCGGCACGCAGCCCATTCGGCAAGTCCCGGCCGGCGCCTGGGCGTACTCAAGACCGTCGGTCGGATTCACCGTCAGCCGATCTGCAGGCAGCGGCGAGTCCGGCTGCTTGAGCACTAGCGTTGCACTCAGGCCCATTTCGCCTTGCTCAATCTTGCCGCACTCGCCGAGCGTTTCATCCATGCACCAGCGCCGTTGGTATTGGGAACTGGACTGGAGCTCCGCCCGCAGGATCTTGCCTGTTTCCATGGATATGCGAGCCGTTACGCCGGCGCTCTCGCAGCCCCATGCTGCAATGAATCCTTGGCCCGCATCGACGACCTCTTCAAAGTTGCCCGGCCGGCCGCTGCAATCCGCTTCCATCCAATCTCGCAACGGTTCCCACGGCGCTGTGAGCGGCGCGGCGAACTCGGTACGGATCTCTGCCTCCTTGGCGTCAGCGGAGACGAAACGGAACGTCAACGAGGAGGCCCGCCGCTTCAAGCTTCGTCGGCGGCCTGCAAAGCCGTCCTCTACATAGGGCGTTTCGCTCGCGACGACATCGCCGGGCGCGGTTAGCTGTGCCAGGCCCAACGTTGGGTTCAGCGCCGCGTAGATTTGCTGCAGACTGTCCACCAACATTTGGATTGCGGGATTCCCTACCGCCGGCGCCGCCATCGGAAGGGACTCGGAATCCAGAGTCAACTCGAAGGCGCCGCTCGCTTGGGCTTGGTCGCTGAGGTCTCCGGCCGTTGTTTCGACCGCGCGTACCCAGCTGATACGCTCCAGCGGTTTACCGTTCTCGCGCACGACGCGGTGTTCGGAGACGCCGAACAACTCGCTCGTCGCGCCAGCGACCCGAACGCGAAGCTCGTATCGGTCGACTTCCCCCTCGACGTATTGCCGAATCGGCGGCGACTGCCCCATGGCGCTGGGAGCTGTCGCCACGCTAATCGCGCCGCAGACCACTGCTAGCGCCATAGTGCGCCATAGATCCGCAGGCAGCCGTGAAGCTAACTCCATCGCTGGTGATTATAAGCCCAGGTTGGTCCAATAATGCCCAAGAAGATTGGCAACGCCTTCCGCTAAGGTGAAGTGTCCGGGTCTGCATCGTTACCAGAGCGTCGAGCATCGGAGCTAGACAATGCGCATTCTCATAGTTGGCGCCGGAGCAGTCGGCGGTTATTTCGGCGGACGCCTGCTCGAGGCGGGCCGCGACGTCACCTTCCTGGTTCGTCCCGGTCGCGCTGCTGAACTCGCTCGCGACGGACTCGTCATCAAGAGCCCCTGCGGCGACGTCACTCTGCCCGACCTGGCGACCGTTCTGGCAGCTGATCTCGACGAAACTTTCGACGTGGTGATCCTCAGTTCGAAAGCCTACGACCTCAGCGGCGCAATCGACTCTCTTGCTCCAGCCGTCGGGTCCGAGACGATGATCTTGCCGCTGCTCAACGGCATGAAACACCTGGACGTTCTGACGGAACGCTTCAGCCGCGAACGCGTGCTTGGCGGGGAGTGCCGCATCGCGGCAACGCTGAACGAAAAGCGCGAGGTTGCCCATCTGAACAAGGTTCATGCCCTGTCGTTCGGTGAAATCGACGGCGGCATCTCCAAGCGCGTTCGGGCCCTCGCGGCCGTCATGACCGGCGCCGGCTTCGACGCCCAACCGAGCGACATGATCCTGCAAGAGATGTGGGAGAAGTGGGTCTTCCTGGCGACGCTCGCCGGGGCCACCTGCCTGATGCGCGGTTCGGTCGGAGACATTCTAGTCGCGCCGGGCGGCGACGATTTCATGCTCGCCCTGCTTGAGGAGTGCCGCGCCATTGCCGAGACCGAGGGTTTCGCGCCGCGCCCGGCCTTCTTGGCCTGGAGCCGTCCGCTGCTCACCACTCCGGGCTCGACCTTCGCCGCCTCCATGCTCCGCGATGTAGAGTCCAACTCGCGCAGCGAAGCCGACCACGTCCTAGGCGATCTGCTTCGCCGCCGTAGCGCAGCCGACCCCGAACTCAGCGGCATGTCGCTGCTCGAAATCGCCTACATTCATCTCAAGACGTATGAAGGCCGTCGCGCCAGCACGCCAGCCTCGAAGGGCTAAGCGCTCAGGCATCTGGGCTTAACGAAGCACAGCGCTTGGGAATCCGATTCGTCCCATGATGCTGTCATAAGTTGGGTGGTTGCGGAGAGTGTCCAAGGCCGTGTCCTCCCGCATGAATAGGAGATGCCACTCTCTATCTCTGAAGGATCGCTCTAATTCGCTGCTCGCTTTGCCAGCCTCGCCCAAGGCCGCCCAGGCGTGGCTTAGATAGTAGGGCGAATAGTAGCGCCCCGATGCCCCCGCATCGGCCAGCATCGCTCGGGCCTCGTCGTCACGACCGGCGGCGGCGTGAACACGGGCTGTAATTGCATGGAGCACTGTATAGTCGTTCAGCGCAAGCGCCATTTCTGAAGAACGAAGTGCGTCGTCGGTACGTCCCACGGCAATGTAGCAAAAGGCAGCGTTCAAGTAGGCACGCCAATAGCGCGGATCTATTGCCATGACCCTCTCAAGCTGGGCCAGGGCTTCAGAGTAACGTCGCATGTGATATAGGAACCAGCCCACGTGTGTCCTGATGATCAGCGAGTCGGGCTCTAGTTGTTCAGCTCGTCGAACGTCGATCAAGGCCCGCTCAAAGTCTCCCCGGGTCAGACGGCTAAGCCCCAACCAACTCCGAGCCGTTGCGTTGCGCGGGTTGATCTCAAGAGCTCGGCGGCAAGCTTGCTCAGAGGCATCCCAATCCCAGTCGGCGGCCAGGTAGATCAGCCCCAGAGCCGTATGAGCGTCCTCAAGTTCCTCGTCGATTTCGATAGCGCGGAGTGCTGCCTCCCTTGCCTTGGCCATCAAGGGAGCAGCGGGCTCAGCGTTGTAGGTGGCCAGGACGACCCCGGCCTGAGCCAACATCGCGTGAGACGGTCCGTGTCCGGGATCGATCTTTGTTGCTTGTTCAGCAAGTGCGGCGCTACAGCGGATTCCGTTCAAGGGCCGGCCGTTCCACTCGTCTTTTGCCATAACGTAGAGATCATCCGGGGAAACATCGGTTGGGCCCTGTCGCAGAGGCGGCAACGCGGCGGCGTCAGGTTGGAACACTTCACGCGCGTCGCGACTCAACCACCAAGCTTCTAGTTCAGAACGAAACGCGTAGACGGTGGAAGACTCTCTGTGGCCGTGCCGATGGACCGGCATTGCGCAGCCCTGCTCCCAGCGCTGAACCGTCCGCACGGTGCGCCCGAAATGGTTCGCTATGTCCTTCCAAGAATCCAGTAGATCGGGGGGCGGGTCCACAAGTCACTCCCAAAGACGCTTCCATCCGATATGGGCTGTCGTCTATTTGACGGATGTCGTTCAATGTCGCTTGTAACGGAAGCTGACCGACTATACGCTAGTCGAAACGAGTTGAGCAACCTACGGCGGTGCGCAACGGCACCGCCGCCGAAAAGGGAAGTTTCGTCCAATCTAATCGTGTTGGATTTGCTGTCTCCACGACGGTCGTGATGTTTTTGTGCCTTGAAGGAGGCGGTAATGCCACTTGGGAAAATGCGGATTCTAATTGCTTCGGCGCTTGCGATGGAGGTGTTGGTCTTGTGTGCGTCAACGGCTGCGGCACAGCCTGTTATTAATGACGTCACTGCCGTAGACGTCGTCATCAAAGCCCAAGACCCAGGCGTGGGCGGAGTTGCCCAAGGCGGCGCCGCGCGGATCTGGGGAGACAACGTAGCCAAGGACATTGGCTCCAGCACCTACCCCACCACGGTTTTTCTGAATGGCTTAGAGGTTTTGAGCGTGGGCGCGTCGGCTGGCGAAGTGTACTTCAGAATCCCGCCGGACACTCCGCTGGGTCCCGCGACCGTCGCCGTCGAAGTGGACGGAGTGATGTCCAACCAGGCCGCGTTCACCGTGAGCGCTTATGCTCCCACGAGCTTTCATGACGCAGACACCTTTCACCTCGATGGGACGCGTGTCGACGAACAGAATCCTGTGATCCCTGGGGAGACTCTACGCGCCACAGGGATCACGGGACTTGGCGCTGACCCTTCTCCCGTCGTGACCGCTACACTCGGCGGCCTTCCTTTCCCGGTTGCCTCGCTCGTGGAGGGCGCCGAGGACTATCCATATCCGGGAGTCTACGAAGCCACCTTCGTTGTCCCTGCGGGGATCGGGCCGGGTTTACAGGCAGTCACGCTCACAATTGGAGGCGTCACGTGGAGCTTCCCGGACGATGAGGATTGGCAGCTCTTCATCGGTGGCGGCGGAGGAGGCGGCGGCGGAGCGACGCCATCGATAGCCGAGGGCTGAATCGTACTGGCCACCGGGCTTCCGCAGGTGAGCACAGTGTCTGCGCTGTCGATTATCACCGTATGGGGGTCGAATTTCTCGACCGAAGCGATTCTGAACCCCACCCTTGATGAGAACGGCGATCTTGATACGACCCTCGGCGGAG
Organism: Acidobacteriota bacterium; assembly: GCA_027592785.1. GTDB lineage: Bacteria > Acidobacteriota > Terriglobia > Bryobacterales > UBA6623 > CAMPKL01. The sequence goes on from JAQCLD010000005.1 coordinate 63,634, forward strand.
TATGTGTGGAAATAGGCGGCGAGAGGTCACCGATCTACGCCGTTACGCCGAACCAGATCAACATTCAGACACCAGCAACACCCACTTTGGGGCCGGTTAGCGTCGTGGTAATCACGGAATGCGATACGGCAGCTCAGGCGCTTAACCCTGCCACGAATATCCAGGCTCTATCTCCGGTGGGACGTGCGATCCGTAGCGAGGTCGCCATGGTTACTGTCGAGGAAGCCACGCCGGGCTTCTTCTTGTTCACCCTAGCCGACGGCGGGCTCATTGCTGCGCGCTTCAATGCGACTCCCAGCCAGGCACCGGTTCCCGTCGCCCCTGCCGACCTGTTCCCCAATGATGATTTCGGGCCGTCGCGGCCAGCGATGCCCGGCGACATCCTATTGCTCTACGGTACGGGCTGGGGTCCGACAACGGCTGACCTCGGTACCGGCGAATTGGCACCCGACGCGGCTCAAGTGCTCCCCGAAGCGAACCCGATGGTGACCTTCGGAGGCGTTCCCATGGCTGCGGAAGATGTGTTCTACGTAGGCGTCACGCCCGGTACAGCTGGGTTGTTCCAGCTGGCCATTCGCGTGCCGGCCGGCGCTGTGGCGGGGAACAACCAAGTGGTTCTAACTGTCTATGGCAAGTCGACGCCCACTGGACCGGTGATTCCAGTTGGCGCGCCGTAGGACCCCGACCGCAGAAGCCCAGTAGGAAATACCAACAGGAGACGATTCGCCACGCGAACGAGGAACGACATGACCATCAAAGACATAATTAGACTCGCAGCCGTCGGAATTACTGTAACCATTGGCCTTGGCTCGGCCTCTGCGGCAGGCTTTAAAGTAGAGACGTGGGGCTACGCCCTTCATGTGAGCGACGACAACCACGTTGCACAAATGCTCAGCTCCGACAGCAACGCCGGCGGAACCCTCACGTCATTGAGCCTGAACACCGGGATCGTTCCATCCGGCGAAGACGATGTAAGCTCCGGCTGGGCGACCGCTTCTGCGAGTTTGGACACCGGCAAGATCAAACTCTTTGGGCAAAGCGTGGGCCCTTGGGGGCTGGCAATCGCTAGAGGGGATCTGTCCGATACGCTGTACTTCGACCTCCCAGACGGAGTTATCTTGGCTCCCGTCACGCTCACCATGAGCCTGACCGGATTCTTTAGCGACCCCTCGACCCCCCCGGGCATCCTAGATCCGCGGGGGACGGTATCCCTAGGACTCCCCGGCGATCCGCAGAGCATTGTCAACGCACTTCTTGGGGATATCTTCCCCGGCATGCTCTCGTCCACCAGATTTGTCCAAGAAGGAGTTGGGTACCAAATCTCTGCAAGCCTCTTTGCCACAACCGGAGGCGATTCGTTCTTCGACCTCACCAACACCGCAGCACTCGACTTGATTCTGCCCGAAGGGGTCACGTTTCGTTCGGATTCGGGAGTGTTCTTGACAGAGCGGGTTTCCAACGTGCCGGAGCCGTCCGCCTGGCTTCTACTTGCGGGAGGCTTGAGTTTGGTCCGCGCAACTCGGAGGCGTCGAAGCGGGCGCTAGTAAACTGTCCAGATGGTTGACCGCCACTTTCAAACCGAGAACGGCAGCTATCTGCTTCACATCGACGAGGGCGCGAGCTGTTCGAGAACCACGATCTTTCTCCACGGCCCCGGGTTCAGCAGCGCCGCGGAGCAGAGCATCTTCGCTCCGCATCTCAGCGGCGCCGGTCGCCATATTTGGTTCGACCAATTGGGGTGCGGCGAGTCGAGCGTCTTGGCGCCGGATCGCATGTCTTGGGACGCGTGCGTGGATGATGTGGCTGCGATTGCCGAAGAGTTCGGAGATGGCCCAATACGCTTCATCGGCCACTCGGCGGGCGTGAAAGTGATCGATGACTTGGTTCGCCGATACCGGAGCCTTGTCGCCGCTGCCGTATGGATCTCACCGGCGAACGTCTTTTCGGACGCTTTCAAGACCATCGTTTCCCGAAGCGTGGCGGAAGGGCGCTTGGACCCAAACAGCTTCACGAGCGAGCAGCAACGACAGTTCGATGACTGTGTGAGTACCTCGGAAGAAGATTTTGGTCCGGATCAGGTTCTTAGCTTTCTGGAGTTAGCTTCGATGATTAGGGACGTCCACGAACTCTATTGGTCAGACCCTGTTACGATGCAGGCCCACATGCTCGCCACAGAGGGCGTATTCGTTGCGCCCGAAGCGTTCCTCAAGCTCAGCTCGGACTACTTCTCTCGCGGCGAAATGCCGCCGCCCAACTACGAAGGCATACCTACTTTGATCATCTACTCGCCTGACGATGACGTTACCGAGTGGGAGCAGCATGGAGCGGCAGCGGCACGGGCGCTGCCGCACGCTGAGGTTTGCAAGGTGGAGGGAGGCGCCCACTTTGTCCATTTGCAGAAGCCGCGGGAGACCGCGCGAGAGATTTCACGATTTCTAGCAGCGAATATGCCGATCTAAGCGGCTGAGTTTCCTCTACTTTTCCCTCGTGGCCGGCTAGTAGAAAGTGGCACACTGGGCGAGGTCCACAACTTAATGCCCACGCTCCAAGAGCAATTCGGTCAAATTGACATCTATCTTTTTGACCAGCTTCTGAAAGGCCGAATCACGCCCGGCATGAAGATTCTAGATGCCGGGTGCGGCTCGGGCCGCAACATCGTCTACTTCCTGCGCGAAGGCTACGAAGTTTATGCTGCGGACGCGGACGCAGAGGCCATCGATGGCGTTCGCTCCTTGGCTAAGTTGTACGCGCCCCAGCTGCCGGAGTCGAACTTTCAGCTCGGATCCGTCGAAGATTTGCCGTTCGAAGATGCCTGTACGGATGTGGTCATCTCCAACACCGTTCTCCATTTTGCCCTTGACGACGCGCACTTCCAGGCCATGTTGGATGGAACGTGGCGGGTCCTTAAACCCGGCGGGCTCTTCTTCAGCCGGCTCGGATCCGTGATCGGCATGGAGAGCCAGGTCAAGCAAATCCAAGGACGCCGCTACTGGTCGCCAGACGGTTCGGAGCTTTATCTGGTGGACGCCGCGCTGCTCGCCGCGCAAGCCGCTCGGATCGGCGGCGAGTTGGCCGACCCGCTTAAGACCACGGTCGTCCAAGACCTGCGCTCGATGACCACCTGGGTCCTGCGCAAGAAGCCGGTCTGAGCAAAAGGCGCTTGGCTTCATCGTTCCGCAGGTCCATCTTTCATAAGTCGGCTTCGTCGCCGGATCCTAGCTGCAATTCCAATAAGTACCCTCGAACCATTTCGATATGAAGTACCGTGCTAGGGAATGGCTCTCATTGACTCGCACTGCCACCTCGACAACAAGGCCTTCGACGAAGACCGCGACGCTGTGCTGGACGCCGCTCGCGCCGCCGGCGTAGAAGGCTTCTTGGCGATCGGCACAGGCGACGGCCCGCCCGATCTCGAAGTCGCCGTCCGGCTGGCCGATGCCCACCCCGACATTTGGGCTACGGTCGGGGTCCACCCGCACGATGCGGCCAAGGTGGGTGCAGGCACGGTCGCTGAGTTGCGTGAACTTTGCGCTCACCCCAAAGTGATCGGCATCGGCGAGATTGGCCTGGACTACCACTACGACCACTCGCCGCGCGAAGTGCAGCGCCGGGTCTTTGTTGAGCAGTTGGCCCTTGCTGAAGAGCGCAAGATCCCGATTACGATCCACACTCGTGAAGCCTGGGCCGACACGCTCGACCTGCTGCGAACGCATTGGGCGCCGGCCGGGTTGCCCGGTATCATGCACTGTTTCACCGGCACGGCGGAGCAGGCCCAGGCCTGTCTCGATATGGGCTTTTACATCTCGATGGCGGGCGTGGTCACCTTCAAACGCAATGACGATTTGCGTGAGGCGGCCAAGATCGTCCCGGCCGACCGTTTGTTAGTCGAGACCGACTCCCCGTATCTAACGCCCGAACCCTATCGCAAGATTCGCCGCAATGAACCGAAGTTCGTCATCGACACGGCCCGACGGCTAGCTGAGATTCGCGGCGAGGAATTCGCCGATCTGGCCCGCTCCACAACCGCTAACTTCCGCCGCTTGTTTGGTTTGCAGGCGTCTAGCTGAAAGGCTAAACTTAGGTTTCTCTCGTGTCCACGCCCGCTTCACGGACGGCGCCGCTCACGCGTGCCGAAGTCATGGCCCTGGTTGCCGCCGACCTCATCAAGGTCGAGAAGGCGATCGAACTCGATACCGTTTGCTCGGTGGAAGCGGTGACGGCGATCTCCCATCACCTGCAATCAAGCGGCGGCAAACGGCTGCGTCCCGTGTTAGTACTGCTGATCGCCCGGGCGCTCGGTTCGACCGACGACTCCGCGATCCGTCTCGGAGCGGTCACCGAGATCGTGCATACGGCGACGCTGGTTCACGACGACGTCATCGACGAAGCGACGGTGCGCCGCGGCAAGCCTTCCACCAACCAGCGCTGGGGCAACCAAGCCAGCGTACTGGCGGGCGATTGGCTCTACATGCAGGCCTTCCACCTGACGCTGCAAGAGCGTCAGTTCCGCTTGCTTGATCTACTGATCGAGTTGACCCAAACGATGGTCGAAGGCGAACTGATGCAGAGCGAACTGGTCGGCCGCGTTGACGTGAGCGAGCAAGAGTACCTGGAACTGGTGCATCGCAAGACGGCTTGCCTGTTCTCGGTTTGCGCGCGCTTCGGGGCCCTGGCCGCCGGCGCCGACGAAGAACTGGAGAATCGTTGCGGCGACTATGGCTGGAACTTAGGCATGGCCTTCCAACTGACCGACGATCTGCTCGACTTCTACGCCACCGAGGAGGCTCTCGGCAAACCGGTCGCCAACGATTTGCGCGAAGGCAAGGTCACTTTGCCGCTGATCTTGGCGTTAAATAGCTGTTCAGCCGAAGAGCGCGAACAAGTCGCGACAGTCATTCGCGACGGCGGCTACCAAGGGACGCCTGCGTCGAATATCGCCGCATTGCTCGACCGTTACGGTTCAGCTGAAGCTGTGCAGCGCCGCGCGGCTGACTACATCGAAACGGCCGTCGAGGCTCTCGGGCCTCTCGCGGAAACGCCCCACAAACGTGCGCTCATTTCGATCGCCGATTGGATAGTCGACCGCCAGGTCTAAATGCTCGAAACCGAAGTCAAGCTGCGTCTAGCTGACGCCGCCGCATTTCGTTCCCTGCTCATCGAACACGGCTGGCAGCCCGACACGCAAGTCTTCGAGCGCAATACCGTTTTTGACACGCCGACCGCAGAGCTGCTCGGTAGCGGACGACTGCTGCGCATCCGGCAGATTGACGATCGAGCGATTATCACAGTCAAATTGCCGGCGGCCTCGAACGGTCCGCATAAGGTTCGCGAGGAGCACCAGTTCGAGACAAACGGCGTCGAGCAGGCCCGGCAGGTTTTTCTGGGTCTCGGCTATGAGCCGTCGTGGATTTACGAGAAGCGCCGGACGACGTTTCGCAAGGACGGCGAAGAGGGCATCATCGAAGTCGACGAAACGCCCATCGGCGACTACACCGAGATGGAAGGGGACGCTGGCTGGATCGACCGCACGGCGGCGGCATTGGGCTTCTCGGAGGCCGACTACCTGGTCGATACCTATCGCACTTTGTTCGAAGCGTGGTTAGCGCGGACCGGCAGCAACGTCACTCATATGACGTTCGACTAGTAGCGCCGCTTCATCCGCACTCAGCGCATCGGTATCGACGACCAGGTCGGCAGCGATGGGGTCGGAGGCGTCGCGAAGCCTGAGGTACAAATCCGCTGAGCGGTCGGGCGCGAGGTGCTGCGCATCTCTGGCTATTCGCCCGAGGGCCGTTTGTTCCGAGCAGCGGCATTCGACGATCAACACGGGCAGCGGAAATCTGCGCAGACGCTCGACCTGGCGCCGCTTGGAGAAGGTGCGGCCGTCGAGGATGACGGACTTGGTCCCGGCGCCTAGGAGATCTTCGGCTTGCTGCAAGAGGCTCTCGACGACGGCGTCGTTCTCGGCGTCGGAGTACTGTGTGCGGCCCGGCAGCAGCGCCGCGCGAGCGTTATCCTTGTTGAGAACGGGAGAGCCGGTCAGCCGCTCGAGCGCCTCGGCCAAAGTTGTCTTTCCCGAACCGGGCAAGCCTGCCAAAGCGATCAGCACGACTCTAGTTTCGCTGGCGGCGCAACCTTCGACGTGCGCCGGGCGTCCATCAAATGTCTATGAATCTCAAACCACTGTTGGTACTCGCCGCATTTGCGTTGTCGTGGCCTGCGTCCGCGCAGGATGAACCGCAGGACACGATCATCAGCGTCGACGTTCAAGTCGTGAATGTCTTGGCGACGGTACGGGACAAAGACGGCGTGTTGGTGAGCAACCTGACGCAGGGCGACTTCGAGTTGTACGAAGACGGCGTGTTGCAAGACATCCAGTACTTCACCCGTCAGGCGGACTTACCGCTGACGATCGGCTTGTTGGTCGACACATCGGTCAGCCAGCAGAACTTGATCTACGAGGAGCGCACGGCGGGATACCGCTTTTTCGATAAGGTCTTGCGCATCGAGAGGGACCTAGCGTTCCTGATGAGCTTCGATATCGATGTCGAGCTGTTACAGGATCTGACGGCGGCCAAACCCTTGCTGCAAGACGGACTCGAGAGATTGGAAGTGCAGGGGTCTAGCGGCGGAGTCGTGACGCCGGGAACCGTGCCGCAAAACGGCAAGCCGGTTGGGACGGCCATGTTCGACGGGATTTACCTGGCCGCCACCGAAATGCTGAAAGGCCAGGCTGGCCGCAAGGCCCTTGTGCTGGTGACCGACGGCTATGACTACGGCAGCAAGGTCGATATCGAAGAGGCGATTGAAGCGTCTCAGCGGTCTGACGTGATCGTCTTTTCCGTTCGCTATTACGACACTCGTTTTTACCAGGGAGCGGCGGTCATCGGCGGCGGTCGCAGCGACCTGCGTCGATTGTCGAGAAGCACCGGCGGGGACACGTATGAGGTCAAGCGCAGGCAAACGCTGGATCAAATCTTCGATGACATCAACAACGTCGTGCGCAACCAGTATTCGATCGGTTATTCGCCGAAACGCGATCTCTCCGAGACCGGATTCCGCAAACTTGAACTCAAGCTCAAAAACAAGCGGCTAGAAGCCCAAACCAGAGAGGGGTATTACCCGTCTGAGCTTTAGGGCGTGCAGTTCTTGCTGGCCATCGCGCCGTGCTAGAATTTCAATTAACTTCATGAAAATAAGACAGTTCGTTACGATTATTGGCTTGGCAGCCGGACTGGGGACGGGATTGCCCGCGCAGATCACCGTCGGCGTGACTGAGGTCCCCGCGGCTAAGGACCGGGTGGTCATTTCTGTGTTGGGCGTGGAGTACACGCGAGAGGAAGTGGACCGGCTGCGGCGCTACTTGCCGCCGGAGTTCCGCGGCCAAACTCAGAACATGACGAACAAGAGCTTTTTGGAATCGTTCGGATTCATGCAGGCTCTAGCGGCAAAGGCTAAAGAAGAAGGCGTGCTCGAGCGGGAGCCTTATAGGACGCAGAGGCAGTTCAACGAGACGAGCTTCTTGGGCAACAGCTATCTGCAGATGATCAGCTCTTCGATGAAGATCAGCGACGAGGACAAGCAGGCGTTCTACGATGCGAATCCGAACCAGTTCCAAGAAGTGCAGGTGTCGGCGATCTACGTCAATTTCTCGCCGGTGCCCGAGCTGGCCGAGAAGCAAGGCAAGCCGGTAGTCCTCGAGAGTGCTGCTTTGGAGAAAGCGCAGGGCCTCCACGCGCAGGCGGTTGCCGGGGCTGATTTTGAACAGCTTGCCCGCGAGAACTCCGATGATCAAGCTTCAGCCGCGAAGGGCGGCGACTTAGGCTATTTCAAACCTGCCGATCCGCTTGCGCCTGCAATCAAGAACGTCGTTTTTGCGATGGAAGTCGGCGATACGTCCGAGCCGGTCAAGGACAGCGCGCGTTTTTACGTATTTCGGGTAACGGACAAACGTCCGCGTCCTTTCGCTGACGCCGAAGAGGAAATCGAGAAAGCGCTATCGAACGCTAGGTTAATGCAGCGTCTGGACGCGATCCGCGCGGAGATCAAGATTAATGCGGCCGATGCGGAGTGGCTCGATAAGGTTCCGGGCAAGAACTAGAGGCAGGACACCCTAAAGTGCGCCGAGCTGCTGCCACTCGTTGAGCTGCTGCTTGACGGCTGCGGCGGCCTGTGCATTCGGATCCAATTCCAGGTAAAGCTTAAAGGCCTCGGCGGCCTCCGCGAGCTGTCCGCGCTTGGCGTAAATGAGACCCATGAACAGATGAGTTTGCGGGAACTGTTTGGCGGCTTCGGCATCATTCTGGATTTCGCGAAAGAGTACAATCGCTTCGTCGTCACGACCTGATTCGTAGGCGCACCCGGCTTGATACCAGCGCATCTTGGCGACCAACGGATTGATGTCGAGCACAAACTTGGCCAACTCGGTCGCGTGGTCCCAATCTTCCTTGGCCATGTACAGCCAAACCAGAGCGTCATAGGGCGGAAGGTAGCGTTCGACCAGCTCCACGGATTTCTCCAAGGCTGCGATGGCTCCGTCGGGGTCCCCGGTGTCGGCTTTCAGCTGTCCGAGTTTGGTCCATGCGGCTGCGTACTCGGGGTATTCCGCGACAGCCTCCTCAAGGTACTGACCGGCCCTAGCGAGGTTGACGGGACGGCCTTTGTCGATCTGTCTCACCGCCTTGTCGTACGCGGCCCGAGCTTTCTTCGGCGCGGCCAGAGACGTGGCGCTGACGACGGCGTCCGCTCCCAAAGGATTTGGGGTGTCCGTGCGGCCCCCTGAGCCTATCGACCGTTGCTCCGACGCTGTCCGTCTTCGGGCGCTAGCCACCTGCGGATCTACCCGGTGTGGATTGTAGAAGACGGTGTCGGTGCTGCTCTTTGGTGCTTGCGCCTGGGTGACCGCCAATATAACCGTTAACGAAACAACTAAGAGAATCAATCCTTTACGCAACACCGGGCGGGCAATCGGAGTTTATCACGGGCCAGGCGAAGCGCCAAGCAACGGTGAGGGGCAGAATGGCTCAGCAACGTTTGCGGAACAAACTAGCGCGCCCCCCGCCTAAATGATGCCGAGCTGCTCCAACTCGTTGAGTTGCTTCTTAATGGCCTCGGCGGCCTGTGCAGCCGGAACCAGTTCTAGGTAGCGATTGTAGGCTGCGGCTGCCTCGCCGAACTGGCCGCGCTTGGCGTAAATCAGACCCATGATGTGGTGGGACTGCGGGAACTGCTTGGCGGCTTCGGCGTCATTCTGAATTTCGCCTAGCAGCGAGATGGCATCGTCGTCGCGGCCCGTCTCGAAGTTGGATACTGCCTGGTACCAGCGCATCTTCGTATCCGCGGGATTCACGCTGAGGACAAACTTGGACAGCTCCGCGGCGTGCTCCCAGTCGCCCTTACCGATGTACAGGCGAACGAGTGGCTCATAGGGGCGAATGTAGCGCGGGTCAGCGTCCACGGCCTTTTCGAGGGCTACGATGGCGCCGTCATTGTCGCCGCCCTGGGCCTTGGCCTGACCGAGCGTCGTCCAGGCCATCGCATACGCAGGGTATTCGCCGACAGCCTTCTCTAATTCTCCGATTGCCTTTTCGAGGTTGGCGGAAGGACCTTTACCCAGCTCCTTGATAGCTTTCGCGAACGAGGCTTTTGCCTTCTTAGGCGCGGCGAGAGAGGTGGCGCTGACGACAGCCGCTTGCATCCCACCCAAGGGAGTCAGAATGATCGTGCCGACCTCGGCGCGATCCATGGGACGGCGGCGGGTGAGAAAGATGGGATCCGAACGATAGCCTGAGGCATCGGCCTCAAGCTGGCAGCCGCTCAAATCGATGCCCATATTACTGCCCCCGAGGCTACCGAATACGCCTGTGCCGCCAAGACCTGTAGCCGCGCTCTGGCCGCCGGCGATCGAGGCGTCCATGACGGCGAACTGCTGATTTTGCCCAACCTGAAAACTAAAACGCCCTTTCGAATCGGTGTAGCCCTCGGGCGTCTTCTGCATGCCGCAGACGCGATTGATCATGATCGGTTCGATGGGGGCCTCGCCCGAGGCCAAAACGACGTTGCCCGAGAGAAAGATCGGGCGCTGCATCTGCTGCTGCTGTTGCTGCTGTTGCTGTCGTTGTTGTTGCCCGCCGAAGCCGCCATCGTTGTTGCCGCCTCCCGGGCGCCCGCCTCCTGGGTTCCCTCCGCCTGGGTTCCCGCCGCCCGGAGTCCCGCCGCCTGGAGTGCCGCCGCCTCCTCCAGCGCCTCCGCCCGCCGGAGCTTGCGCCTGCGCGGCCAGTGAGACGGTCAGCGAAATCGCTAGGAGAATCAATCCTTTACGCAACATAGTCAGTGCCTCCGTGGGCAACCGCAGATTATCACAGCCTTAGCAAGGGACCAAGGCCCAACCCACCCGGAGTGAACAATGTTACGTGACGGCTAACCGCGCAAATAACGGCTTTGGAGCCAAGAGGTGAGCTTTTCGTACGCTTCATCGACCGTTTCCGCGTATTGAAACAGGTCGACATCCTCGGCAGAGATCGTGCCCAAGTCGGCGAGCGCTTCGAGGTTCAGCACCTTCTTCCAGAACTTAGGTGCGTAGACGATTACCAGCACCTGCTTGCGCAGCTTGTTGGTTTGGACCAACGTGAGAATCTCCATCAGTTCGTCCAGAGTGCCGAAGCCGCCGGGGAATATGACCAGCGCCTTGCCCAGATAGGCGAACCAAAGCTTACGCATGAAGAAGTAGTGGAACTCGAACGAGAGTTCGGGGGTGATGTAGGGGTTCGGCTCTTGTTCGAACGGCAGCGAGATGTTGAAGCCGACAGACTGCCCGCCTGCTTCTTGAGCGCCACGATTGGCGGCCTCCATGATGCCGCCGCCTCCGCCGGTGCAGACGACGAAGTGGTGACCGGCTTCGCGGTTCTCGTCGGCCCATTCGGTGATGCGGCGCGATAGCTCCCTGGCGTCTTCGTAGTACTCGGCCCCACGAAGCAGCATCTCGGCTCGCTGCTTGGCCTCGGGCGTAGTGGCTTCGGCGGCGATGGCATTCGACGTCTCGAGATCTTTGAAGCGGGCCGAGCCAAAGAACACGATGGTGTCCTTGATGTCGAACCGACGCAGACGGGCGCGAGGTTCCAGGTACTCGGAGAGGATGCGAATGGGCCTGGCCTCGGGGCCGTTCAAGAACTCCGGATTACGGTAAGCGCGCGGGGGGTGTTTGGACATATAGCTGCGACTCCTCGGGAAACGATGAGCATAGCGCAGGGGGATGACGGCGCAAGGAACTGCCGCAGCGCGCAAAAAAGGGCGGGGCGCTCCGTGAAGCAGCCCCGCCTTGGAATCGGTGACCTAGTTAGCTCTTTTCAGTTAGCGCGTCGCGGTGGCTCGCGTGACGAACGTCAGCAGCGTCTCGGAGGGAACCTTGACGCTCGTGCCGCGTGTCCCAGAGTAGACAGTGCCCGCGCCGGCTCCGACGCCGGCGCCGATTGCCGCGCCCTTACCGCCACCGGCAATGGCCCCGATCAGCGCGCCGATTGCGGCGCCGCCGCCGGCGGTCTTGGCCGTTTGCGTCGTCTTGGACTTGGACGAGAGCTCAGCGAAGTTGGACGTAACGGCGGTTTCGCGCCCGTCGATCGTCACCGCGGCCAGCTCAATGGCGATTTCCTCGCGGCCCGTGATGCGTCCGGCCTGGTCGACCTTGGCTCATTGCACAATCGCGTCGGCTCCGCGCGGGGCGAGCTCGCGGCCATTGACGACCAGCGCTTCATCCAAGCTGGCCCGAAAACGATCGCCGACAGCCGCACTGTCGGAATCAATCGAATCGATCATGCGCACCGTCAAGACCGTACCATCAGGAATCGTTGTGGCCATCGCAACGGCAGCCGGCCTGGGCGCGGTGATTGGCCGGGGAGCAGAAATCGCAGCGGCGGCCGGCGCCGCGTCTCCAAAGCTCAGCGAAGCGACGTCTTGGACCGAATACGTGCCGACTTTCCCGTCGGCGCCGACGAACTTGACATCACGGCTATTGCCGCCGAGATAGGTCCCATCCGCGACGACGCCGCTCTTGAGGGTTAGGGTGTCGGCGAAGGCCGCGGTTACAGCGAGAATGCCAACGAACGTGGCGGCAAGGAATCTCTTCATCTCTTCTCTCCTCCTACTTGGCCGGCGCGTGAGTGCCGGCCACTGTCATTAGATGCCCGAGGCCGGTTGAATGTTTCGTCGGCCGCAACTACGAATCGATCTTGGAAAGCACCTCGGCGAACAGATCCGCCTTGCTTGACGATTTCTTCCTGCCGCCCTTGGCCTTCCGATACTTATGTTCGTCGCCACAGGTGCGGCATTGGGTGCGCGCCGCCGTCCCGTCCACTATTGAGACAACTGAATGATTGGTGACCATCCCGCACTTCGAGCAGTGGTCGTCGATAATATCTCCCAGTCGGAGCTCTTCGGCCATGATTTCATTCTCCCAGCAGAATAACGCCAGCGTGGACGCTACTTCTTTGCTAGGCAGTATAATGCGTCGGCTGTTCGTATGAACAGTTGATTGCCGACGGCGACGGGACTAGCGAGGGTGCGGCTGTCGAGACGATTGACCGCGAGAACTTCGAAGTCATCCCCAGCCGAAAGGACCGTTGTGGAGCCCTCTTCGTTGACGGCGTAAATCTTACCGTCAGCCAATAAGGGAGACGAGCTATAGGTACCGGCCTCGATGCGCTGCCGATCCCACGAGATGTGACCGGTTTGAGCGTCGAGGGCAACGACGATGCCGCGGTCGTTGACGACGAAGATACGTTTGCCGTCGGTGACCGGCGTGGGGACGTCGGAGCCGAGTTCGTTCTTCCACAGAACCGCCGACGAGGGCAGCAGGCCGGTTCCGGTCGGCCGAAAAGCCAAGAAGGGCTTACCGCGGGTACTGGATGCGTAGACGACGTCGCCGATGGTCAGGGCTGAGGCGATGGTCCGGTAGAAGCGGTGGCGTTCGGGGTTCAAACCGCCCATGCGCCAGATCTCCGCGCCCTTGTCGAGGTCGTGTCCGGTGACGTAGTCGCCGCCCAGGACGACGAGCTGGGGTTTGCCGCCAATAACGACGATGGTGGGCGTGGAGTAGCTGTCGGGTGATTCAAAAACGGCGTCGGTCGGCCGCTCGACGCGCCACGCGTCCTTTCCCGTGGCTTTCTCGATCGCCACAACGTAGGAGGGCGCATCGGTCCTCATGCCGTGGAGGACTTGCAAATACAGCTTGCCCCTATACAACAGAGGCGAAGAGGCGTAGCCGTGATTGAGTCCGAAATCGCCGAAATCGCCCTGGATGTCACGAGACCAAATCTCTTTGCCGTTGAAGTCGTGGCATTGCAAGGAGCCGGAACCGGTCATCGACCAGACATGGCGGCCGTCGGTGATCGGCGAGGGCGAAGTGAGATTTTGCTTGCGGCGGGTTTGGTTGCCCGAGCCGATGACGCGTTGCCAACGGACTGAGCCGTCCTCGCGGCTGATCGCCAGCAGGAGAATCTTGTCGTTGGTTTCGGCTTTGGAACCGTCGAAACCCTCCTCCGCGGACGTTACGAAAACCGTGTCGCCCCAGATCGCGGGCGTTGCAGCACTCCAGCTGGGCAGGGCGACGCGCCAGGCGACGTTCTCGGTCGCGCTCCAGGTGACCGGCAGATTTCGAGCCACGGAACTGGAGCCGTTGAGGTTGGGTCCACGCCACTGTGGCCAGGCGAACTCGAACGGCTCGGCGCCCAGCGCCGTTAGAGCGCAAGCCAACACGAGCACGAATAGGATTCTGCGATTGCGGAAGAGCAAAACTTGCCTCTAGATTAGACCGACTTTGGGGACTTAACTACAAGGCGCGGGGGAAAGGTTGGCGGTTACTGAGCCCGGCGTTCGAGTAAGATGAGCCCAGATCCGTGCGGATCCCCTTACTCGCGCCCCTGGCAGCCTTTGCCTGCGGCGTTTGGGCGGCTCGTTTTGCCGCCACCGATTCTAACCAAGCTTTAACCGCCGCCGCCGCGCTGGCGGGGCTGGGAGCCCTCGGTCTCCGGGCGCCGGACTGGCGTGTCGGGCTGACTGCGCTGGCCTGCGCCTTCGGGTTGGCGGGCCTGGGTGTAGGAAGCCTTGAGGCGCCGGTGCGCTTGGATCGGGTCGATTTGGTTCTCCAAGATGACTTGAGTCCCGACTACCGCACGGTGCGGCTAAGCGGCTGGGTGCGGCGTCCGCCCGAGGCGTTGGATTACGGGGACCAGTTTGTGCTTGAGGCGGAATCGGTTTACACCGGGGATGCGGTTTCGGGCGGCATCTTGGTCACGGCGGATCGCGAACCGGAGGATCCCGCGTTGGAGCTGGCGTACGGAACGCGGCTGGAATTCCTGGCGCAGGTTCGGACGCTGCGTAACTACGGCAACCCGGGGGCGTTTGACCGGGTGGGCTGGCTGGCGGAGCAAGGCGTGTATTTGACGGCTGCGGTGCGCCGCGGGACACCGTTGCTGGTTGACGAGGGCACGGGCGGGTATTGGCTTGAAGCACGATTGTGGGACTTGCGGCTGGCAGCGCGGCAGCGTTTCGATCGGCTAGAGGCACGGCTAGGCCCGCAAGGGGCCGCGAATGCAGCGATCGTGCGAGCCATGACGTTGGGCGAATCGCGGGGGCTGGACGAGGAAACCAGGTCACGGTTTGAGTTGAGTGGGGCGTACCACGTGTTGGTGGTTTCGGGCATGCATGTCGGTCTGCTGGCGGCGCTGGCGATTGGGTTGATTCGCGCGTTGGGGCTGCCGATGGGTTTGGCCTGGTCGACGGGCGCAGCGGTGGCCTTTGGGTACGCGCTGTTGTTGGACTCCCAGCTTCCGGTTTCGCGTGCGGCCTGGATGTTGGCGGCCTATCTGACGGCCTCGGCGGTGTATCGACGGCGGCAGGCGCTGAACGTGATTTGCGGCGTGGCGCTGGCCTTCTTGTGTTGGGAGCCCGCGTGGATCGCGGATGCAGGGTTCCAGTTGTCGTTCTTGGCGGTGGCCGCGATTGCGGGCATCGGAGCGCCGCTCGCCGAGCGGGTGACGCGACCGCGACGGCAAGTGCTGAGAGACATCTGGAATGCCGATCGCGATATGCGCTTGCCCGTCGAAGTGGTGGTGCGCCGGGTGGCCTTGCGCGATTGGCTGGAGCCACTGAGCCGCATCGTTGGGCTGCGCAAGAGATGGGTGGAGTTGGCGCTTGTGGGGCCGGCGAGAATCGGTTGGGCGGCGGTCTCGGTGTTGATTGTTTCGGCCGCGATCACGTTGGTGCTAGCGGCCCCGTTGGCGTACCACTTTCAGCGGCTGGCGCTGGCTGCTCCGTTTGCCAACCTGGCTGTTGCGCCGCTGTTGATCGTCATCGCTCCAGCTGGATTTGCAGCATTGCTGACCGGGGCTCTGCCGCTGTTTCAGCTTGCGACGGCCGCCGCTGGTTTGCTGTCGACCTGCGTATCGTGGGTTTCGCAGTGGGACGGCTTGCAGTATCAGACTCCGCCGCCGGGAGCGTGGTCGATTGCCGCGGCGTTGGCCTCCTGCGTTCTGTTGGCGCGGGCGATCGACAAAGGCCGTTGGCAAGCGTGGATGGCTGCAGCCGCAGCCGCGGCTTGTTGGGTCGTGATTGCACTGCATCCGTTTGCTCCTGACCTAAAGAAGGGGCGATTGGAGTTGACGGCGATCGACGTCGGGCAAGGAGAAGCGCTGCTGGTTGGCCTGGCAGATGGAGAAGCTGGCCTAGTCGACGCCGGCGGGTTCCCGAATTTTGGCAGCGACGAGCCCTCGGCCTTCGACATCGGCGAGCGAATCGTCGCACCGTACTTAGGGAGGAGGGGAATCAAGCGCTTAGCGTTCTTGGCGATTACGCACGCCGACGCCGACCATATGGCCGGCGCCGAGGCGGTGTTACGGCGATTCGCGCCGCGCGAGTTGTGGTTGCCGCGGATCTTGTTGAGCGCGGAGTTTCGTCCGCTGTTGGAGGCGGCGCGCGAGAGCGGTACAAGGATTCGCTTCTTGGCCAGCGGCGATTCGTTCGCGGCGGGCGCGGTGGACGTGACGGCGATCGTTTGTGAGCTTTGTACCGGGAGGAACGACCGCTCGTTGGTGTTGGTCTTTGACTACGGCGAGCATCGCTTCTTACTGACTGGAGACATCGAACACGAAGGTGAGCAATATCTCATCGCTCACTTAAACAACCCGCACATCGCCGTGCTGAAGACGCCGCACCACGGCAGCCGCAACTCCACGTCCGACGTATTGCTGAAGCTGACGCATCCCACCGTCGCAATCGTCTCCGCCGGCTTCGAGAATCTATATGGCCATCCGCACGCCGAGGTTATACAACGCTTGGCTCGCCGCCACGTGTCTGTTCTAAGAACCGACCTCGACGGTGCGGCAACGGTATCGAGCGACGGGCGGCGGTTAGAGTGGAAGGCCCAGCGCCATGTGCAAGAAGATTCGCGTTAGCTTAATCCGCCTGCAAAACGGTGCGCGGCTCTCGTCCTGTAATGGACCACGCGGGAATGAAAGCTGCGAAGACGGACACGAACAGCACGAACGCCACGACGGAGCCTAGGACGACCGGATCTGCAGCAGTTACCGCGTACAGTAGGTCGGCGACGTAACGGCCGAGCAATAGCACGCAGCACACTCCGGCAAGGGCTCCAAGAATCACGAACGCCGATGCCGCCGCCACCAGCTTGCCGATCAAGCGGCCACGATCCGCGCCTAGAGCCATGCGGATGGCGATCTCACGTCTTTGCTCGGAAAGGTTTTCGGCCACGACGCTGTAGACGCCGGCTCCCGCCAGGAGCGTTGCTCCGAAGGCAAACACCAAGAGCAGAGCCATGTTGAAGCGCTGCAACGCGGTGTCCCTTTCGACGAGTTGACCGATCGTGGCAACCTCGCCCACCGCCACCGTGGGATCGAGACGCGCGGCCTCGCTCCGAACCAGCTCGGCAAGCTGCGCGGCAGTTCCGCTGCCGCGTACGACGGGGTATCGCACGGGGATCTGGACCTGCAGGTAATTCACGTAGAGGTCATCATTGTCGCGCTGGATCCCGCGATACCGTGCGTTCGCTACGATTCCGACAACGGTCCACCCGCGCTGCCTACCGTACTCAAGTTCGATGCGGCTCCCTAAAGGCTCTTGTCCGGATTTGCGCAAACGATCCGCGAGGCTGCGGCTGACCACGACGCTTTGGGGACCGTCTCGATCATCGCGGTCATCGAAGTCGCGCCCCTCCAACAGCGTCGTGCCAACCGTTTGGAAATAGCCCGGTGTGACCACCTGGAAGTTGGCGGCCGGTAGCTTTTCTTCGGGCACAGCATCCTCTGAATTCTGGCGGTACGCCGCCTCCCACCCGATCGGGCCTTCCAGCGGTCGCTGCAAGATCGCGCCGGCGCTTGTCACAGCGGGAGACTGGCGCAGGCGGTCGAGTAACTGCTCGTAAAACGCGTCTTGGCTTTCTCGGGTGAATTGGGGGCCGCGGGGATGGAGGTGCATCGTCACGGCGTCCCGGTTGGCGAAGCCAATGTCTTCGGTGAGCAGGGCATGGAGGCTGACGGCGATCAACAGAGATGCCGTAAGCAGAACAACGGTCACGGCGGTTTGCCCAGCCGTGAACACAGCTTGGATCGTCCGTTGGCCCCGCCCCCGATCCGTTGGTAAGCGAGGAGCAGCAGCGGCGTGGGAAGCGGAGAGTCTAGTAAGCAGGGGC
>JAQCLD010000006.1 GCA_027592785.1 Acidobacteriota bacterium
CGGCCCTCCCGACACCTTCGCTCACCCCTACCGCGCCCTCGCCCTAATCCTTACCGACGGATTTGGGCCCCGACCGCCGGTGAGTCGCACGCCACCCTCACGAAGAAAAAGAGCCGCATTCAGCCGAGACGTTAGCCATGTGGGTGCGAGCGAGCAGGCCAAAGCCGTCAGCAGCGATACCGATGCGGCGAAGAAGATCACTTCGCTATGGATGCCCGCATCGGCGATGCGCGGAATCTCGGCGGGCGCCCAAGCAACCAGCAACTCGATCAACGCCCAAGCGATCGCTAACCCGAGAGTTCCCGCGATCATTCCTGCCGCCAAACCCTCAACCGCGAATTGAGAGAAGACCTGCCGCGCGGTCGCTCCCAACGAAGTCCTGGTTGCGATCTCTTGCCTGCGGGCGAAAGCTCGGGATAGAAAAAGATTGCCTGCGGTGATGCAGGCCGCGATCAAGAGAAGAAACGATGACCCCAACGAAACCAACAACTGGAGACGAGTTGATCCAGTCCAGTAGTCAGTCAACCGCTTGATGACCGGCTCCTGTGCTGCGGGATAGAACTGCGGGTACTCCTCCGCCTGGCGTTTGAACAGGCCGCGTAGCTGAGCGCTTACCTGTTCGTCCGAGGTGCCCGGCACCACTCGGGCAATGGCCTGCAGCCACTGGCCGCCTCTACCTGCGGAGGAATTGGAAAGGAGCAACCAGAGCTCGGCCCTGCGCGGAAAGTCAATACTGGGACCCATGACGCCGCGCACCCCGTAAGCGCGCCCGTCGATGCTGATCTTTCTGCCGATGATAGAGCGATCGGCGCTGAAATACCCGCGCCACAAATCGTGGCTGAGTATTACCGTGGGACCTCGCGCCTCGTCGTCGCCGGAAGGGGGAAAGTCTTGACCCAGCATCGGAGTGACGCCAAGAGTCCGAAAGAAGTCGGGCGAGACCGGCGCCGTATCCACATCGACTGGCTCAAGCCCCGGTCCTTGGACTACCCTGCCGTTGGCGTAGGGCGTGGTCGGCAGCACCGCGACCGATTCAAAGACATCGATGCCCTCGGTCAGGTCTTCCACCTCTGCGTAGGCCAATTCCACGGCATACGGACTCCCTGGGAGGGCCTTCCAAACAACGCGGAGAGCATTCTGATTGGGAAAGGGCAGCGGCTGCAGCAGAACTGCGTGGACCAACGAAAACAGCGCGGTGGTCATGCCGATGCCGACGGCAAGCACGACGATGGCAAACACGTAGGCGCCGGTCCCACGCCGAAAAGTGCGCAGTGCGAAGCGCAGATCTCTGGCGATTGCATCCAGGCCCTGCATCCAGCCCCACGCGCGGCGGGTGTCCTCTTTCACCGACGTCACGTTGCCGAAGGCTCGCCGTGCTGCATAGCGGGCTTCATCGGGCGCGAGGCCACTGTCTGCTTGCTCCTCGGCTTCGAGCTCGAGGTGCGCTTCCAGCTCGCGTTCCAGATCCTCGTTGCGGCGGAGCCAACGCATGACCTTAGCTCTTCTCGGGCGGGGCCATGACCAGCCCGATGGCGCGGGTGACTTCCTGCCACTTCGACTCTTCAGCGAGCAGTTGTTTTCTGCCCGCTGCGGTGAGCCGGTAGAACTTCAACTCGCGGTTGCGGTCTTTCGCCTGTTCCCACTTGGAGACGATCCAGCCTTGACGTTCAAGGCGATGCAGCGCCGGGTAGAGCGAGCCATGTTCTACCTGCAGGACGTCTTCTGACGTGCGTTGGATGTGCTTGGCGATGCCGTGCCCGTGCGCCGGACCGAATAGAAGCGTTCGCAACACCAGCATGTCGAGCGTGCCTTGTATCAGAGAAGCCATATCGATGGTAGATAATCTACCACTACGAAGGTAGAGTGTCTACTATCGGAGTCGCCCCGTCAGCGACTTACTCTTCGAAGCCGCGAAGCGATTCGATGAGGTCGTGGGCGGTGTGGTCAAACCGCAACGGCGTAATCGAAACTTTGCCGTCGCGGACGGCGGCATAGTCGCTGCCGGGTTCGGCGTCGTGGACGGGGATCTCTTCGTGCATCCAGTAGTAGGGGCGTCCGTAGGGATCTTGCGTCTCGATCATCAGGTTGCGTGAGAGGCGTCCGCTTTGATGCGTGATGGCAACGCCGTGATACGACGGATGGGGCACGTTGACGTTGAGCGCGATGCCGGCGGGCAGCCCGTGTTCCAGCGTTCGCAGCGCGATCTTCATGGCGAAGTCCGCCGCCGGGCCATAGTCGATGTCGACGCGCTGGTTGACCGACATGGCGATGGCCGGGATGCCGTATTTGGCGCCTTCGGCGGCGCCGGCGACCGTGCCGGAGTAATAAACGTTCTCGCCCAAGTTCGGACCGTTATTGATGCCCGAGACGACCAGGTCCGGCTTGAAGTCGAGCAGCAAGGTGAGTGCCATCATGCCGCAATCGGCAGGCGTGCCGTCGACGGCGTAGCGGTTCTTGCCGTGCATCTCATAACGGAATGGCTTGCGCAATGTGATCCGGCGGCTGGCCGCGCTTTGCTCGTAGAGCGGCGCTACAGTGTAGACGTCGCCGATGCGCGCCAGCGAGGCTTCGAGAGCGTGGATGCCGGGCGCAGAGATGCCGTCGTCGTTGGTGATAAGAATGCGCGGCATGCGGGCGGCCTAACGGAGCAGGGCGAGTAGCTCTTGGAGTTCCTTCTTGATCATGTCGATCGTTTCGTTGCTGGGATCGGCAAAAAGGGCGCCTTGCGACCGAGGCTTGGCCGCGGAACGCGTCCTCTTATTGCGCGTCTTGTCTTTGAGCGCCTTGCGGGCCCCGGCGATCGTATAACCCTCATCGTAGAGCAGCCGCTTGATTTCGAGAACGACCTCGACGTCTTTGCGCCGGTATTGCCGCTGGCCGTTAGAAGTCTTCTTGGGCTTGAGGACGGGGAACTCAGTTTCCCAGTAGCGCAACACGTAGGCCTCGAGTCCGGCAAGCTCGGCGACGTCGCCGATGCGGAAGAAAAGCCGGTTGGGGATCTGGGGCGCCCCTGTCAATTCCGTCGCTTGGACTTCACCCGCCATCTGTGAAGGTATCGTAACAAAGCAGCTAGAACGACAGCGTAACTGTGTGGCTGCCGCGGGGTAGGCGCAGCGACCAATGACGCTTTGCGGCGACCAGATCGGGCTCGATGAGAGCGCCATCGACGGTGACCTGCCGGGGGCGGCGATCGAGCAATGCGATCGAGCGGGCGGAGTACTTGTAGCTGAGGCTGACGGTCTGCTCGACGACCTGAGCACTAAGCAAATCACCCGTGAAGCGCACGATACGGCCGGGCGGATGGACGGCGGCGGGCTCGACCTTGTGGTGTCCAGCCGGTAGCCAGACGGTAATTGAGTCCGCCACGGGCCAAACCGCGCCGTCGACTTTCGCGAAACCGCTCCAATTGACGCCGAACGGTTGCGGAGCTTCCGCGATGACCTTGGATGGCGAAGCTTCGAGCAGCTTGGCCCCCGCGGACGCTTGCGGCAGCAGCGCGAGATCGACCGGAGAAATGGAGTTCTCAAAGTACAGCGCGACACGCGCAAACGAACGCGAGGAGCGATCGACGAGCTGAAACAATTCGCCGCCCGTTTGCTTGCGCGTTGGGTAAGTCTGCTGGTAGCGCTCGACGATGTTGATGTCGATTGCCAGCCGCTCGGGCGAGTCGGTCAGCGGTTGGTAGCGGCGGGCGATCTCGGGGTAGCGTTCGGGACCGAGCGACCACAATGGCGCGGGGTCTTCGATGAGCAGGGTGAAGGGATCGTCCAACTCGAGCAGCGTGGCCGCGTCGGCGCCCAGCAGCTCGCGCATCCGCGGGTCGAACTGGTCGTCGATCTGCGTAATGACCACGTTAGCCTCTGGCAGGGTCGCGCGGATGATCCCTAGCCAATGTTGCTGCAGGCGCAGCGCGAGTTCCGCTCGATAGTCGACGAAGGCCTGCCAATCTGCGGGTTGCTTGGACCAATGGTGCGGGCCCTGCGCATCGCAAAGCTCAAGCGGGTCGAAGCCCAGCAACGGTTTCGCCTCGGTCCGTACCGTCTCGTTCATCGGCGTAAAGCGCGCGGGGTTATCGGGGCCATGCAGCGACTCAAAATAGAGCTCGCCCAGGTTGACGCCGTCCCAGTCGAAGGCCGTCAACAGCCGCTCAACGCCCGTCTCGACCGCGGCCGCGCAAGCGACGTCGGTGAGGTCGATCAGCTTGCGCCAGTCCAGTTTAGCGTCTTGCAGCGAGGCTGTTTTTTCGCGGCACTCAGCATGCTCCTGCCAGAAGTTTTCGCTGACATGCGGCAGCTCTAGCCAGGCGTAGACAAGGATGCCTTCACGGCGGCAAGCGGCGATGAGCTTGTCGAGATAAGCCGCCTTCTCGGAGTCGGGGTCGTAGTAGTGCCAAGCGGCGACGTGCAGGCCGCTGATGCCGGCCTCGCGCCACTGGCGCGCCAGGTAGCCGGGGTCGGCGCGCAGCCGGTACGAAGAATCAAAAAACGCCCACAGCCGATCGCCGCGAAAAGGCGGCTCCAGGCCTAGGTCGACCAGCGCATGCAGTAAATAAGGGAAGCGTTCGTAGCCCGCGGCGCCAGGCGGCACGGCGAGCCACAGCGTATCGCCCACTCCTGCCATCAACGGCGCCGCGGTGTGCCGTTCGCGAACGAACACCCTGGCCGACTCCGGCAACGAGTAGACCGCGACCTCGGCAGGCTCCTCCCAGAAAATGTCGAGGTCTGGATCGTGCGAATCGACAACCGAAGCCACGCGCACTTTCTCACCCGACTCGCTTACGCCGAGCTGCCTATCGGCGCCGATGGCAATGCGCAAGGGCGCCCGCTCCGTCGTCGCTTCGATGCCCAGCGTCGAAAGCAATCTATGCCAAACCTCAGGCTCGGCCACTTGCACCCGATAACTCGTCTGCGCCCCCAGCGTGACCGTCAGCAGCGCCAGCAGTGCGCCCACGCGTCGCATCAGCGGGTGAACGAATACCAGACGCCGATGCGCAGATCGAAGTAGTTCGGTCCGCGTGTGTTCCCTTGGTTCGACAAGTTCACGCCGCGCACGAAGTCGACCGAGAAATCCATTGGCGGCGTGACGGTCGGCACGCGCAGCTTGAAGCCCGGCCCCGTCTCAACGTAATTGCCCCAGTACTCGCGGCTGGTATCCGCGGTGACGTTCCAGTTCCAGTAGATCTGCGCGCGCAGCGGGCCACGATTGGGCAGCCGGTAGCCGGGACGGAACTGTGAATAGGCCAACACATCGTCGTCGAAGCGGCTCACGTACACCACGTCGACGTTGGCCTCATAGAACGTCCCAGCCTCATTCCCGCCCAGCGTCGAGCCCCGGGCCCGAAACCAATTCGCTCCGCCGCGATAGTCCGGCGCGGCGCGCGGCACACCGTCAGGAGTCGAACCCAAATAGCTGAACGATTCGCCCGCCTCGCCCCACAGCGTGACGCCGTGATCGAGGCGAGCGTTGGCGCCGACAGCAGCGATCAACGCACTCTCCGACAACAGGCTCGGAGAAGATCCGCCCGCCCGCCGCCGCACGTCCCCCGCTAGCCGCAACGAGATGTACGGTTTGATAGGCGAGTTCCCGATACGAAATTCCGTCTTCGCCTGCGCGTAGCCGAACACCGTGCTGAAGCGCCGCGAATAGAACGGATACATCCAAACCGTCGTGCGCGCAAAGCGGTATTGCGGCGCCAGGTTGGCGTAGGAGCGCGAGGCTTGTCCGGCGATGCGCGGGTCGTCGCTGGCGGTCGCGATGCGGAACCACTCAATCGCTTCGCGGTCTTGCTGCATCAGGTTGTGGACGACGCCCAGCTTGAGCGCGGCGGCATAGTCGGTCGGGTTAGCCGAGTAGGCTTCGGCGAACTGCTTTTGAGCGTCGAGCAGATAACTCTTCTCTAAACTCTTCTCGCCCAACTCGCGCAACGGCGCCGAGCGTTCTTCGCGGATGCGTTCGAGTTGCAAGCGTGCCGGTTCGGCCACTTCGGGGTCTTGCGACTCCTGCGCTTGTTCGAGCAGCGCCGCGGCGCGTTCCGCCTCCCCGGCTTCTTGGTAGAGAAAGGCCAACTGCGCGGCGGCCTGATAGTCATTCGGATGCGCGGCCAGCAGCGTCTCGAACTCGGCTATCGCCGGATCGCGCTCGCCGACTTCTAACAACAGGTAGGCTAGCTCTCGCCGCAGCCCGGCGTGTTCGGGGTCCAGGGCCAGGGCAGCGCGGAACTCGCTCGCCCAAGGGAAGCGGCTGGGCATCAGAGTTTTCGCCGTCTCGGCAATCCGCGTCTCCGCCGACTGTGCGGCCAGCAACCAGGCGCCGTGCGTGCTTTCGGAGTCGCCGGCTGCCAGGCTCGCACGTGCCAGTTTGAGCAACACTTCATCGCCGTCGGGGCCAGGGAGCCGCCAGCCTTCCAGGTATTGCGCGGCGGCTTTGGCGGGCTGGTTGCGCTTTTCGTAGAGCTCGGCAAGTTCGAGATGGACCGAACGGTTGGCGGGGTCTTGGACGATTGCTTCGACCCAGCGCGCGATGGCCGCATCGAGTTCCGATTCGAGATTGCGCGCCGTGGCGGCGGCCAGTTCGCGGACCTGCGCATCTTCGGAACCGGCGAGCCGTTGGAACCTCGCCAAAGCCTCGGCGGCCTGCCCGGTCTCGTGTTGCAAGAAAGCCAACTCCATCGCGGCCCGCTCGTCAGCGGGGTCCAGATGCACGGCCCGCGAGAAGGCTTCACGAGCTTCGAGCGTCGCGCCGGTTTTGAGCAGCGCGTAGGCCAGTTCCTTCTCGATCTGGGGCCGCGCCGGCGCCGCGGCCAGTGCCTGGCGGAAATCGTCGACGGCTTGGTCGTAATCTTTTTCGGAGAGCGCTGCGTACGCCTTCGCAAGGTGCGCGAAAGCTCCGTCGCTCGCATTGCTGAGGCGCTCCAGTGCGGCGGCGGCTTGTTGCGCAAAGGGCTGTGCGCCGATCTGCGCCACGCGGCGGAACTCCTGCGCGGCCTCTTCGGCGCGTCCCTGCGATCGCAGGATGAAGGCGCGCTGTAGGGCGGTTTCGTGGTCTTGCGGAGTCAGCTTGAGCGTCCACGCGAAGGCGTCGAGCGCGGCGGGGCGGTCGTTGGCTTTCAGCTGCAGGTAGCCGAGCTGCTTCCAGGCCAGCGGGTTGGCGGGGTCCAGGCGCACCGCGTCCTCAAACTGCGCGATAGCCCCTGGGACGTCGCCGTTCTGGATCGAGAGATATGCTTTTTTGACGAGATCGCGGGCGGGATCCGGTTCTTGTGCGGCGGCTGACAGGCACACACAGGCCAACAGAATTAGCCTTTTCACCGTAATGTGGATCGATTCGAGTGCTTATTCCATCACAGGCCGCGCGAAATAGCAATGGGGAAGTAGCGTCGACTGATCGTAGCCTACCTGAGCCCGGGCGCGTAAGCGCCGGGTCCTACCGTCGGGAGACCCTTAACCGCTTCGCCACATCCAACAACGCCTCAGCCTTGTTCGGGCTGCCGAACCCAAACTGGTTGAACAACAACTAGACTGAGTTGGTCCGGCATGAAGCGAGTCAACGCACATCCAGACAATGTTCCTGGGGATTTCTACGTTGAGGACGGATGTTGCACTCTTTGCGGCATTCCGCAAGTTCACGCCCCCGAGCTTTTCTCAGATCTATATGACAAGGCGGACCACTGCTACGTAAAGAAGCAACCAACCAACGAGACTGAACTAGGCCAGATGTTGAGGGTTATCCAGGGTGCCGAACTCCGGTGCGTACGCTACTGCGGCGGTAATTCAGAGATCCGTGCCAAATTGGCGGCGACGGGCGACGGGGATATTTGCGATAACCAGCCGGACGATCAGGGTTAATGAGTATGCCGCCGCAAACGATCGGTCCCGGAGATACAGAACTACCCACCTATGTAGGGAGTCTTCCATTGGATGCGCTTGCTCAGGTTTTTTGCCTTGGGGCTAAGAATCTGACGATTGCGGCGAGAGACACGTACGTTCCAGGTTCGTTAGAGGTTCGCAGCCCAGCCACGCTTCGGAAGATCAACGAATGTCAACACTTCCTTCTAGGTGTTCTCAGCAGACTCTTGGTTGGCAAGGGAATTGACCGCGAGCGGCTCATAGCGCGGCTCTTGGAACTTTCGGAAGATACGGATATCGGTGCAAGTCTGAAGTGGGCGTTGAGTAGCGCATTGCGCGGAGATCGGTTCGACACGGACATATGAACGGCGACACTAGACTGCAAGCAGTGTCTTGGCGTGGGCGTGAGTTGTTTGAGAGCGATGGCTGGCCGTATGAACTGTCAGAGCCCGAAGCAAATGCGCTCGCAGCACTCGCCGAACGCACAGAGAACCGCGATCCAGAGTCCATCACGCGCGCTGAAGCGAAACTCCCCGCGCTAGCCGACCTAGCCACCCGCCTCTCTCATGAACTCGAAGAAGGCGCCGGGGTCGTCCTGCTGCGCGGGCTGCCGCTGGACGCGCGAGCCTTGTGGGCGCTGACGCTGCAGCTCGGGACGCCGGTTTCGCAAAGCGCCGAGGGCCAGCGCCTCTTCCCTGTCCGCGATGCGGGCTATGCGCCGGGCGACTCGCGCTTTCGCGGGCCGATGTCCAACAAGCGCCTCAGCTTCCACACTGACCGCTGCGACGTCATCGCCTTTCTTTGCATTCAGCCGGCGGCCGAGGGTGGAGACACCTTCGTTGTCAGCTCCGTCGCCCTACGGGACGAGTTGCGCCGCCGCGCTCCCGCCGTGCTCGAAACCCTGAGCCGTCCCTACCCCTACTTGCGGCACACCGTCGACCTCGGCAACCAGCGGCCCTACTGCGAGTTGCCGATTTTCTCCGAGCGCGACGGTTTCTTCGGGGCACACTTTCTACGCGTGCTGATCGACCGCGCCGACCAGTCCGCCGACGCGCCTAACCTCACCGAAGAGCAACGCGCCGCGCTCGACACGCTCGAAGCCCTCGCCGAAGACCCAGCAATGCACGCCTCGTTCCGCATGGCGCTCGGCGACGTCCTGCTGCTCAACAACTGGACGACCTTTCATCGCCGCAGCGAATTCATCGACGCTCCAGAGCCCGAGTGCAAACGCCACCTGCTGCGCGTCTGGCTCTCGATGGACAACAGCCGCCCCATTGACCCCAGCTTCGCCGATCATTTCGGCGCAACCGAGGCCGGGACCTTGCGCGGCGGCATGCACCCCTTGGCGTAGCTAGATTCGCCGCCTGCCGGGGAGTACGATCCAGAGCACTGACATTTTGTGACATTTTACTGACACAAAGCGACATTTCGTTCACAATTTGCTGACGTTTACTGTCCTTCCGCGCCGCCTGAGATCGCGGCGATAAAGTGGATTTCGCTATCGGCCTCAACGCGTTCGAGCAAGCCCAGCGGGGCCACTGCACCGTCGACGGCGACGGCCAGGTTGGGCTTGAGCTTGGCGCCGTCGAGTAGTTCGGCTCGCAAGTCCGGATCGAGATTGTTGACCACTTCGCGCACGGTCGAGCCAACGACTTCGATCGACTCTTGGCCATCGGCGAAGGAGCGTAACGCAGTGGGGATGAACACGGTCGGCATGGCTTAACGAATGAGAACGGCGGGGAAGTAACGGTGCAGGATATCGCGCCACGAGGCGCCTTGTCTTGCCAAGCCCGCGGCGCCGCGTTGGCACAGACCAATGCCGTGACCTTCCCCCGCGCCGGTGAAGGTTGCCGTGTCACCGCTGGCCGTGGCCTCGTACATGTTGCTGGGGATCGCCTCCAAGCCCAGGCGACGGACAACGTCGAGTCGAGCCTGTTCGCTGTGCTCGCGGATCAGCGCGGCGACTTCTGCTAGCGGATGAGTGCGCGTCCAGGACTTCGGGGCACGAGCGCAGATGGGACACTCGGCGCTTTGATAGGCGGCGCTCCCTTGGAGGCCGACTTGTTGCGGCGTGCGCGTGCGTCCGTCGCAACTGCGCGTGAACAGCGCTTCGAAAGGTTTGCCGTTGTACCAGAGCAGTGTTCCGGCGGTCTCGGCGG
Source organism: Acidobacteriota bacterium (assembly GCA_027592785.1). Taxonomy (GTDB): domain Bacteria; phylum Acidobacteriota; class Terriglobia; order Bryobacterales; family UBA6623; genus CAMPKL01. Next base: position 10,004 of record JAQCLD010000006.1, read on the forward strand.
CAGCGCTGCGAGCGCGTTCGTCGAGCGCATCGGTGAGGTATTGGCAGTGCGTGGTGTCGCAGAAGTCGAACTCGTCGTGACGACGGCCCGAGGCGAGGTACGAGCGCGAGGCGACCGCTTGGGCGAGCAGCCCTTGCTGCGGGCCGTCGAGTGCGGCTTCGCCTGCAACGGCAGAGGCGACAGCGGTTTCGAGGTCCATCGTCACGACCCCTTGCAGGGCGCCTGCGTGCGCGGTGATCTCGAGCGCACCGTTGTATTGGCGTGTGAGTTTGCCGGGGACGGTGAGTTCAAAGGAGCCTGCGGTCGAGATACGATCTGTTTCCAGCGCGTGACCAGCGATGCTGATGAGCACGCTGTCGCCGTTGGCGCTGAGCTGCGCCACGCGTTGACCTTCAATCGTGCTGCCGCCGGCCAAGCGTAGCGGACCGGCCTGGGAAGCGCGGAGCGTTAGTTCACGAGGTTCAAACAGGCTCAGCACGCCGATGCGGACGGTCTTCGGTTGCGCTGCTAATGAGGCCGCAGCGATGAGCAGACAGATGAACAGTCGTGCGGTCACGGGCGAAGATCGTAGGCGGCCATTTCGGTTTGATTGCGTACCAGTAGGATGCCGTCGGCTATGGCCGGGACGTTCCAGGTTTTGCCTTCAAGCGCTTGGAACATGGCGAGTTCTTCGTGGCCCTGGGGCGTCGCTTTGACCAGCACGACTTCGCCGCTCTCGGTGAGCACAACGATGTGCTCGCCGGCGAGCAGGAGTTGGCCGTAGCCGTAGCGGCCGCCCTTCCATTTGCGCTCGCCGGTCATCACGTCGATACAGGCCATGATCGATTCGTCGAGCCCGTAGATGTAGCCGTCGTGCAGTACCGAGCTATTGAACTTGTTGCGCATGCTGTTCTTTTCCCAGACGACTTCGACGACGAAACCGTCGCCTCTGGGGACGATCTTCAGCAGTTCCGAACCGTGCCGGTAGGAGGACGAGACCCAAAGGTGATCGTCGTCGACCTGGATCGGCTGGGCGGAGTTGATGTCGTTGTTGGAGTACCAGGGATGCTCCCACAACAGTGATCCGTCAGCAGGATCTAGACCCACGATGCGCTTGCCGCTGAAGTAGAGCAGCTGACGCTTGTCGGCAAGGGTCGCCAGTTGCGGTGAGGCGTATCCGCCCTGGTCGTCTTGCGACGTCCAGGCTATGGAGCCGTCGGCGGCGTTGTAGGCGATGACGGATTTGTTGTTGCGGCCGCCGGGGAAAACAATGACTCTGCCGTCGTCGACGAGCGGCGCTCCGGACATGCCCCAGGTGAGATTGCCGACGCCGGCGTCTTCGAGGATATTCCGTCGCCAGAGCAACTCGCCGTTGCTTGCGTTGAGCGCCTGGAGTTCACCCAGAGCGCCCAGCGGATAGAGTTTGCCGTCGCTCCAGGTGGGCGTGGCGCGGGGTCCGGGGCCGCCCATGGATTCTTGAAAGAGCCCGGGCCAGCCGTGTTCCCAGTGCTGCAGACCGCTGCGCAAGTCGTAGGCGGCGACGACCTCGCGGTCGCGGCGCTGTTCGATGGTGTAAACGAGCCCTTGGGCCACGACCATGGAAGCGTAGCCGCCGCCGATTTTTACGCGCCAGAGTTCGGGCAGCCCCTTGCTAGGCCAAGCCGTATTGATGGCGGTTTGGTCGTAGACGCCGTCCCGATGGGCTCCGCGGTAGTCAGGCCAGGGTGCTCTGGAAGGCAAAGGCAATACGCTGGCTTCCGGCGCCGGCGCGGAAACCGAAGGAGCGCCTTCAGGTATCGGCGTGGGTGCGACCGGAGGAGGTTCGAGCTCGGCGAGGGTTGCAGCTGCCCGTGCGCGGTCGGCCTCGATGGCCTCGTAGTGCGCCTCGTCGTTTTGCAGACTAACGATGGGGATGCCGATGCCCTCGCCGGGCATTTCAAACTTCACCCCGACGAACTTGTTTAGGATGAACAACAACCCGAAGCCGACGACGAGTACGATGACCAAGCTCTTGAGCAGGCCAAGAAAGATGCGCATAAGCATTCATTGTGAGGGAAGCTGCCATTTCTGGCCAGAAATTGCCGACGTGCGAGAGGATCAAGCCTAGTGGGTAAGCGGGTTGAACAAGGTCTTGGTTCGGCGAAGGCTTGGTTGTGGCGTTGGCAAACGCGAGCGATCACGAGTCTTGGTTTTGCGGCGACCGCGAGACGAGTCAAGGTGTTGCGCCCCGGGGCGAGCACGCCGGCGTCCCCCGAAAGCCTGGTTGTCGTTTGTTTGATGCGCGACGCGGGCGGCTACGTCGATTCGTACATCGAGCACTATCGCCGTTTAGGCGCAGTGCGGATTGTATTGCTCGACAACGGTTCGACAGACGACAGCGTTGAGCGCGCAATGAGCTACGACGGCGTGACGGTGCTGCGCTGCGAGCTGCCGTTCCGTTGGTTCCGGACAGCCATGCGGCGCTACTTGGTTGAAACGTACGGGGACGGCGGATGGGTGCTGCTGGCGGATGTGGATGAGCTTTGGGACTACCCGTTCTCCGAAGGGCTGGCGTTAGGGTCGTTTTTGCAGTATCTGAATGAACACTCCGACACAGCCGTGGCCGCGCAGATGTTGGATCTGTTCGCTCCAGGGCCGGTGGATGGATGGCCGGATGCAGGTCCGGAGTTGGTTCAGGCGGCGACCTGGTTCGATTTGTCCGATGTGCGCAAGCAAGAGTTGCCGGCCGCGGCGCTAAGAAATCGATTCGCCGCTGAAGCACCGCCCTGTTTCAACGGCGGGCTGCGGATGCGAGCGTTCTCAGCCGATCCGTTGTTGACGAAGTTCCCGCTGACGCGGCGGGAGAACGGTCGTGGGCCGTTAGTAGAGAACGCACACTTCGTGAGTGGAGCGTCGGTCGCTGACGTGACCTGCGTGCTGTTGCACTACAAGTTCGACGGAAGATTCCGGGAAAGGACAGAGGAAGCGGTCCGGCGAAAGAACTTGAGAACGGCGCTGCAAAACTAGACCACTTCTGCGGTCTGGTTTTCCGGCGCCTTCCGGCTCCTTCACTCCGCCGCTCTGTGGTCTAGTTTTGCAGCGCCGTTCTCAGAGTGCTGTCAACCAGAAATAGATAGGACGCACCATCAGTGCCGGCGCATCCAATCGCTCTAGCGGCGCAAGCAGCTTCCAACCCTACTTCATCGGACCTTCGACGAAACGCGGCACAAAGATTCGGTTGAGCACATCGGCGGCTCTGGCCCGGGTGGCCTTATTTAGGGGGTTCAGGCGAATCACCTCCGCTTTATTGGTATCAAGGGGGGCGTCGGTCCACATGCGCACGAGCTGTCGCATCTCTTCAAGCATGGCACCGCCCTTTTGAATCCGGCTCGTGTAGCGGGACGGCGAGGTAGACCTAGGCTGAGGAACTGACCGGATCGGCATGCTAGTTCTTGTTTCAGCAGATAGGCGGGGGAAAACGTCGGAGCCAGATTGCATCAGATCCCCAATTCTACGGGAAGATGTGCAGCCAGTGCCGTGGCGCTGTCCGAATGCTTGAGCAAGTTGCCACGTTGTTGGAACTTGCCAAAAAGGACGACCGAGGGCAAGATCGGCAAGTGGGACTTACTTCAAATTCCGTGCACGCGGTTTACGAATGGTCTGGCAATTTGCGGACACCACGCGGACACGGACAACCCCGCTCTCGGGGCCATCGCTGTAAGTGGTTGAGTTAAATGGTCGGGGCGCCGAGATTCGAACTCGGGACCTCTTGCTCCCGAAGCAAGCGCGCTACCAGGCTGCGCTACGCCCCGACACGGGAAGAGCTTCATCGATGATACCGGATTCCCCGGTGCTCCGCTTGAGGGCTAGCGCCAGCCGGCTCCCTGTTCCTGAAGGTAGTCGACAACCGCTCGATGGCCTCCGCGCGCCGCGAACGCTAGTACGGGTTTGTCTTCCTTGCCGTGGTGGAGGCTCAGGTTCGCCCCAGCTTCGACCAATACTCGAACAGTTTCCAGGTGGCCGCGGTCGGCGGCGAGGATAAGCGCGGTAGCACCCTCGTATTGACTCGCGTCGAGGTCGGCGCCCGCCTTGGCCAAAACGCGGCACGCTTCCACGCGGCCGTTCTGGGCGGCCCAGGTCAAAGCGGTGTCGTCCCACTGGTCACGGGCGTTAACGCGGATGCCGGATTTCAGGAAGCCTTCGAGCACGGCGACGTCGCCCGCTTTGGCGGCTTCAAACCAGGTCGGGTCGGTATAGAGGCCGATCGCCTTCTTCAGCTTGTTTGTCCAGGTCATGCTGCTACACCAGAGTAACAGTGCGGAAGGCGGCACTGTGCCTGGTTTGTACTTCATGGAGATTGCTAGCGTGCAAAAGGCGTCACCGACTGGGAAGAAGACTGGATGCGGGAACTCACGACATCGACGCGGATGTCGTCGAGATTCGGCGGGGCCTATGGCGCTGGAGGAAACGGGCGACAAGCGGAGACAGTGCGCAAGATGCTCAAGCTCTCGCGGATTGCGCCGGTCTAGACCGGCTTTTCGCTTTCGTAGCCGATGACAAGCAACGTCAGATCGTCGGACTGAGCGACGCCTTGCGTAAATTCGGCAATCTCATCCATGAGGGCGTCATGGAGTTCTTGAACAGAGCCGTACTTTCCGCGGCTGGCGAGGTCCGCCAGACGCTGCTCGCCGTAACGATCTTGGACAGCGTTGGCGGCCTCGGAGACCCCGTCGCTGTAGAGTACAAGCCGGTCGCCTGGTTGCAGCTCCAGCTCTTCGGAAGGGAATTCCGCGTCGGCGAAGAGTCCGATTGGTACCGCGGTCGGTTTGAGCCAGTCAATACCGCCTTGAGCCCGTACGACCAAGCCTGCGCAATGACCCGCATTCACCCAGCGCCCCTTGCCGTCCCGCTGGATCATGGCGCAAAACGCCGTGGTGAAACGGGCATGACGGGAGCGCTCGGTAATATAGCGATTGATCTTCGATACTGCGTAGGAGAGATCGGCGCTGGAAGCGACGGCGGAGAAGAACGCCCCCTGCAAGAGCGAGGACATGAGGGCCGCGGAGACGCCCTTTCCCGAGACATCCGCGAGCACGATGCCCCAAGTGTCGTTACCTAGGTCGATGACGTCGTAGTAGTCGCCGCCGACCTGAAAGCACGCTTCCGATGAGCCGGCGGCTGCGAACCACCCGCTCGATGGCAGCTTGGCGGGAAGCAACGCTTGCTGAATCTCGCGAGCGATTTGCAACTCCTGCTCGAGATCGTGGCGCTGGCGGCTTTCGCTCAGGAGCCGAGCATTCTCGAGAACCGTGGAGATCTCGATGCCGAGCGTCTGCAGCAATTCGCGGTTACCGTCCGCGAGATTAGCGCCGATCTGGCGAGTGTCCATGTAGAGGACGCCGAGGGTGTCTTTGGCCTTCGTCAGTAGGTTAGTTTCGGATTCTTGTCCGAGCCGAATGCGCACGAGCGGTACGCAGATGACGCTGCGCAACTCCAGGGCCAACACAGTATGGCCTTGCTCGAGTGCGTCCGTGTCGGCGGCCGGGTCGAACGACATAGCGAACAGCTCGGATCGATTCTTTAGGGCGTCTTCGATGACTTGGTGAGGCACGCGCAGTTCGTCTGCGGCGAGAATCTCGCCTTCGCGATCACGGGCGACGCGAATATCCAACTGGCCGTCAGAGCCGTGCAACATCAGAAATCCACGCTCTGCGCCCGTGACCGACAAAGCCGCGTCCACCGCAGCTGCAAGCACGTCGTCGAGGGAACCCGACGACTCCAGAACGCGGGCGACGTCGAGGACAGCGCTGAGGCGTCCGAGATTGTCTCCGCCCTCGGGCATCTCGGCGACCTTCTTAAGTAAGGGGGCCGAAAAGGCAGGGTTGTTGCCGACGAACAAGACGTAGGAGTCTTCCACGCCGAAATCGATGCGATCCCGCGGTCGCAATCGCGCGCGCTGCACCCGCCGACCGTTGACGAAGACGCCATGACGGCTGTCGCAATCTTCGATGTAGTGCTCGCCGTCTTCCTGCAGAATCTGCGCGTGGTTCCTGGAAATGCGGCTGTCGCTCAGAGACAGTTCACGGTCTATCAGACGACCAATGCGGAACGGGCTGCGGTTGACCCGAGCTTGGCGGCGTTCCTGGCTGGGGGAGATGACAGTTAGGATCATGGACGCGAGTGAGTTAGACGGGCGCGTCTAAACGATGTGAGGCAGGCTTCGGGGGAGCCTAGGGGGCCGTTTGTCCGACTTCTGCAGGGGAGTCGACGGCGTCCTCTCCCTGGCAGTCGGCACACAATCCGCCCACCTCTGTTCGGGCTACTTCGATCTTGAAACCGAGCGACGCCTCAATTTGATCCCTAAGGTCCTTGACCGGTTCGCCGAAGAACTCTTGGACCGCGCCGCACTTGAGGCAGACCACGTGGGCGTGAGCTCGCTTCAAACGCGTCTCGTAGTAGTGCTGCTCGCCTTCGTAGTGCAGCAGGTCGAGTTCGTCGATCAAGCCTTCTTGTTTCAGTACTTTGAGTGTGCGGTAAATCGTGACGCGATTGATTTTTGGGTCGCGCTTTTTGGCCAGCTCGAATAACTGATCGGCGTTCAGGTGCCGATGAGCATTATTGATGATCTCGAACAACAACTCACGTTGGCGGGTGAGCCGAATGCCGTGTGCTTGTAGCGGCGCTCTTGCTGGAGAATTAGCTGGCAAAACGAGGGTTCCGAGAGCCCTCATCCTACCATAGGGGCGGCGAAGCGCCTGTGGATTCGCGAATCCGAAGCGCCCCTTCGCGCGTCTATTCAACAGGAGGCGCCTGACGGATTCGCCCTAGAACGTAAGGACTATAGACTTCGCTGAAAGCGGTCCCTATAGTAAGAGTTCCGGAGGCCGCAGGCGATACAAAACGTGACCAAGAAGACAACAGACTTGACCGACATCGTGGATCCGAAGTTGCTGACCTCTGCCAAGAAGGTCGTCTTCGAACCGTCGATTCGCAAGACCTTTGATTGCAAAGTCTGCGGAGAGGCCGGCGCGAGCCAGGAGTCGGAAGGTCTTTGCTGGGTCTGTCGTCGCCTCAAGATTAGCGCCTGGCGCGAAGTAGAAATGCAGCTGCCGCTGAACGAATAACGGCGCGCAGTATCCTGACGGAACCGAGGCCGTTCCCATGCATCGCATGCGAGCGGCCTTTTTGCGTCCGGCTGCTAGAATAGCGTCGATCGATTCATTGGCCACCCTGGAGTTTGCTGCAATGATCCACCGAATTTGTCTCTTCGCCGGCGCCGTCGCCCTAGCGCTGGTCGGCGCCTTCGCTCAAGAACACGCCCCGGCCACTGGGTATACGGATACTCCATTCCTGCCTGGCGGCAAGTGGCGCGTTCATGACGATACTCGACCCAGGCCTGCGGTGGTTACGCCGGGAACATTCCCGACGGATATGCACAGGAGCACGGCGCCATCGGACGCGGTTGTTCTCTTTGACGGGACGGACTTGTCGCAGTGGGTCGGCTGGCAAGGTCCGTTCGGCATGGAGTTCTATCCGAGCTACTCCAAGGGCAAGGCGGTGGAACCGACCTGGAAAGTCGAGAACGGCTACATGCAGGTCGACACCAGGGCGAACCTGTTGTCCAAGCAGAAGTTCGGCGACATACAACTTCATGTGGAGTGGGCCGCGCCGGAAGCGGTCGCGGGAGCAAGCCAGGGCCGCGGCAACAGCGGCATTGGCATTATGGGGACGTACGAGATTCAGGTGTTGGACTCGTTCAACAACAAGACTTATGCCGACGGGCAGGCGGCGTCGCTCTACGGCGAGTACCCGCCGTTGGTGAACGCCTCGCGCGAACCCGGCAAGTGGCAGACGTACGACATCGTCTTTGAGGCCCCGCGGTTCACCGACGGCAAGCTAGTCAAGCCTGCGTTCGCTACCGTGTTTCACAACGGGGTGCTCGTGCAAAACCGGCAAGAGCTGCTCGGGCCGACGGCACATCGCGTGAGATCGGAGTATGTGCCCCATGAGGCGGAAGGCCCGATCCTGCTGCAGATGCATGGCAATCCGGTTCGTTATCGAAGCGTTTGGGTACGCCGCCTAAATCTAGACGACAAGCCCTAGGCGTCGCACCATCACCAAACCCAGACACTTACGTCTTGGTCAGGCTGCCGGACGTCGACGAGCCTGGTGTGAGAGACGCCGTCGAATGCGCCGGCGAGTTCGCCGATTCTGAGATACCCATCGCCTGCAGCACGCGCCGCCGCCTGCAGCGCGGCCATCGGAACGGTGACGTGGACGGTTTGGTCTTCATCGATCACGGACACATCGAAGCTTTGGCCTACTTTTCGGATCGATACGCTGAGACCGGGTTCTTCCACGTGAACCATCTCGAAGTCTGGAGCCTTAGCTAGCTCGTCGACGATCGGCCGCAGCATCGGCAGAAACTCGAGAGCCTCAGGCGGCAGATCGACCTGCTGAGCCTGGGCTCCGCCGATCCGCAGGGCAATATCGGCGAGAAAGACGGGGGCGGGGACCATCAGCCTCCAGCCCTCCTCTTTCTGGTGGACGTACACCACAAGCCAACTCGTACTCAGCACGGTCACGATAACCAGGCCAAGAAAGACGCCGACAATGCCTAGAAAAACGCGCACGAATTAGTCTCCCTGCGAGCCGATCCAGACGCGGACAGTTTCGTCTCCGTCTTCGACGTTCACGATGTCGCCCGTGTTGCCTTCGAGTTCATTGATGGCGGCAAGTAGGTTGAAGCTTTCGCCGTCGCCGCTAAGCAACGCATCGACGACTCCGATGGGGATATCGACTTTGACGTGCTCGGATTTCTCGCCCGTCTTATCCACGCGTATTCGCACCCAGTCGCCCTCGCGGGCAACGCGTACGGTCTCGTCGGCTTCTTGCACCGTCACAAACTCGGCGTTGCCCGCATTCTTAATTTCCGCCCAAAGCTTGCGAATGTCAGCGATCGACACGTCATGCTCGTTGAGTTTCTCGACGGCCTTGTCGGTGAACTGTTTGGGGGCCATGCCCAGGGCCACTTTGGCGACCGAGAGGGGCAGATTCACGTTGACTGTTGAGGCCTTCTCGCCGCCATCGGTTACTTGCACGTGAAGCCAGCTGGCAGTCTGCGCCCATAGCGGGGCGCCGAGGCTCAAACAAGCAGCGAGGGCTGCCGTACACAAAAATCGTCCTGTCATCTTCGTTCTCCTCCTGAATCCAATTCCTTATGGAACTGACAGGAAGGTACGGGACTAGGACAGGAAAGTTCCGACCGCGCTGCGATTTTGAGACCGACTAGTTGAGGTAGTAGGCACGATAGAGCGTATCGCGCTGCTTGGGAACAAAACCAGCATCGCGAATCATGCGGCGCAGATCTTCTTCGGTTGCCGAATGCTGGGCGCCAGCTTGACTCACGACGTTTTCTTCGAGCATGACGCTGCCGACATCGTTCCCGCCGAACTTCAGCCCCAGCTGACAAACCTTCAAGCCTTGGGTCACCCAGGAAGTCTGGATGTTGACGATGTTGTCGAGATAGAGGCGGCAGATCGCCAAGGTCTTCAGGAACTCGACCGCGGTTGCCTCGTCAGCGACCTTTTTGCCCAGAGGGTTGTTGACCGGTTGAAACGGCCACGGTATGAAGGCGGTGAAGCCGCCGGTCTCCTCTTGGAGTTGACGAATGATCTCCAGGTGGTTGAGGCGGTGCTCGACGGTCTCGCCGCAACCGAACATCATCGTCGAGGTCGTGCGCACGCCGAGTTGGTGGGCCGTGCGGTGGACTTCGAGCCAGTCGGCGGTAGTGCACTTGAGTCGCGCAATCTTGACGCGGACTTCATCGTCGAGGATTTCGGCTCCGGCTCCGGGAATGGAGTCGAGACCAGCATCGCGCATACGCGCAATCGTGTCCCTGATGGAAAGATTGCTGACGTTGGCGACCTCCAGGATCTCCGGCGCCGATAGACAATGCAGATGGATGTCGAACTTCTTCTTCAAGCCGGAGAAGAGGTTTTCGAAGTACACGATGTCGAGGTCCGGATTGACGCCGCCTTGCATTAAGACGCCGGTGCCGCCGAGATCAATCGTTTCCTGGATCTTATCGGAGATCTCGTCGAAGGAGAGGACATAGCCCTCTTTGTGGCCCATGGGCCTATAAAAGGCGCAGAATGTGCAGTACTCGGTGCAGAAGTTGGTGTGATTGATGTTGCGGTCGATGATGTAAGTCGCGACGCCTTCAGGATGGAACTTGCGGCGAACGGCGTCCGCTTCCATGCCGACGCCGATCAAATCGTCGCTTGCGAACAGGTCGCGGGCTTGCTGCTGAGTCAACATCAGTTCTGCTCCTGGCCGGCAATGGCCGAAGATTCAAGATAGCGCGCCGCGCAGCCTTTTGGCGCATATCCGGCTTGCTCGGCGAGCTCGAGATAACGGTCCATTGCCAGTCGCTCTCGGGGCCCTAGGTCGTACGAGATGTGGCCGGTAATGTACTCGCGCACTAGGTCTGGATCGAAGGCTCGCGCTGTGCTTTCCAAGCGGACGATCTCTTCGGTATGACTGAGCCCGTAACACTTGGATTCTTCGAGAACGCCGGCGGCCGATGGATCGACGTGCTCCTTCGCGGCCCAGACGGCGAATACCATCGGCAGACCAGTCATCTCCACCCATTGCTGACCAACGTCATAGACGAACACGGGCTGGCCTTGCCATGCGGACATCTCCGGATCGAGCCGCAATGCCGGATCGCCGATGATCAGCGCTGCGTCAGCTATCCGTAACATCGCATCGAGATCGGGTTGGTGCGGCGTTACGACGGGCGCCTCGACGCCTTTGGAACGCAGCACGAGTTGCGTGAGTACGACGGAAGTCCGCGAAGAGGTGTCCGCAGCGAGAGTGCGGATCTCGGCCATGGGACATTTAGAGACCAGCAAAATGCTGCGGACGGGCCCCTGGCAAACGATCGCGCTGCCGGGGATGACGGCCAGGTCCGGCTGCCGGGCCAGTTCAATGATGGGTACGAGCCCGATGTCGGCGCGGCCTTCTCTCAAGTCGTCCGCACATTCGGAAGGTACGACGAAACGGAGGTCCATTCGGCCCTTCTGCGGTCCGTGCAGCAGTCCCCAAACGAGCGGTGAGGTATTTAGGAAGCTGACGGCGCTAACTCGTGGCAGAACGGGCATCGCAAGACCTCCATTCTACCAGCGTGCCCGATCAGTAAACGTCAAAGGCCATGTTCAACCCCGCCGCCATCTGAGGATAAGGCCTTATGGCCATGCCCTCGTCTCAACACTCAGAATAGGGAGGTGGACCGTCCTTTGAAGCTTTACGCTGGTTCGTGGAATCTGGCCCGGCGCCTATTCCTCGTGGCCGCGATTGCGTCCCTGGCGATGGCCCAACAAGCTCCTGAACCGCGCAACTACCAAAGCCCGCCCGAGACGCTGCCCCGGCGAGTTCCTGGGCAGCCGGTGCGCTTCAGCCACAAGGCACACGCGGCCCAAGGCATCGATTGTATCCGCTGCCACCCGGATTCAGCGAAGAAGTTTGAGGCGGGATTGCCGACTCCGCGCGATTGCATGGGATGCCATCGCACGGTCGCGCGCGATAACACCAGCATCCAAAAACTCGTTCAGTTGATCGCCGCCGATGTGCGCATCGATTGGATTCCGGTGTACGACTCGCCGAGCTACGTGATTTTCTCTCATCGCAAGCACGTACGCGCCGGGGAGACCTGCCAAACCTGCCACGGCGACGTCACCCAATATGACGCCTTGCCGCAGGAAGTATCGATCAGTATGACCTCCTGCATGAACTGTCACACGCAGCGCGGCGTTGAGAACGAATGCTTCTGGTGCCACGAGCTCAACGGTTTTTAGGTTGTTAGCCCTGACTTTCTTGCTTCGCTCCCGGCTGACCTTCGTCGACCCGAAATGAAGCCCGCGTAACGAGCGGGGCGCCGGGGCGGCTTACGTACTCCACCACCCGGTATTCGGATTGCCAAGACTGTGGGGTTACCGTGCAGCTGACGTAGCCGCGCTGCGCATTGTAGAAGCGTACAAACGAGTTGTCGTTTTGGACGGATTCGGCGTACTCCACATTTTGGCTGCCGTCGCCTCCTGAGGTGATCGAAGTGCCCACGAACTCCGTTGCAACGACTGGCGATTCCTCGCGATCGAAATCGATCTTGATGTCGTTGACCCAGTTCGAATGGATGTCGCCGGTTAGCACGATAGGGTTGCGGACGTCCGGTTTGGAGAGCCGCTCAACGAATCGCTTGCGGGCCGCATCGTAGCCGCTCCACTGGTCCATGCTGTAGGCGATCTCTTCGCCAGCCTGGCGATCGACGCGGGCGACCATGATCTGTTGAGCCAAAACGTCCCAAGTCGCCTGCGACTGGCTGAGCCGATCCGAGAGCCAGTTCTCTTGCGATTCTCCCAGCAGAGTTGCCTGGGGGTCGAAGACGCCTTCGCAAGGAGCGGTGTTGTGATCTCCGCAGGGCTGGTCGGTGCGGTACTGGCGAGTGTCGAGTACGTGAAAAGACGCCAAACGGCCGTATTCGCATCCCCGATAAAGCTGCATGTTGCTGCCGCGGGGACGCGTGGCTGAACCAATGGGCATGTGCTCGTAGTAAGCCTGATAAGCGTGTGCGCGACGCGTGAGCAGTTCGTCGGCGGAGACGGCTTGTTGTTCTGAAAAACGATCGGCGTAATTGTTGTCTACTTCGTGATCGTCCCAGGTGACGATCCAGGGGAACGCCGCGTGGGCTCTCTGAAGGTACGGATCCGACTTGTATAGCGCGTGGCGCACCCGGTAGTCGGCGATGGTCGTAATCTCGTCGCCGGTGTGCGCCCGAACTTGGCCGGTTCGGGCCGGCCCTTCGTAAATGTAGTCGCCCAGATGGACGACCACGTCGAGGTCCTCACGCGCCATGTGTTCGTAGGCGGTATACAAGCCGCTCTCATAGTGCTGGCAGGAGGCGAAGGCGAAGCGCAGCTGCCCGGCGAGATCGGCGGCGGCAGGAGCCGTGCGAAACCTGCCGACGGGGGAGATTTCGCTCCCAGCCCGAAAACGGTAGAAGTACCAGCGATGCGGCAGCAAGCCGGAAACCTCAACGTGCACGGAGTGCGCTAGCGCTTGCGGAGCCGTGACCTCGCCCGATGCCGCCACGTTGCTGAAGCCTTCGTCCGCGGCGACCTGCCACTCCACGCGAACGTCTTCCGCCGCCATGCCTCCATCCGCCGCGAGCGGCTCAGGGGCCAACCTGGTCCAGAGGACGCATCCGCTGGGAGTGGGGTCACCGGAGGCGACGCCGAGCCGAAATGGGTAGTCCGAGTAGCGGCCCCGACCGGCGCCTGCTTGAGGCGGCGCGGCGGCCAGTCGCGCTAAGCCCCCTGCCATTCCGAGGCCGACGGCCAAAACATCTCTGCGGTTCAGTCCCCGCACATTCTGCTGCGATCTTCTCAAGCCTGTGTCCTCCAACTCGTAAAGGGTAGTGAAGAGCGTTGACGATTCAATTGCCTAGCGCAGCCAGCTCATCGGGGGCGAAACCCAGGATAATCCGACGACCGGCGACGGTCACCGGGCGCTTGATCAAGTTTGGATGTTCGGACATCAGGCGCAGAGCTGCTGCGCGATTCGGCGGATTTCGTTTCATGTCGCTCTCGCGGTAGAGGACATTGCGCGTGTTCAGGAACAGCTTGTAGTCGCGATCGCCGATCAGGCGATCCAACTCCTCGACGCTGAGGCCTTTGTTGAGGTCGATGCGGTTCATCGTGACCCCCTTTTCCTCAAGCAAGCCCCGAGCCTTGCGGCAACTCGTGCAGCTTGGCTTCTCGTAGAACTTGACGGTCATTCTTGCACCCCTAGCTATCAATAGCGTGGCAGGTCGGGATCGACTTGAAGGCTCCAGGCATCGATGCCTCCAGCCAGGCTGACGACGTCCGTCAGGCCTTGTGAGCGTAGCCACTGCACAACGTACATACTGCGGACGCCGTGATGGCAATAGACAACCAGCTGGCCCTCCATCCCGCGCAGCTCTTCGACGCGGCTCGGCGTATCGTTCATCGGGATCAGAGTTGACTGCTCCAAGCGGACGAACTCGTTCTCCCACGGCTCGCGGCAATCGATCAACTGGATTGCCTCGCCGCGTTGCCGGCGTTCGTCGAGCTCCTTGGCACTGATCTCCGGCGAGGTCATCTTCGCGAGTCACAGTGTAACAACGGAGTCCCTGAGAAGCGCCAATGTTATGATCGATCCGTATGCACTACGTGGAGGCCAGAGGCAGGAGGTTGGTTACGCTTGAGCCGGATCACGCCACGCTTTGCAGTCTGTCGGAACAGGCCGGTTTCGCCTGCGTACTCGAAGACCGGGATCGCCAAATCGTTCTCGACCTCAGCCTTAACAACTCTCTTGAACCGTTTGTGCTCTTTGACGCGGCCGACCCGGCGAACCTCGGCTGGTTTTCGCGGTGCCAGTTCTACGTGGACGGCCTGAGCGGGCGCGTTCTACAGACTCCGCTGACGATCTCTAATAGCCGAGTTAGCGGTCGAGTCCAGCCGGACCGCCTGCAGGTGAGCCTTTCCACCGAACTGCCTGCGACCTATTTGCTGCCCGGAAAGCAGAGCGTCAGCGAACAAGTGGTCTATTCGTTGCTGTTTAACTTCCTCACCGCGCTTCGCGAGAATGGCGTTGCTGTTTGCGGACGGGGAAGCGTCGAGCCCCTGACCGGCAACCGCAGCGTGCTGCAACCGCGCCGGCGATAGGGTTCCCCGATACAAGAATGGTCCTACTACCTTCCGTAGAAGGCGTAGGGTAAGTCCCACTGCTGTGGGGTACCCAGGTACCGCCGGAAATTGAACCGTTCTTACCATTGAGGGGATCACCATCGCGGGTGACAATCAAGGCGTACCAGGGAAGACTCACTGGAGCTCGCAAGGGGGGACGGGGTTCCGGAGGAGTCGAGGCCGGCTCGAAAGAGCCGGCTTTTCCTTCGGTACAAAAGGAAAGGCCGCCGAGATAATCGGCGGCCTTTTTACGTTGAGGAGGGACCGCAGTTCTAGTCGTATTGGATCTGCACGTTGCGCTGGTTGAGCAAGTCGCCGGTGGCTTGATGCAAGCCGGTCACTGCTCGGCGGTAATTGATCGACTGGTTGACGACCTGGCTCTGACTCTGAATCAGAGCGTCTTGGGCTTGCAGCAGAAAGAAGATCGTGCTGACGCCGAGGTCGTAGCGTTGTTGTTCGGCGTCAAGACGGAGTTGCGAGAAGCGGCGCGCCTCAAGAGCCTGTGTCACACCGGCCTTTGCCTGCTCGACTTGAGCGATGGCCTGCACGACATTGAGACGGATGTCTTGTTCGGTGCTGCGAAGATCGTAGAGATCTTGTTTTTTCGCGATCGACTGGTTGGCGAGCGTCGCGGCAGCCGCGCGGTTTCGTAGCGGCAGGTTCAGGCTAAGACCGACGCTGTAGGTCGGAAAGTCGAGTCCCCCGATCTGGCCGAACGCATCGCCGAGACCGCCTGGCAGTACCCCGATTACCGGACCCTCCGGTCCGTCTCGAAGCAATGAGTTGCCGCCGAGACCTTGAACCGAGTAGCTCGCGTTCAACGAGAGATCCGGGCGCATCTGATTCGTAGCCTGCTTGATATTCAAATCGCGGACGTCTAGTTGCCTTCTTTGGACCGTCAACTCTGGACGCATCTGAAAGGCTAAGGCGATGAGTTCGTCCTCATTCAGTACGAGGGCATCCTCCGGGGGATTCGCAGATTCGGTGAGGTGCAGCGGCATGTCTCGGAAGTCAGCGTCTAGGTCAGCTCCGACCTGCCGCCGGACCGCCGCGTCAGCCTGTTGAAGCGCATAGATCGCGTTCGTGACGGACACCTGCGCGTTCGCCGCCTGCTGTTCCGGCTGATAGATGTCAAGAGGCGAAATGGCGCCGAGTTCCAACTCTCGACGGCTCCGCTCGAGCGAGGTTTGCGCGAGGTTCAGATTGTTCCGTTGCACCTCTAGGCTTTCCCGCTGCTGGACGGCCAGCCAATACTGGATCTCGGCTCGCGCGAGGAGTGCGATGATCTGCTGTCTCGCTTGCTCTCGTGAACGGTCTAGCTGTACGCGGGCCACCAGGTACGGTATACGCTGGATCGACCTGCCACGACCGCGCAGCAACGGCTGAGACAAGTTCACTCCGAAAGTTTCGCGAAGAGATGGATTAAACGTCGCGATACTCCGATTGTTCGAGTTCCTACTGGTGCTGAAGTTCGCGTTCAGGTCGGTTCCCGTATCGAACGTCTTGCCGAACTGGGCTCGACCAACTTGGTTCAGCGACGACACGATGTCGCCTCCCTGCAAATTGTCTTGTGAGGGCGTCTGGCCACGTGTGGTGTCGAATGAGGCAGTGAAACTTGGGTCAAACGGGCTCAGTGCCGCCTGGACTTGGTTCTCTTGCGAGTAAACGTTGAGTTTCGCAACCTGCACGTCGCCGTGATTGGCCAACACCAATTCGATGTACTGCTGCAGCGACAGAGTAAGCGTGCCGTCCACCACAAAATCCCGCAATCGGGACACCGGCTCGATCTCCACTTCGGTCGGCGGAGCCTGCCAGATCGAGTTCCAGTAGCTTGTTCGCGGGAATCCGCTGAACTGCGCCCAGGCCGGGGTGACCATCAAGGCTGCCATCAACAACGCTAAACTCTTCTTTTTCATCGTTTTCTCGAATCTCGCTTCTCGTCGCGTCCTCGACGAATCCTCGCCCGCCTACTCGTGCCGGATCGCTTCGATCGGGTCGAGCTTAGCCGCCTGCGTCGCCGGATAGATTCCAAATAGCAATCCAACGCCCACTGAGACGCCGAATGCTACTGCAATGGAGACGAAAGTCACCACGGTCGGCATATCCGCCAAGATGGAGATTACCGTTGACCCCAGGAAGCCGGTGGCAATACCCAGCAGACCGCCGACAATGGAGATCATCACGGCCTCAATCAAGAACTGACGCACGATATCCCGCTGGCGTGCGCCGATGGCGCGACGAATGCCGATCTCACGCGTTCTTTCCAAGACGGTTGCCAGCATGATGTTCATGATGCCGATGCCGCCAACTAACAGTGAGATGCCGGCGATGGAGATCATCACGATCTCGAACATCCGCTGTTGCTGCTGGCGCTGGGCAAGCAAACCGGCAGGCACCGTAATGGAGAAATCTCCGGAGTCGTTGTGCCGGGCGGTGACGATGGCGCGGACGATCTCGGCTACTTCCACGGAACTGGAATCTGACTCGACGCGCACGAAGATCCCGTCAATCTCGTCCTTGAGGTAGCTGTTGTTGTCCTCGAACCGCCGCATGACAGTGTTTAACGGCGCGACGACCAAATTGTTCCGATCGTCGGACTCCAATCCCTCAACCTTCGCGTCCGCTGTTGCGGCCGGGGACATCACGCCGACAACGCGAAGCCAGACTTCGTTGAGCTTGATGTATTTGCCCACGGCGCTGCCGTATCCAAGGAGGCTGCCTTTGGCCGCCTCGCCCAGAATGCATACCGGAGCCGAGTGCAGGTTTTCTTCTTCGGTGAAGAATCGGCCTTCGAGCATCCTGGTCGCGTAGATGTCTGTGTAGTTCGACATGACGCCGATCAGCTGCGGTACGTCTTGCTCGGTGGGAGGCAGAGTACTGGTTGGCGTAAATGTCTTGCGGGGCGACATCGCGGCGATGTGCGGCGTGTTGGCCTCAATCGCTCTCGCATCGCGGAAGGTCATGCCAGGCGATACCTGCCGCATCGCCAGCAACGTATCGCGATCGATCGCCTCGGTCGCTTCGATGATGATGTTGTTGACGCCGAGTTGATCGATAAAACGCAACGTCTCTTCCTGCGCTCCTTGGGTGATCGATAGCATCGCCACGACCGCGCCGACGCCGAAGATCATGCCCAGCATGGTGAGCAGCGAACGCAGCTTGTGCGCTAGAAGGCTGGCCAAGCCCATCCAGAGCTCGGGTAGTACTGACGGAACACGCATCTCTAGAAAGCCCTTCCGAGTCCGCCGGGCGCCTGAGAGGTTTTGGCAGCCGCCTTCTTACGAGGAGTAGCCGGACCGTCCGGCGATTGGAGGCTGATCTGATCGCTCTCTTCGAGTCCGCTGAGGATGACCACCTGAGACTCGGAACGCTTGCCTAGTTCGACCGGGCGCGGTTCCAGCGTGCGGCCGTTCCAAAGATACACAACAGGGCCTTGGGTCGTGTCGAAGACCGCCTGGTAAGGAATGTAAACAACATTCCGCAGGTTCTCCACAATCACCTCGGCATCGGCCAGCAGACCAGGACGCAAGAGGATATCGATATCGGAGCCCACATCAGGGGGGCTCGGCAACGTGGCGCTTTCGCGTTGCTGCTGACTGAATCCGCCCGGGGCCCCGCGACCGCCGCCGCCTGGTGCTCCGCCCAGCTCCTGTTGCATTCGTTGGCGGAGCTGCTGACGCTCTTCGGCGCTCAACTCGCTGATTTGCCGTCCGGCTAGCATTGCCTGCATGCGTTCGCGCATTTCCGGAGAGGGAGCAGCGCCCCCGGCGCCGCCTGGGCCATTAGCCCCGCGTTGCCGCCGGCCAGCGCCGGCACCTTCAGGGGCCTGGCCGCCCGGTTGCCCGCCGCCTGCGCCCGCACCCGCACCAGGGAACCCGCCCCTTGCGCCGCCGCCTACAGCGCCACCCTGACGGGAGGCGCCAAAGCCCTGGCTGCGGTTCTGTTCAGCCGTTGCCAGAATCCGCTGGATCTGTTCGGGCGTTGCTCCGACGTGTCCGAGCAACTCCTTCATGTCGATCGACAGGATGCAGTCGAATTTCTTTGTCGCTTCGCCGCGGAATACGTTGATAGAGGCGGTGGCGCCCAACCGTTTGATTTTGCCGTGAATGAGCTTTCCAGGCAAAGCGTCCAGACGGATGAGAGCCTCTTGGCCTTCCGCTAGGTTGGCCCGTTCCACCTCTTCTACCTGCGCCACTAACTCCATTTCAGAAAGGTCCAGCAATTGGGCTACCGCCAAACCTGCCGGGATCTGATCGCCTTCTTGGACTGTGGGCGTCGTCGTACCGAAGCCGCCGCGACCACCGGAGCGGTTCTCCAGAATAGAGACCAAGCCGCTAATGGGGGCCAAGACCCGGGCGTCGTCGATTCGGCGCTGCTCTCGATTGACGTCCAGCTGAGCCTTCGTCAGTCGTTCGCGAATCACAGCTAGCTCGGCTTCACTTTGGGCCAAACGGTTCTTGATGTCGCCTTCGAGTTTCTTCTGGCGGGCCTGGGCCTCCTCTAATGTGAGCTCGTTTTTGCGGGCGTCGATGGCTGAGATCAACTCGTTGCGGCGCACTTGCAACTCAGCTCTGCGTACCTGGAAGGCGGCGCGCGTTAGTTCCACGTCGTCCTGCAGCTTACGGATTTCCAGCTCCGTCTCTGCCTGCTTCAGTTGTTCCTGGACCTGCTCGACTTCTAAGCGATCATCCTCAAGGGCCGCGACGCGTTCGGAATCGTCCAATTCGACGATCAGGTCGCCCCGCTTCGCCAAGGCGCCTGCCGGAGCCAGCTTGGTGACCTGCGATTGCGACCCTAGGTTGGGCGCGGTCAGCGTCAAGGAACGCACCGCGCGCAGTTCGCCGCGGAAGAAGCTGCGAACCGTTAGGTCGCCGCGCTTGACTGCCGCCAGAGCGATCTCTTCCTTGGTTCCCAACGAGGCGTTCTGGACGAGGTAAAAACCGCCGAGCACAAGTGCGGCCACGGTCCCTAGGACGAGGATACGAACAATCAACTTGCGCATTTCAGAATCTCTATTTCCGCCTAGCTTTCGCCGATTCCCGGATTCTCCAACGCGATCTCGGCGCCTTCCTCAAGTCCCGATGACACCACGATTTCATTTCCGCTGCGGGCCTGCACTTCGATAGGCTGCGGCCGGAAGGTCTGACCTTCTTTCACGAACACGGTGGGTTTGCCGTCGATTTGAAAGCTCGCCTTCGCAGGGATAACGATGACGCCCGGAAGCCTCTCGACGATGACTTCGGCGGTGACGCGCATCCCCGGACGGAGGCGGTCATCGAGCTTCCGGATGTTTGCCAATGCGGGGAAACTCTTGCCTGGCGGGATGGTATTGAAAACCAGCGCGGCGATGGGGCTCAGCCACGTAATTTCGCCTTCCAAGCGCGCGTCGGGCACTGCATCCACCTTCAAGCGAACCTCTTGGCCCTGATTGACGCGCCCACGGTCGATCTCGCCAATATGAAACTCCGCTTCCAGGGATCCCAAGTCCGGGATCTGGGCGATCGCCGCGCCGGTCCACACGGTGTCGCCTTCCTGGAACGGCGGTCGGCTGGTCCCGAACGATCCCTGAGCGCGATTGTTGTCCATGATCTGCACGACTCCATCTACCGGAGACCGCAATTCCATACTGGTCAGATACGTCTTCGACAGATCGCGGTCGCGAATCGCCTTCTGCAGGCGTTCCTTTTTCCGGGCGAGGTCAGCGGACTGCGACAGGTCGGTCGCTTCGACGGTGACTTCGGCTTTGCCTAGCTCACCGGCGGCAGTACCCACATCGATGCGGTTCTTGAGCCCCTCAATCTCGGATAGAATTTCTTGCTTGCCCGCCTCCAACTCAGCGCGCTCCAGGTTGTACTTCGACTGCATAACGGCCATTTCGTTTTGCTGATCCGCGATCGAATGCTGCGCTTCAAGCTGTTTGATCTCGCTTTGGACCTGGCGCAAGTCAGTCTCTTCTTCCAAGAGCCTGTCTTCCTGGGCGGCGGCGTCAAACTTGACGACGATATCGCCCTGCCTAATCCGGGAGCCGCTTTCGGCTAGCTGCACGATCTTCAAGTCAGGAGTTCGGGGAGCGGTGACCTGGACGGACTTGGCGCTTTTCAATTCGCCGCGGCTGGACACTGTGGTGATGAAATCACGCTTTTCCACACGCGCCGTGGGTATTTCCCGCGCGGCAGGTTGGAAGTAGCCCCAGCCCAGGTAGACGAAGGCCGCTCCGATTGCGGCAAAAACGATCCATGAAACGACACGGCCCAAAGTACATCCCCCTACTTATCTTCCGCTTCTTCCACGTGACCGACCGCGAGCTTATCGCCTTCTTTGAGGCCCGCGCTGACGGCAATCTGCGTATCGGTCCAAGAGCTGACTTCCACGGCACGCCGTTCCGGCTTTTGATCTTCGCCGCCCAGTAGCCAGACGTACCAATCCTCGCCGATTTGGCTCAGCGCCTCGCGCGGCGCCAGCAGGACGTCTTCTTGGGTTTCCAACACGACATCGGCGCTCGCCGAGAGGTCGGGAATGATGACTGGGTCTGAATCCAGAATATTGACCGCAACCGCCACGTTCCTGACGTACGTGCCCGACCCACCACGGCCCCTGCCGGGCATTCCGGCGCCGCCGCCGGCCATAGCCGCGACCGATTCGACTCTGCCCTTCCACGTCCGGTCCGGATAAGCGTCCAGGTGAATCTCAGCCAACTGGCCAACCCGCAACAAATGAATGTCCGCTTGGTTCACCTGCGTTTGAAGCACCATATCGCTGGGATCGACCACCCGCATGAACAGCGAACCGGAATTGACTTGGTCGCCCACCGACGTCTGAGCGAATGATCCGCCGCGAAAACTGGTTTCCAGCACGACGATTCCTGCAATTGGCGTACGGATCTCAAGGAGCTCTGAGTTGGTTTCCGCTCGCTGTAGGTCGATTCTCTCCATATCACGCTCGAGTTCCACCTGCCGGAGTCGAGCCGCATGCGATCTTTCCAGCTTGGCGATCTCCGCCTCCAGCTCCTCGGCGGTAGCTTTCGACTCTTCCATTTGGGCCTGCAACAACTGCGCCTCGATCTCAGACTTGACGGCCGCGGTTCGCAAATCCAACTCAGTCTTATGGAAGTCGCCCTGAGCCACAACCAGCTGTTGCTTGAGTGCTTCCATCTCGATCATCAGATTGGCCCGCTGGCGGTCAATTGAGGCTTCTGCCTGGACGAGGTTGGCCCGTTGGCTGTCGATCGTTTGTTCCTGACTCTGGCGGTCAAACTCAGCGACGATGGCGCCGGCCTTCACCATAGAGCCTGCCGGAGCCATGCTGACCAGCGTCAGGCCTGCACCTCCGCCTCCGCCGACCCGGCGGCCGCGGCGGATTTGGGGCGCCCGAATCGGCGCGAATCTGCGGGCGACGATCGAACCGCCGACACGCAATGTGCGCTTCAATTCGCCGCGCGTCGCAGCTACTGTCTGTATTCCTCCAGTCGTCGTTCCGCCGCCGTCGAAGGCTGAGCCGGACCACTGCCATGCCGCCGCGCCCAGCGCAGCAGCCCCGAGGATCAGCCACAAGGACCTGCGGCTGCCCGTCTTGCGCCGCGGCGCAACCGGTTCCGGTCTAAGCGGAGCGGGAGTTCCCGGTTGATCCGGCTCAAATTCAGGCAAACTCGGTGCAGTGCTCATATCAAGGGCCGCTCCGCGGCTGGGTCTTACTAGGACCTCACACATAGAGACGCCAGGTCCAAGATTAGGTTATCGGGAACTGAAAAAACCTGCGGGCTGGGGAGCGCTGCTGCGTCGCTAGAAATTGGGAAGATTGCGCAGCAAAGAGCCGGTGTCGCCGCCGCGAGAAAGGTGCGCTGCATCCAGCACCTTACGGGAAGGATCGTGCAATGTGCCGATATATCGCATATCCGCTCGTGTCCCGCCCATCAGGATGACCAAATAACTTCGTTGGGGGTACCACAAGGCCTGAAACTGTAAGTCCGCCTCTTCGGCGTTGAGCCACTGTTCCCGTTCGGCCTGGCCCATCTTGGACACCACGAGATAGTACGAATCGGTGTTGGTGAGACCCAAATAGCGCTGGTCCGTCGTGGAGGTGTCCGTGCGAAACAGTGCCGCAATCGGGTTCTCCCCCTTACTGAAGTTGAACATGACGAAAAGCAACACGACTGCCAGCCCGGCTAGCAGGGCTTTGCCGATGAACGAAAGCGTTTGGCGGTCCGCTGCGGAGTTGGTACGCTTCGGGGCTGGCGGTTCGGGACTCGTTACCGTGGGTCGCGACGCTCCACCAGGGGGCGACATCGATACAACCTGTTGCCGAAAAGGCGACACCCCGCCGCCCTTAAACTGAAGCTCTCGCAGCAACCCAACGATTAGAATCGGGGCGTCGGCGCTGGAAATCTTCCCGATGTGGCTGCGCGGCACCCAAACCTCTTCGCCTGTGCCGGCGTTTCTAGCCAGCACTTCCGACCAGGTCTCCTTTTCGAGAGTCCATTCGTTGTGCTCGATGTTCCGTATCGCAGGGAAAAAGGCAAACGTGCGCCCGGCCAGTTCAGCAAAGCGCGGATCTTCATGAGTCTTCACGGATCGGTGCCTGATCGAAAGTATATCCGCGAATTGGCTTGCAGCGCCCCGGGCCTCGCGGATGGCCAAGTAACCAAGTTGGACTGCAAGAGCGTCAAGACGAGTTGATAGAATGACCTACGGTCTCCTGATCCATGCAATTCCTACGAGTTTCGATCCTCTGCCTTGTCCTGCTTGCTTTGGCGACCGCCGATGTTGCGTCAGCCGCGGATTGGCCCTCTTGGCGAGGCCCCTCGTCGACCGGCGTTTCTCCAGACACGCGGATGCCCGGCTCTTGGTCGCCAGACGGTGAGAATCTGCTCTGGAAGACCGAATTCGGAGGCCGCGCGACTCCGGTTGTAGTCAAAGGGATGGTTTGTACGATCCGTCTCGCAGAGCCGGAAACCCCCGCCAAGTGGCAAGAGCAGGTCGTTTGCCTCGATGAGGCTAGCGGGCAGGTTCGCTGGCAGCGCCGCCAGAACGTGTTTCAAACCGACATTCCGCACCACCGCGTCGGCTGGGCGTCGCTGGCCGCTGATCCGGAATCGGGCACGCTGTATGCGCAAGGTATCTCCGGCGTCGTCACTGCCTATCGCCCTGACGGGACCGTTCTTTGGGCTCGTTCCTTGGATGAAGAAATTGGCCGTTTCTCCGGTTTTGGCGGCCGCACGACGACTCCGGTCGTCGACGGCGATCTGGTGGTAGTGACTTTCCTCACCGCGGGATTCGGCCCCAACGCGATTCCCCGCCACCGCTTCTATGCTTTGAACAGGGCTTCCGGTGAGACCGTTTGGATTTCGACGCCCGGCGTTGCCCCCCAAGACACGACGTACTCGACGCCGATTGTGCGGGTCATCGGCGGACAGCGTCTACTCATCGCCGGCAATGGCGACGGGGGAGTCTACGCGATCAAGGTGGGCACCGGCGAAAAGGTTTGGGGTTTCCCGCTATCCAAGCGCGGCCTCAACACTTCGGTGGTGGAGAGCGGCGGCATCGTATACGCCTCACACAGCGAGGAGAACGTTGACGAATCGACGAACATGGGCCGCCTGATCGCCCTGGACGCAAACGTGATTACCGAAGGGAAACCGAAGCTGTTGTGGATGGTCGATGGTTTCGGAGGCGGTTATTCCTCGCCCATCATCGATGGCGGAATCCTCTATCAGGCGGATAACTCGGCTAACCTTGTGGCCTTCGATGCGCTGAACGGCGAGCGGCTTTGGCTGGAGAACTTGGGGATCGCGCAGAAAGCGTCCCCGGTGATTGCCGACGGCAAGATTTATGTCTCCGACGTCGACGGGCAATTCCACATCTTCAAGCTCAATGGCCGCACAGCGCCGGAACGCTTGGATCTGGACACGTTTAAGAATGAAGACGGCTCCGCGACTCAGATCAACGGTTCGCCGGCGATCGCCAACGGGCGGATTTTTCTGCCTACGGATAACATGCTCTACTGCATCGCTACCGGCAACGGTATGTCGATGCCGGCTGTAACGGTTCCCGGTCCGGTGGAGAATGCGCCAGTCAGCGCTACGCCGGCTTATTTGCAAGTGACTCCGACGGAGGCGGCCCTTCGCCCCGGCACACAACAACATTTCGCGGCGCGCTTGTTTGATGCCCAAGGAAGATTCATTCGCCAGGCCGACGCGGAGTGGAGTCTGGCTGGAATAGACGGACAACTCAATGCCGGCCACCTGGCGCTGACGGCCGAGAATGCGCCCCAAGGCGGAACCGTAACCGCCAAAGCCGCGGGGCTAACCAGCGTCAGCCAGGTTCGCGTCATGCCCACCGTCGGCTATACCGAAACATTCAATTCCTATCCTGTGCAAGGTATCGTTGCCGGCGCTCCCGCGATGCGCGGCCGCTTCGCCGTCGTCGAGAAGGATGGCGAGAAAGTCCTCTACAAGGACGCGGCCAACTTAAGAAGCCAGAAAACGACGGCCTATCTGTCGCCCCCGAGCGATCGCGAGTACGAAGTTCAGGTGGACGTTTTCGCCGCCGAGAAAGGACGACGCATGCCGGACGTTGGCCTGATTTCCCATCGCTACACGCTCGATCTGATGGGCAACAAACAGCGCATGATGGTCCGAACATGGACGTCGGAGCTGGGTCGCTTCTCCGAGCAGGTCCCCTTCCGCTTCGATCCCAACGTCTGGTATCGTCTTCGCTTCCGGGTGGAGCCCAGCGGAGAGAACGGCCCGACGCACATCATGGCCAAGGCCTGGAAGCGCGACGAGCCGGAGCCTGACGCCTGGACTATTGATGTCGTCGACCCGATCGGCAATGCGCACGGCAGCGCGGGCATCTACGGTTATGCCCTGGCGGACATTTACTACGATGATTGGAAAGTGCTTCCGCTGCAGTAGGCGCTCAGCCCACGGAGTTCAGACAATGCGATCCCCACGATTCATACAACTTCTGGCTCTTCTCGCTTTCGCGGCGGCGCCCTCGTTCGCCGAAGATTGGCCCATGTGGGGCGGCAAACCGGAACGCAACATGGTTTCCACCGAGAAGGGAATCCCGCGCACCTGGGACATCGGCGCGAACGAGAACGTCAAATGGTCGGCGGAGATCGGATCGCAGTCCTACGGCAATCCCGTGGTGGCTGGCGGCAAGGTTTTCGTCGGGACCAACAATCAGTTGGAGCGCAACCCGAAGATCACCGGTGACCAGGGCGTCATGATGGTCTTCGACGAGAAGACGGGCGAGTTTCTCTGGCAGATGACTCACGCCAAACTAGAGTCGGGCCGCGTCAACGATTGGCCCGAGCAGGGCGTGTGTTCTTCGCCCGCGGTTGCGGACGGAATTGTCTACTATCTCTCCAGTCGCGCCGAGTTGATGGCCTTGGATGTCGAAGGTTTTCGCGACGGCGAGAACGACGGGCCCTTCACAGAGGAAGAGTTCACTTCTGAGTTCGACGGCGACGTGATCTGGAAGCTAGATCTGTTTAACGATCTAGGCGTGTTCCCTCACAACATGGCGGCGACTTCGCCGCTGATCGTCGGCGATCTAATTTTTGTAAATACGTCTAACGGCGTCGACGAGAGCCATTCGAATATCCCTTCGCCGCGCTCGCCCAGCTTTCTGGCGGTCAATCGCAAGACCGGCGAGATTCTCTGGGAAGACGCTTCGCCCGGCGAGAACATCCTTCACGGGCAGTGGTCTTCACCCGGTTACGGCACGATCGGCGGAGTGGAGCAAGCGATCTTCGCCGGCGGAGACGGCTGGCTGCGAAGTTTTGAACCGCAAACCGGCAAGATCCTCTGGCAGTTCGACGTGAACCCGAAGGATTCGGAGTGGAAGCAAGGCCGCGGCGACCGCAACAACATCATCGCCACCCCGGTCGTCTTCGATAACAAGGTATTCATTGCGGTCGGCCAAGACCCCGAACACGGGGAAGGCGTCGGACATCTCTATGCTGTCGACGGAACCAAGCGCGGTGACATTACCGAAAGCGGTCTGGCCTGGCGCCATCCTTTCCGGCGTACGATCTCGACCGTGGCGATCTCGGACGGCGTCGTTTATGCAGCCAACTTCTCCGGTTTTCTCCATGCGCTTGATCTGAAAACCGGCGAGTTGCTCTGGGAGCATGATCTGCTGGCAGCCGTTTGGGGCTCCCCTTACATCGTCGACGGGAAAGTTCTCATCGGCGATGAAGACGGCGACATCGCCGTGTTGCAGGCAGGCAAGACCCACGAACTTCTCTCTGAGGTCAACATGGGCAACTCCGTATACTCCACGCCCGTAGTCGCCAACGGGGTGCTCTACATCATGACTCGTTCGCGGCTTTACGCGATCGCCCAGAAGTAGGGCGCACCGGGCCGCTGACTTTCTTCGAAACTAGATAACGCCATAGAACATGTCTGTTGCCGTCGACTCCCAACTCCAAACAAAAGTGGCCGCTGCCCGCGAGCGCCTCGATGCGCACGTCCGCGAGATCGTGCAGTGGCACTTCAATCCCGAGACCGGTTGTGAGTTCTGGCTCAACAGAGCGAAGAGTTTCGACTTCGACCCGCGTAAGGACGTCAACAGTTTTGACGACCTCAAGAAGTTCGGCTTATTTGAAGACGAGTGGCTGCGCGGCGGACCGGTGCGCCGTTGGGTGCCCAAAGGCCTTGCCGACAAGCCTGTCTATGTCTTTGAAACGGGCGGCACGACCGGCGTTCCCAAAAGCCGCATCAACATTGACGACTTTAGAACTGACTATTCGGAGTTCTCGAAGACTCTGCCCGATCAGCATTTTCCGAAAGGTTCGGACTGGCTCATGCTCGGGCCCAGCGGCCCGCGGCGTTTACGACTAGCGGTGGAGCATCTGGCCCAAGTTCGCGGCGGCATCAGCTTCTGCATCGATCTGGACCCCCGTTGGGTGGTCAAGCTGCTGAAACGCGGCGAGATGGACGAAGTCGAGCGATACAAGAAACATTGCATCGATCAGGCCATTACGATTCTCGGCGCCCACGAGGGCATTAAGTGCATCTTCACGACTCCGAAGTTGCTTGAGGCCCTATGCGACCGCATTTCGCTCAAGAAATACGGCATCACCGGCGTCTTCTGCGGCGGTACCGAGATGACCCCGCAGTTCAACCGCTTCGCTCACGAAGAGCTGCTTGAAGGCGCATACTTCGCCGCGACGTACGGCAATACGCTGATGGGTTTGGCGTGTCACAAACCGTTCGACCCCGCCGACGACTACGCCATCATCTACTTCCCTCCGCAGCCTCGCGCTGCAACCCAAGTCGTCAATCCGGACAGCATGGACGAGGAAGTTGGCTATGGCGAGACGGGCCGCGTCCTGCTGACGACGCTGACCAAAGAGTTCTTCATGCCGCGCTTCCCGGAGCGCGACATGTGCGAGCGCGAAGCTCCCTGTGACGCATACCCTTGGGAAGGCGTTCGAAACGTGCGCCCATTCCAGACCGGAAAGAGCGGCCAAGTGACAGTCGGCGTCTATTGATGAGCGCCGTCCCCGGTCGAATCGGAACGCTCAGCGCATGACCTCTTTCGACTTCCAGCCCCGCACCCGGGTCATTTTTGGCGCAGGTTCGATCCAGCGTCTGGGCGAGCTGGCGGCGAGCCTCGGCGCGTCGCGCGTCTTGCTCGTCGCTGACCCGGGTATCGTCGCCGCCGGCCATCCGCAAACGGCGATTCGCTTGTTGACGGCGGCGGGAATCGAAAGTCTCCTCTTTGACCAAGTTGCTGAGAACCCAACAACGGATCACGTCAACGCAGGTTTGGAGTTTGTCCAGGGCCGCGGCGTCGATCTGATCATTGGATTAGGCGGCGGCAGTTCGCTGGACTGCGCCCGCGGCATCAACTTTCTGCTGACCAACGGCGGTCAGATGGCCGACTACTGGGGCGTCGGTAAGGCGTCGAAGCCGATGCTTCCGTTTATCTCGATACCGACCACGGCAGGCACCGGCAGCGAGGCCCAATCCTATGCGCTCATCGCCGATCCTGTCACCCACCAGAAGATGGCCTGCGGAGATCCCAAAGCAGCCGCGGCGATCGCCCTGCTCGACCCGGAACTGACCCTAACGCAGCCGGCCCAGGTCACCGCGGTTACGGGCATGGATGCAATAGTCCACGCCCTCGAGACGCTGGTGGCGACCAAGCGCAACCCAATCTCCGAAGTCTTCTCGCAGCGCGCCTGGCAGCTGTTGTCTCGCAACTACCCGCTGGTCCTGAGTGAGCCCAACAATCCCGAAGCGAGGGCCGGAATGTTGCTCGGCGCACACTTCGCCGGCGCGGCGATTGAGAACTCTATGTTGGGCGCCGCCCACGCTTGCGCTAATCCGTTAACTGCACGGTTTGACGTGACTCATGGCGCCGCCGTCGGACTCATGCTGCCCGCAGTCATCCGTTTCAATGCTTTGCAGCAAGCCTCGCTCTACGAAACCGTCGGCGGGGCCGAACACGTCACCCGGCAGGTCGAAGACTTGATGGAACAGGCCACGCTTCCGGCGCGTCTGTCTGAATACGGAATCTCTGAAAACGACGTTCCGCAACTGGCCGAGGATGCCGCCAAACAGTGGACGGCTCAGTTCAACCCGCGTCCGGTCGAATTGAACGATTTCGTCGGGCTCTACCAGAGCGTTCTGTAAATGCGAATGAAGATGCCAAACCAGCGACCGAACGCCCGCCGCTTGCTCGCCGCTGCTTGGCTCCTAGCCCTGGCCGCTTTGCCCGTTGCCGCCGACTGGCCTATGTTTCTCGGCAACGCCCAGCGCAACTCGGTCATCGAGCGCAGCTTTCCTCCGCCGCTCGCCGTGGAGTGGACCTATGACGCCCCCGACGGAATCGATTCCACCGCCATCATCGTCGACGGGACGGTCTACTTCGGCGAGATGAACGGCAAGTTCCACGCAGTGGAGCTGGCAACAGGGAAGGGCAAATGGGTCTATCAGGCGGGCCTCGGCGTTCCCGCTTCGGGCTGCGTGATGGACGGCGTCGTTTTCTTCGGAGACGAAGAAGGAGCTTTCCACGCCGTCGATATCGTGACCGGCGCGCTGCGCTGGAAGTACCAGACCGGCGCCGAGATTCTCTCCTCGCCCAGCTGCCTGCCCGGCGCGGTCCTCGTCGGCTCCTACGATTCCAGCCTTTACAGCCTCAATCCCGCGACGGGCGAGCCCAACTGGGACTACCGCACCGAAGACCGCGTCCATTGCAGCCCGGCAGTGCAGGACGGCAAGACCTTCGTGACGGGCTGCGACGGGCGCCTGCGCGTCATCGACGTCAAAACCGGCAAAGAGGAGTCCCAAGTCTCGACCGACGATTACATTGCTTCAACGCCCGCCCTAGTCGGCGACCGCATTTATATCGGAACCATGGGCGGCCAAGTGCTGGCCATCGATTGGAAGAAGGGCGAAATCGTCTGGTCTTATCGATACTCGGACGCCAACAACCAATTCCTGTCTTCGCCCGCCGTGGTGGACGGCAAGGTGATCCTCGGCGGCCGCGACCGGCGCGTTCACGCCATCGACGAGCAGACAGGCACCCTCGTCTGGGAGTTCATGACTAGATCCCGGATCGACTCGTCCCCCGTCGTTGCCGGCCAGACGGTATGGGTTGGCTCCAACGACGGCAATCTCTACGCTCTTGACCTCAAAACCGGCCAAGAACAATGGAAATTCACCCTCGGCGGCCCCGTCGTCGCCCAGGCGGCGATTTCCGGAGACCGCTTGATTATCGGTTCTCGGGACGGCGTCCTCTACAGCTTGAAAAAGCCCTAAGTCGCTGACAGCAAAATACCTATTGCCTCACCACGATCTTGTGGTGTATTATCCTCCACAGGGAGCCTTGTGCTCGCTATGCAGATGAAACTCACATTTTTCAAGTCTTACTCGAAGCTCGGTTGGTGGGCTGCCCGGTTGCCGAAAGGCGAACAATGGGCCGGCCAGGAAGTCGAGTTGATGGGCTTTGGCGTCACCCAGACCCAAGCCGAGCGTGATCTCGCGGAGAAAGAGCAGGCGCAAATGAGCGCCGAAGCGGAACTCGCCGCCTAACAGCGGACCTCTCGCCGCCCCCTCCCTCAAGCAATATTCCCGACGCCTCTAACCAGTTCAGCGATTCTCGCCCGAGGCGAGCAAGACTGTAGCGGAGTTAGTTTGTCAGGGGAACGCTTGGATTACGCCCCCGATCGGACTGTCGCGCATTACCCTCGTACTCGGAGGCAAGTTAGGGCTGCGTCTCGGCTAAGGACGCAGGTCCATCACCAGCCCGGAATCGAGGAAGAACTGCCGCACCGGAACAGCTTCGGGCCCTTCCACCGTCACAGTCAAACTCAAATCCTGCGGCGGACCCAGCAGGCGGATATCGATGCGGTCCAACTCGTCGTAGAAGCGCACGTAAGAAATGGCCTGTACGTTGATGACGCGATTGCGGATTCGGATAAACGGCGAGCTCATGACGCGGGGAGTCTCTCAAGTCTAGCTGAGGTCACAGGCCGTATAATCGACGTTCGCCATGAACGTTGAAAACAGTCTCGACCTCGATTGGATTCGCTCCCAGTTTCCAGCGCTATCTATTGAGGTCGCCGGCGGCCCAGCGGTCTTCCTCGATGCCCCCGGCGGTACGCAGGTCCCCCAACAGGTCGTGTCGGCCGTCTCCGATGCCCTAGTGAACGCCAACGCCAACACTCACGGCGCGTTTCTGACGAGCCAACGTGTTGACCAGATCATCGCCGCCGCCCACCAAGCGGCGGGCGACTTCCTCGGCTGCGATGCAGACGAAGTCGTATTCGGCCCCAACATGACCAGTCTGACTTTTTCGCTGAGCCGCGCCATGGGCCGAGCACTCAAGCCAGGCGATGAGATCGTGCTCACTTACCTCGATCACGACGCGAATTTTGCCCCCTGGAAGGCGCTGGAAGAGACCGGCGCAGTCATCCGGGTTGCCGACTTTCGTCGTGAGGACTGTACTCTCGACATCGATCAGCTACTTGGCCTAATCAACCACAACACTAAAATCGTCGCCGTCGGCTACGCGTCGAACTCGGTCGGCTCGATCAACGATGTCGCCCAAATCGCTGCAGCCGCCAAAGCCGTCGGGGCCTACAGCTTCATCGACGCCGTTCACTACGCGCCACACGGTCCGATTGATGTGCGCGCCATCGGTTGCGACTTCCTGGCCTGCTCGGCGTACAAGTTTTTCGGACCGCATCAGGGGATACTCTACGGACGCCGCGAGCTTCTCGAGCGGCTCCGGCCCTACAAAGTCCGCCCGGCCAGCGACGAGCCTCCCTGGCGCTGGGAGACGGGTACGCAGAATCACGAGGCCATGGCCGGCGTGACCGCTGCTGTCGATTATCTGGCAGCCCTGGGCGAACGATTGGGCGAAACCGGCGCACGACGGCAGCAGCTGCAGGCGTCGATGCATGCGACCAGCGCCTACGAGCGGCGTCTTTCAGAGAAGCTAATCGCCGGCTTGCTCGATATCCCCTCCGTTGAGTTCTTCGGGATTCGCGAACTCGAGCGCTTCTCCCAGCGGACCCCAACCGTCTCGATTCGCGTCCAAGGCCTCTCGCCGCGCGATGTCGTCGAAAGGCTCGCCGAATTGGGATTCTTCGTCTGGGAGGGGAACTACTACGCCCTCAATCTCAGCGAACGGCTAGGCGTTGAGTCCTCCGGAGGCATGATCCGGATCGGTTGCGCCCACTACAACACCCTCTCTGAAATAGATCGTTTGCTGGCGGCTATCGAGACCCTGTAGGTCCGCGCCGAAAAAGGTTTGCTCCTCGGGTGTTACCGTCCTACCGCCGGTCACGCCTAACCAATGAAGGCATACTAAGAGTTTCATGGCGACAGCAGCACTAGAAAAAGAACGCGCAATCGGGGAAGAGCTGAAGCGCAACAACGTAATCATCCAGACTTACGATCTTTGGAAAACCTACCGGATGGGCGACCAGCTTATCCATGCGGTCTCCGGCGTCGACATGACCATCAAGAAGGGCGAATATGTCGCCATCATGGGTCCATCCGGTTCCGGTAAGTCGACCTTCATGAACCTGATCGGCTGCCTAGACACGCCCAGCGCGGGCGATTACTACATCCGCGGGCAGCTAGTGTCCAAGATGAGCGACGACGACCTGGCCCACGTCCGCAACATAGAAATTGGGTTCGTTTTCCAGACGTTCAATCTCCTGCCCCGCCTATCGGCCTTGCAGAACGTCGAACTGCCCTTGATCTACAGCGGCATCAAGCCGGACGAACGTATGGAGCGCTCCAAAAAGGCTTTGGCGATGGTCGACCTGACCCCGCGCATGCACCACAAGCCGAACGAGTGCTCCGGCGGTCAGCGTCAGCGCATCGCCATCGCCCGTGCGTTGGTGAATGATCCGGCGATCTTACTGGCCGATGAGCCGACTGGCAATCTCGATACCGCCACGGGCATCGAGATCATGGCAATTTTTGAAGAACTTCATCGCCGAGGACATACGATCGTCGTCGTTACCCACGAGCCTGACATCGCCGAGCACGCCCGTCGAGTGATCCATGTCCGCGACGGCAAGATCGAGCGCGACGAGCAAATCCCGCACAGCTAGTCGCCGGCTCAGAGCTCCAGGAAGTTCTTGAGCAGTTTCTTGCCGGGCTCGGTGAGAATCGACTCCGGGTGGAACTGCACGCCTTCGATCAGCATTTTCTTGTGGCGCAGGCCCATGATCAGCCCGTCCGCCGTTGTCGCTGTGATTTCCAACTCCTTCGGCAGCGATTCCCGCTCGACGATCAGCGAGTGATAGCGAGTAGCGACGAAGTCCTGATCCATGCCCTTGAAGATCGTTTTTCCGTCGTGGTGGATACGGCTGACTTTGCCGTGCATCAAGTACGGCGCCCTGATTACCTTGCCGCCAAAGGCCTGTCCAATCGACTGATGGCCCAGGCAAACTCCCAGGATCGGAATCTTTCCGCCGAGCTGCCGCACGACGTCGAGCGAGATGCCCGCCTCGTTGGGCGTACATGGTCCCGGCGATATCACAATCCGTTCCGGCGCCAAGTCCTCGATCTCGGAGATGGTGATCTTGTCGTTGCGGCGCACTTCTAACTCGGCGCGTAATTCCCCGAGGAATTGCACGAGATTGAAAGTGAACGAGTCGTAGTTGTCGATGACGAGAATCATGGCTCTACAACTCCCGCGCCCGTTCCACCGCTTTCAGCATGCCGCGAGCCTTGTCCATCGACTCTTGCCATTCCGTCTCCGCCACCGAATCAGCCACGATGCCCGCCCCCGCCGGAAGGTATGCTTGCCCGTCTTTGATGAGCATCGTGCGGATGGCGATGCACGAATTCAAGTTGCCCGAGAAGTCCAGATACATTACGCATCCCGCGTAATGACTGCGAGCGGTGGGCTCGAGCTCTCCGATAATCTCCATCGCCCTGACCTTCGGCGCGCCACTTAACGTACCCGCCGGGAAGCAGGCCATCAGGGCGTCGAAGGCGTCTTTGTCCTCGCGTAACTTGCCGCGAATCCCCGAGACGATGTGCATCACGTGCGAATAGCGTTCGATGATCATGAACTCGGGCACGTGGACGCTGCCGAACTCGCTCACCCGTCCGACGTCATTGCGCCCTAGGTCGACTAGCATCACGTGCTCCGCACACTCTTTCTCGTCGGCCGCCAGTTCGTCCGCCAGCGCTTGATCTTCAGCCTCGTCCTTGCCGCGTGGCCGCGTTCCCGCGATCGGACGATACTCGATATCGCGGCCTTCGACCTTCACCAGCATCTCCGGAGAGCTGCCGACGATGGTCGTGTCGTCCAGCGACAGGTAGAACAGGTAAGGCGATGGGTTTACCGCGCGCAGGGCGCGGTAGATCTGAAAGGAGTCGACCTTCGGCTCAAACGTCAGGCGATGCGCCAGTACGACCTGGAATACATCCCCGGCCAGGATGTACTCTTTGGCCTTCTCGACGATCTTGCAGTAGGCTTCCTTGCCCACATTCGACTTGGCCTCGACCGGCTCCACGTACTTCGCGCTCGGTGGCAACACTACCGGCCGCGCCAGCGCGTGCTCCATGCGTTCGATCGCCCGCTGCGCCGCCTTAAACCCATCGTCGATGTCTTCGTAATCTTGAGTCCGGACGTTCGCGACCAGGTAGACCTCGTGTCTTACGTGATCAAAAACCACCAGGCTCGAGAAGAACATGAAGATCGCATCAGGCGCGTCGACATCTCGTTCTCGAAAGGCAGGAACGCGCGGTTCAATCTGACGGACCAGGTCGTAACAGATATAGCCAACAGCACCCGCGCTAAGGGGCGGAAGACCCTCTTGCCCGGCTGGCTCGTAACGCTGCGTGAGTTCACGCAACACCTCGAACATGTTGCCTTCGCGCTCGGTCTTCGTGCCGCCTTCATCCAGCTCAATGCGCGTGCCCCAAGCCTTCACCGTCAGAAAAGGGTCGCGGCCGATGTAGGTGTAACGCCCAACGCGCTCGCCGCCCTCGACGCTTTCCAATAAGAACGAGTATTTCTCGCCCTCCGCCAACTTGAGATAGGCGGATACCGGCGTCTCTAAGTCGGCTGTTAGGGTCTTCCAAACGGGCGCAACATTGCCGTTGGCCGCCGCTCGGCGGAAAGCTTCTAAGTCCATTTGCATGTTGGCTGGGTTAGACCCCTTGTAATACGTCTAGCACAGCGTTACGCATCACGGCCCGCGGCGCCGGCAGCTTCGTCCACAGTTCAAATTGGGCTGCCGCTTGTTCGATGAACATTTCGAGGCCCAATACGACGGTTTTTCCCTGTTCTCGGGCCCTCTTGATCAAGGCGGTTCGCAAAGGGTTATAGACCATGTCCAATACGATTTCTGCGGGAACAGCATCCGGGAACAGGTTGTCCTCCACATTCGGCCACATGCCGACAGGCGTCGATTGCACCAAGATGTCGAAGCCGCGCTGGGTCGCTACGTCCCACGCCAATCCCTCCGCTCCCGTCGCCTGGGCCAGAGCGCGCACCTTCTGCGGGCGTCGGCCCGTGACGGCTACCCGTGAGCCCTTGGCCTGCAGTGCGAAAACGGCCGCCCTCGCCGCTCCCCCCGTCCCAACGACCAAGGCCGTCGCGCCCTTCAATCGCCGCAGTCGTTCGAGCGGAGCTGTGACGCCGATCGCGTCGGTGTTCACCCCCCACCAATGCTTTCCCTTGCGGAAGACCGTATTGACGGCGCCGATCTGCAACGCCAGCTTGTCGCTGCCGGCTAGATGCCGCATCACCTTTTCCTTGTGCGGCAGCGTGACGCTGAAGCCCTCGACAGGCAGCTCTTCTGCGAAGCGAAAGAAGTCGCCCAACCGTTCCGATTCCACTCGAAACGGAAGGTAGACGCCGTCGACGCCGCACCTGCGCAAAGCCCGGTTATGGAGCACCGGAGACATGGAATGGGCTACCGGCGAGGCGATTACCCCGAAAACCCGCGTGTCCGGAGTGAGCTTGTCGACTCGATAGAGTCCTTGCATCACTGCGGCGGAATACTGTCCTGGCGCCGTTCCCGGCGATGTGTTGGGTGCTGCAAAGGTGAAAGCCGCTCCGCGGGAAGGCCCCAGAATGCGGCTCGCGGCGCCAACCTCTCCCATCGCCAGCACCACGAGCGGCGGCGCATCCGCCTGGCCGAGCAGCCGCAACAGGCGGCTGCTGTCGCTCGGCTTCACGCCGGCCACCGCCATCTTGTAGAGGTCCGCCCGGACCTTCCGCAGACGCCTCAAGACCTTCTCTGGCGACGGAGCCTTCTCAAAGTCGTGGAAAGAAACGACCACCCGGCTTTTCTGCCTCAATCGCGCGGCGACGTCCGGAGCCGCTTCCGCTGTTTCAATCTCCAGGTCCAGCAGTTGAGCGCCGTTTGCTGCCGCCTTCGCCAGGATACGCTCCTGTTCTTCGATCGACCCTGCGAATCCTCCCTGCGCCTCTTTGCGGCGGCAGGTCGCCAGGATATTCAGTTTCGGCCAGCGCTCCCGTAGCAATTTGATCAGCGGCAGACCCGCTTCCGGCTGCGGCAACAGATCGAGCCGCAACTCAACGAACTTGGCCCCCGCTTCGCACTCAGCCAGCGCGAGACGCTTGAGGCCGTTTGGGTCTGCAGCGCTGAGAGCAACGCAGATTGGCGGAAGGGAACGGACCGAAATCATCTGGGATGAGCGGCCGAGGACCGCCAATCGGGCTAGCGTATCACACGCGAATCGGACCTATGCTGCCGGCGTGCGCTCCGCGGGCGCAACTGAGTGGTCCGCCAAGACTCGCTGCAGCCGTATCAAGTCGACCGCGTCATGGGCTGGGTCAGCCTGCTCCAGCCGCCGCTCTTCCATCCACAGCACGTTGTGGTAGCTCGCCTGTCGATAGTCGTCGACCAGTCCGGCCGCCAGCTTGGAGTCAATCTCCCGGATTCCTTCTTCGAGAGAAGTCAGGGCCCGGAAGCGGAGTACCCGCTCGATTGCGCCGAATTCTACTCGATAGTTGCGGCGGTCGTCCGTCTCTTCGAGAGCGATACTCGCCTGTGGGTGCAACCGCCGCAGGACGTCTGCGATAGACGACAAGCGGTGATTGCCTGCGTTCGAGCCCAGGTTCAGAACTTTGCCGTGAATCGCTTGATGCGGCGCCGTTAACGCTTTCTCGAAGCCGCGCGCAATATCTTTGACGTGTACAAACGGTCGCCAACGATCTCCGTTGAAGATCACCGCCCTGCCTTCAAAACGAGCCTTGGCTGTAAGCAAGTTGACTAGAAGATCGAAGCGAGGCCTCCGCGACCAGCCAAACGCTGTACCGATGCGCAACGCCGTGGGCGAGAAAGTCGGAGCGGCGCACTCCAGCACCAGCCGCTCAGCGTCGATCTTGGTCTCGGCGTAAAGGCTGACCGGGTTGAGCTCGGAGGTCTCATCCACGGTCAGCGGATTCGAGCCGTACACGCTACAGGTCGAGGCAAACACAATCCTCCGCACGCCCAAGCCACGCGACAGCTTGGCCAGCATTCCACTGGCCTGCCGATTCGTCTCGATAGCCTCTCGCTCATGAGCGGCGCAGGCCGGGTCTCCGACAACCGCGGCCAAATGGATCACGGCATCCGCATCTCGTAACGCTTGAGCCGCCACATCGATGTCTCGCAAGTCTCCGTTCACCAACTCGAAGCGCTTATGCGGCAGCAGATGGCGGATCGCGGCGTCTCCAAAGTCCAGCCGGTCTAAAGCGACAACGGAATGGCCCATCTCCAGCAGTCGCTCTGTCAAGATGTTGCCGATATAACCGGCCGCACCCGTCACCACGACCCGTTCGGGGCGTTCGCGCCGCCTCGGAATCCACATCGACGGCACGCTCAGCCGCGGCCTCTTGGGACGGTTCAGCCATTGGGTCAACCCGGACATAAGTTCTTGTGGCTTATCGTCCACAACGCTCGATCTCGTTAGCTTCTCGCTGAACCCGGCGCTGGGCGTTTCAGGACAATTGCTCAATGCCGCCGCTCTCCGCGTGCTGTAGAATCTGGAAGCGCATAAGGAGTCTTCCCATGGAACGCAAACAAGCACGTGATTTCCCCCAAGAGCTGCTCGACATCTTTGATCTGTATGTTCACGGCGATATCGACCGCCGCCAGTTCTTAGACCGCGCCAAAAAGTTTGCGGTCGGCGGCGTGACCGCCATGGCTCTGCTTGAGGCCCTCAGGCCGAACTTCGCCTGGGCGCAACAAGTCCCCAGCGACGATCGCCGGATTTCCACCTCGCGCGTGACCGTACCTTCGCCGCAAGGCAACGGAACGATCAACGGCTACTTGGTCCGACCGGCGAATCTCTCGGGCAAGGCGCCCGGAGTCCTCGTCGTACACGAGAACCGCGGCCTGAACCCCTATATCGAAGACGTCGCCCGCCGCCTAGGTACGGAAGGCTACGTCGCCCTGGCGCCGGATGGTTTGACCAGCGTCGGCGGCTATCCGGGCGACGAAGATAAGGGCCGCGAACTGTTCACGACCGTGGACCGTCAGAAGATGGCCAACGATTTCATCGCCGCGGCCCGCTGGTTGAAAGCCCGCGAGGATTGCACCGGCAAGATCGGAGCCGTAGGTTTCTGCTTCGGCGGCGGCGTGAGCAACAACTTGGCCGTTCAACTGGGCGCCGACCTCTCAGCGGCCGTCCCGTTCTACGGCGCACAGCCCGCCGCCACAGACGTCGCCAAGATCAAGGCTCCGCTTCTGGTCCAGAACGCGGGTCTCGACACGCGCATTAACGCTGGCTGGCCAGCCTACGAAGCCGCCCTGAAGGCTAACAACGTCAAGCACGAGATGCACATGTACGAAGGCGCCAACCACGGCTTCCACAACGACACCACCCCGCGCTACGACGAAGCCGCCGCCAAACTGGCCTGGCAACGCACGCTAGCCTTCTTCGCCGCGAACTTGCGGGGGTGAAGCCGGCACATAATCCAGGTGAGAACTTGGGGCGGTATATATACCGGTCCGTCTAGTGTCGTATCCGATCAAGGTATATATACCCTGATCGGATACGACACTAACAACACTGGTATATATACCATAGTTGAAATCAACCTCAAGTTCCAACAGAGGTATATATACCAATCTTAGTATCTGAACTACAATGTCAGTAGATGGCCCGCCGCGCTCCACTAGGCCTTGCCGTACAGCAGGTTGCGGCAGATTTTGACCAACTCCCGCAAACGGTCTTCTCCGGTCGCGCTCTGAACCAGCTTGTCGGAGAGCATGGCGCCGGCTGGCGGCTCCCGCCCCGTGAAGCTCCTATCGAACTCTTGCTTGAGAACACCGCCCTGCGCGAGATCCAACTTGACTCGGTCAACCATCCCAACGTCGCCTCAGTCACCCGCTACGCCTGGGGTGAACCGGACGCCTTCGAGGTCGCCCTCTCGCTGAAAAAGAACGGCTACTTGTCGCACGGCAGCGCCGCCTTCCTCCACGGCCTCACCGACGAGCTGTCGAGCACCGCCTACTTGAACGTGGAGCAGAGCCCCAAGCCGAAGCCAGCCGGCCAACTAACCCAAGGAGGCATCGACCGGGCCTTCAGCGGCCAACAGCGGCAGTCGACAATGATTTACCGCTACGACGACAGCCAGATTGTCATCCTCAACGGCAAAAATACGGGATTGCTCGAGGTCGGCGAGATCCTCTTCCAGGGTAAGAGCTACCTGGCCGCCAAACTGGAGCGGACCTTGATCGACATCGCCGTCCGGCCAGTTTACGCGGGCGGTGTCTATCAAGTGCTCGAAGCCTACCGCCGGGCGCGAGAGACGGTTTCCGTCGGCACGTTGCTGGCGACGTTGAAAAAACTCGACTACGCCTACCCCTATCACCAGGCGATCGGTTTCTATATGGAGCGGGCGGGTTACGAGTCTAAACTCTACGATCGGCTGAAGGCGCTTGGGATGGAGTTGGACTTCTACCTGGCCCACGGCAGCCGCGACCGCGAGTACTCATCAGACTGGCGGCTCTTCTACCCAAAGGGCTTGTAAGCGGTTGACCTGGCCAATCACAAGGTCGAAGTAGACATCGTATTCTTCTAGATCCGCAGCTACTGAGTTGACGACAGCCGGCCAGTCTGGTCTGTGAAACTCTCGATAGTCGCCAACCAAACGCAGCAGATCGAGGGGAACTTGCTTCACTGCAAAAACCTGTCTCAACAGCTCCAAATTTTCGGCGCTGGCGATGTCGATGTTCGTACTGGTCAGAACTAGATGAATGTCGTAGAAATCACGCGCCCGCGCTCGGCCGAGACCAAACTCGTATTCGCGCATCTGCTGGCAAATCGCCCGCAGCTTCTCCACCACCACCATCTCCAGGCTGTAAACGTAGATCGTGTAGTTTTCTAATTCGAACGACCGCTTACCTATCGTGTACTCGTTCTTGCTCAGGTCCACAGTGAAGACGCGACGTTGGCCAGGGCCTGTCGTTTCGACGTCTAGACTACGCTTCTCGGGACTCAGTCGTTGAAACTTCGATTTTTCGATGATCTTGAAGCAGAGTTCGTAACCGCCCCACCAGGGCCGCACGTCCGGACCTTCCAAGCGAGGTTTTGGCTGTAGCCGTTCATCGAAGACAGCGTAGCCGTGCGAATCAAAGCGATCTCTTAGAGCACGAAAGATTCTGGTCCGCGAACGATCCAGGTCTTCAAAATCGGTCTCGAGAGAAAAATCAAGATCGAGCGATGCCCGCTTGCTGATCCCGTGTATCAAACTCAGGGCGTTGCCGCCTTTGAGGA
Source organism: Acidobacteriota bacterium (assembly GCA_027592785.1). Taxonomy (GTDB): domain Bacteria; phylum Acidobacteriota; class Terriglobia; order Bryobacterales; family UBA6623; genus CAMPKL01. The sequence goes on from JAQCLD010000006.1 coordinate 50,951, forward strand.
CCAACTGGTCGAGAAGTTCGTCGTCGGAGAAAAGCGCGACGATTGTGAGTCGCCGGATTTCTTCAAACGTCATGGTCGGGCGTCTTCCGCCCTACTCCGCCGGGCCGCTGTAGGTCACTGTCAGCCGCGCGCCGTCTGCGGTGGTCGTTGCCGAGGCGGAGATTTAATACTCGGCCGACCGGCCCTGAACGCTCTCGACGGTGTTGCCGCCGCCGGAGAACGACGACCGGTTCGCTTCCAGGTCCAAGGCCTCCAACCGGCCTTCGTAGTAGCTCAACGACGCTGCCGCATCGTTAGTGGCGAAGCTGTAAATACCGCTGCGCTTGCCGTTCGAGGTTGCCGCATATCCGCCCACGTCGGTCTTCGCTCCCGGATACTCGCCCAGCCAACTGGGGACTTCGACCGCCGCGCCGGCGGCCCCTATAGACATGCTCGAACCATTGCTGCCCGTAATAGAGATCGGCCCGCCATCAGCTGAAGTGTTGGACTGAATCCGCACCTCCTCGCCCTCGCCGTCTTCGAAAACCAGCTCGCCTCTCTCCAGCTGCGAGTAGTTGACCGTCAGCTCTTTGCCCGTCGCCTTCTCGCGAATAGTGATCGTGCCGGCTTCCCGGTCGCTGTCCACAAGATCTAACTCGGGGTTGATCCGTACGATGGCCTCGGCCGCCGCAGCAGCCGGGTTGTCGCCGACGAAGTCCGAGACGGTCTTGGCGGCAAAATATCCGCCGACGCTCACGACCACGATTCCAATCAGCAGCAGTCCGCCGCAGCCAATCCCAATCCACGCTAGCGGGCTAAGGCCCTTCTTTTGTTCGGTCATGAGTTTCTCTCCTGAGACAAGCAGATTAGCTTAATCGCCGACGACGCTGCTGCCGCGATCCCCTCCCCAGGCCCAGCGATCAGGTCGTTCGTCATAGTTTCGTCGCACTCCTGTAACATATAAAGCAATCGTCTTTCGGAGTCCCCTGTGCTGAACGATCTCCTAAAAATCTTTCGCTCTCAAGGCCCAGGCAAAGGCCTCCGGGAAGATTTGGATCAAATGATTCGCCAGAGCGCGGAACTCGTCGAGGTGGCCGGCGACGTCTATTTCCAACGAGGCGACAAGCACGGCGAGCCCCATGACATCGCCGCCGAAGACAAGAAGATCAACAAGTTGCAGCGCCAGATCCGCAAAGACGCCCTGCTGCGCGCGGTGGCCAGCGAAGATGGTTTCGATCTGCCCTTCTGCCTGTCGCTCATGAACGTCGTCAAAGACGTCGAGAGGATCGGCGACTACGCCAAAGACGTCGCCAAGCTGGCTGAGAAGTCGACAGCTTCTGACGCGTCTTCCTACGATGGCCTAGCTCTCGAAGCCGAGAGGATCGGCATGCGCCTGGCCAAAATTCTCCAGGACTCGGATCAGCTTGAGGCAGTCAATCTGATCGAGGAAGGCAAGGATCTGAGGAAGCGGATCAATACGGAACTGTTTGCCCACGTCGAATCCAGCGAACCCGGCGCCGGCCGCCATGTGCTGTGCCTGCAGTACTACCAGCGCATCGTCGGCCACATGATGAACGTCCTGTCGACGATCGTGACTCCGCTGCACCGCATGGACTACACCGGCAAGCGCAGTCTGCTTCCTGAGGTCAAGGCGAAGCTCGGCGCGCCCAACGCCGACAAGTAGACGCTGCCTAGAACGAAGCGTCCCATTGGACGCGCACCCCGATTCGCGGCCCCAGATTACTGTCGACCGCTGCCAGCGAATAGCGGCTCACATCGACGGACAGCTTGTCGGCGTGTCCCTTGAAGAACCAGTTGGCGACAACTCCGGTTTCGTGGATGAGATCGTTTGACCGCCCTGTTTGGGGATCGACAAAGGCATACCGTCCCGCAAACTCTAACTGGCGGGGAATCTTGCTGTAGATCTCGTTGAAAAAGTAACCCGCCTGAACATAGCTGCCGCGCAAGTGGGTCTCGCTGGAGTTCACGTTGTCGATCACCAGCTTCCAGTGGAACTCTTGTTGCAATGAGAACCCTCGCTGCTTGTAGGCCGCCTCAGTCAGGTATTGGCGCAGCGAATATTGCCCGGGCGCTCCAGCCTGGAACCCGTCCATTTGGCCGCCGCCGCTGGACGAGAAGCGAGTGTAGCTGCTGCGATTACCGGTCGTCGCCACAGCCAGACTAAGGCGTGGATCCTTTTGCCGTTCTAAATCGCTTTGGGACAGGGATACCCCTCCGCCGAGTGGGTTCCACTGATATCGCGCCAACCACATCGGCGCGCCATCCGCTGCGTTCGTCGGTACCCGCCGATCGCGGAAGATGCCGCGGCCCTGGCCTGTGAAGACGCCCACAAAATACTGAGAATCCGCGACAGATCCTTTTGCCAGCCGGCCAACTAGTTCGACTCCTTTCTGACGGTCAATCGTGAACTCGCGGTTGACGATCGACCGTTCGACAAACTGTTGCTTGCCCGACGAATCCATCCGCTCGCGACTGTAGTCGGCCTTCCACTGGCCAACGAGCAACTTCATCCACTCCGGGCCGACGTCGAAGCGCAAGTCGAGCAGATTGCCGCCTACTAGATCGTGCTCGTACTTGTACTCGATCCACGGAGCGGCGATATGACCCTCCATCTTGAAGCGGGCCCGGCGAAACTTAAGGTTCGATTCGTCCGCCTGACTTAGATGGCTTTCCTTGCGCGGCGCAGATTCGAACGGCGAGGTGAATCGCAGTTGTGAGCGCACGTTGACCTTGGCGCTGAAGGGTCCATCCTGCGAACCGAGCTGGAGTCCCGAGGAGCCGTAACGAAGCCACCTACTGGGCTCTTTGGCATCCTCGCCGCTATCGCCTGGGCGCAAAGCAGCCACAACCTCGGCTGCAGCCGATCCTGGTTCTGCCGCGGCAGGCATGCTGAATTGAGCAATGAGAAAAGCGCAGCCGAGCAGCTGTGCCCCGCGCCACATTAAAGTGGTCTTCATCACTACTGTTACGGTAAGCAGTCAACGGTTTAGATCAGGTAAAGGATCTGCGGTAAATTCGTGACTCTTTGTTTAAGGATTCGTTAAGGCTGTGCGGCTCTATCGCAAAAAAACCGCCACTAACGCCGGGGCGCCGTAGAACACGCTGCCGACATAGGCGAATGCCCGCGGCTTGGAGTGCGCGGCGACATCTGCCAAGCGCTCCGCCATCCGCAGCGGAATCTCGCGAATTGCCGGTATCGGGTAAATAATCGCAACACCGATGACGTTGAAGAGCAGATGTACGATGGCGATCGTACATCCGGCCGCGGCATTCTCCCCCGAAACCGCCAGCGACGCGGCCAAGGCCGTTACCGTCGTGCCGATATTCGCTCCCAGAGTCACCGGGAAGGCTTGCCGAAGCGTCAGTACGCCGGCCGCCGCGAACGGGATCAGCAACGACGTCGTCACCGAACTCGACTGCACCATGACCGTAACCGCAATACCCACGATCATCGCGGTGATGCCCCGGCCGCCCAGTGCCCGCTCGATCTTCTCTCCTGCCGTATGTCCTAACCATTTACGCAACGTCTTCACTAGCATCAGCAGCGATCCGATGATGAGCACTGCGCTCATGATTGCCAAGGCCGTGCCTTGCGCCGAGGCCGAACTGAACAGCGCCTCAGCCACCGTTGTCAGTTGATCCGACCCAGCTTTCATGGCTGTCTTGATCGGACTGTCGAACTTCAAGCCGCCCAGGCCCGCTAGGCTGCCCGCCAGCCGAGCCGAGATGGTCCCCAAGAATCCCGTCGCGATTTCTAAGGGAAGCAGTATGGCGACGGTGATGAAGTTGAAAAAGTCATGGCACGTCGCAACAGCAAAGGCGCGGCGAAACTCCTTCGTCTCACCCATGTGCGCCAGCGCCACCAGCGTGTTCGTGACGGTCGTTCCGATATTGCTGCCCATAATCATCGGTATGGCATTCACAACAGGCAGCGGGTTTTCCGGCGCCGCGACCATGCCGACGACCATCGACGTCGTCACCGACGAACTTTGCACCAACGTCGTCGCCAAGATGCCCACCATCAGGCCCACGAAGGGATTCTCAGTCGCGCGGAAGAACGAGTCGAGCGTCCCGGAGCCCAACATGTGGAATCCGTCGCCGAACGCGCGTACGCCCACCAAGAACGCGAAAAGCATCGCCAGGACCTTGCCGACGGCCGCCAAGGTCTGCAACTTGCCGTCGGTTCGAGCGGTAGTGGGGGCTACTGGGCTAGTGGTACTCATTACATCAATTCCTCTTGCGTGGGCAGCGAGTCCTGCAACTTCACTTGAGCTTGGACGCGCCTGAGCAATTCGCGAATGCTGAACGGCTTCGGCAGATAGTCGTCTTGCGAAGAAAACCGGTAAGACCGCAGGTAAGTCTCTTTGGGGTGCGCGGTGACAAATAGAATCGGAATGCTTGCCGACGAAGGGCTCTGCCGAATCTGCCTGGCTAAATCCAGACCCGATCCGTCGGGCAGCATGAGATCGAGGATGACCAGGCTTGGAGTTCCGTCCTCAAGAACTTGTCGAGCGGAGCCAAGATCAGCCGTCAACTAGACCGCATAGCCGCTCCGGCCGAGGTTGTAGCCAATCAATGCGCGAAGATCGCCTCCATCCTCGACAACGAGGATCGCGGCCGGAAACGGTTGGTCTGACATGGGCCAGCCGGCAATACGCTCCGGCAAGCCTCGAATATAGCTACCGCAACATTTCAGTTCGGTTAAGAGACGGGCAAGTTTCGACTGTAAAACTGTTACAGAACGATTAAGAGGAACCGCACGGCGGCAGGGAAGGGGGCAAGAACAACGTTAGCCGCGCGACTTTTCCCAGGCATCCAGTTTCGCCTTAGCCGCTGCTACGGCCGCTTCGGCGTCCTCGACATCCTCTTCCATCACGTGTTCTCCGAGAATGTCGCTGGCGCGCTGCAGGGCGATACGCGCACGTTCGACCTCGGCCGCATCCACCCAACTGGCACTGGACGCCAGCACCCGAACACGGTGCGGCTGGGCTTCCAAAAAGCCGTCCACCAGAGCAATATGGCGCGGGACCCCGGCCTGCGTGAAGGTCAGCACGCCCGCGCCCAGCTCGGTCAGCAGGGGTGCATGACCAGGCAAGATGCCAATGTAGCCGTCCGAGGCAGGGGCTTGCACGTCATCCACTTCTTCGCTGACGAGGGACCCTTCAGGGGACGCGACCTCAAGATGGAGCTTGTTGGCCATGGGACCCTAGGCCGCCTCGGCGAGCTTCTTGCCGTTCGCGATGGCGTCTTCAATTCCGCCGCACATGTAGAACGCTTGTTCCGGTAAGTTGTCGTGCGCGCCGTCGACGATTTCGCGGAAGGCGCGAATCGTGTCCGCTACCGCGACGTACTTACCTGCGCGGCCAGTGAACTGTTCGGCCACGTGGAACGGTTGCGAAAGGAAGCGCTGAATCTTGCGCGCCCGTGACACAATCAAGCGGTCGTCTTCCGATAACTCGTCGACGCCGAGAATTGCGATGATGTCTTGCAGTTCTTTGTAGCGCTGCAAGACGCCTTTCACGTCTTGGGCAGTCTTGTAATGCTCTTCGCCCACGATGTTCGGGTCGAGGATGCGCGAGGTCGATGCCAGCGGATCGACGGCCGGGAAGATGCCCAGCTCAGCGATCGAGCGCGCCAGGTTGGTGGTCGCGTCGAGGTGAGCAAAGGTCGTCGCCGGGGCCGGGTCAGTGTAATCGTCGGCGGGAACGTAAACCGCTTGCACCGAAGTGATCGAGCCGTTCTTAGTCGAGGTGATGCGTTCCTCAAGGGCGCCCATCTCGCTCGAGAGCGTCGGCTGATAGCCCACAGCGGAAGGCATGCGGCCCAACAGCGCCGACACTTCAGAACCAGCCTGCGTGAAGCGGAAAATGTTATCGACGAACAGCAGTGTGTCCTGACCTTCCACGTCGCGGAAATACTCAGCCACCGTTAGACCAGTCAAGCCGACACGTAAACGCGCTCCCGGAGGCTCGGTCATCTGCCCGTAGATCAGCGCTACTTTCGACTTGGTGAAGTCCTTCGGATCGACGACGCCAGACTCCTGCATCTCCATCCACAAGTCGTTGCCTTCGCGGGTGCGTTCGCCGACGCCGGCGAACACTGAAACCCCGCCGTGCTTGAGCGCGACGTTGTTGATCAACTCCATGATCGTCACGGTCTTGCCGACTCCGGCGCCGCCGAACAGGCCGATCTTACCGCCCTTCAAGAACGGCTGAATCAAGTCAATGACTTTGATGCCCGTCTCGAGCATTTCCTGGTTGGTGGACTGGTCTTCGAGCGAAGGCGCCGGACGGTGAATCGGGAAGCGCTGCTTCGTATTCACCGGACCCATCTTGTCGACCGGCTCACCCAAAACGTTCAACACGCGGCCCAGCACTTCGGGTCCCACCGGCACGCTGATCGGCTCGCCCGTATCGACCGCGGGCATTCCGCGGACCATGCCGTCCGTCGCCAGCATGGCGACCGTACGTACGCGCCCTTCGCCTAAGTGCTGTTGCACTTCGCAAATGACGTCAATCGGCTCCGGCACATCGAAGCCTTCGCTTGTAATGCGAATCGCGTTATAGATCTTTGGCAGTTGCCCGCTCTCGAACTGGATGTCGACTGCAGGGCCGGCGATCTGGATAACTTTTCCAACTTGAGCCATGGTGTTCTTCCCGTAAATCTCTACTACGACGCAGCTGCTGCGCCCGACACGACCTCGATAATCTCGGTCGTAATCGCGGCTTGCCGCTTGCGGTTTAGCGTCAGCGTGAGCCGGTCGACCATCTCGCCGGCGTTGCGCGTCGCTGCGTCCATCGCCGTCATGCGAGAGGCATGCTCGGAAGCGGCGGACTCCAACATCGCTTGATAAAGCGCGATCTCCAAATAACGAGGCAACAGCCGCGCCAACATCGTTTCAGCCGGCTGCGCGAAGATGAACTCCTCCCGCATGCCCGGTTGCTCGTCTTCGTTGTGCGGCTTGAGCGGCAACAGACGCTTGGCGATGGGCGTTTGTGAAAGAGCGCTGCGGAATTCGCTGTAAATCGTGTAGACCGCGTCGTACTCACCGGCACTGAAACCATCAGCCAGCTTCTTCGCTAGATCGCGCGCGGTTTGGAACTTCACCGAAACCAGTACATTCGTCCACTCGCCCGCTTCTTTCACCTTGCGGCGTCGGAAGAAGTCGCGGCCCTTGCGGCCAACAAATTCAAACGAAATATCCTTGCCCGCATGGGCCTTCAAAAAGGCTTGCCCCTCACGAAACAACTGGCCGTTGAAGGCCCCGCACAAGCCCTTCTCGCCCGCCAAAAAGACCAACAGGATCTTCTTCTCCGTACGCTGCGCTAACAAGGGATGATCGCAATCCTCCGCCCCTGCCGCGGCTACGCTCGCCAGCATGTCGCCCAGCAAATGCGCATACGGGCGCGATTGGACGGCCTGCTGTTGCGCACGACGCAGCTTCGCCGCCGCCACCATCTTCATGGCTTTGGTTATCTGCTGCGTATTCTTGACGGAGCGAATGCGCCGTCTGAAATCAATCAACGAAGGCATTTAGCTAGCCTCGGGCGTCCCGATCTTGTGGCGCTGCACAAACGTCTTCTTGAAGTCGTTCAGCGTCGCTTCGACCTCTTTGACGATCTCGTCCGTAAGCGTCTTTGTCTCAGCGATCTTCCCGAGCACGCTCGTTTCCTTGCGTTCCAGCGAATCAAACAATTCGCTTTCGAACTCGGCCAAGCTCTCGACCGGCAGATCGTCGACGAAGCCGTTGACGCCCGCGTAGATGATCAGCACTTGCTTTTCCATCGACATCGGCGTGTACTGCTTCTGCTTGAGAATCTCAACCAGACGTCGACCACGATCCAACTGGCGCTGCGAGGACTTATCTAACTCAGACCCGAACTGCGCAAACGCTTCCAGGTCGCGGAACTGCGCCAAGTCAAGGCGTAGCGTACCAGCAGTCTTTTTCATCGCCTTCGTCTGCGCGGCGCCGCCGACTCGGCTAACCGACAGTCCGACGTTGACGGCAGGTCGGATGTTCTTGTTGAACAAGTCCGACTCCAGGTAAATCTGTCCGTCCGTGATCGAGATGACGTTGGTCGGAATGTATGCCGAAACGTCGCCCGCCTGGGTCTCGATGAACGGTAAGGCCGTCAACGAACCGCCTCCCTTTTCGTCGCTCAGCTTCGCCGCGCGTTCCAGCAACCGGCTGTGCAAATAAAAGACGTCGCCGGGGTAGGCTTCGCGGCCTGGAGGACGGCGCAGCAGTAGCGAGATTTCGCGATAAGCGACTGCATGCTTCGAAAGATCGTCGTACACGCACAAAGCATGCTTGCCGTTGTCGCGGAAGTACTCGCCCATCGCACACCCGGCGTACGGCGCAAGATACTGCATGGGCGCCGGGTCAGAGGCCGATGCTACGACGATGATCGAGTACTCCATCGCGCCCGCTTCTTCGAGTGTGCGCACAACTTGTGCAACCGTCGAGCGCTTCTGGCCAATAGCGACGTAGATGCAGACTAAGTCGCCGCCCTTCTGGTTGATGATCGTGTCGACAGCGATGGCGGTCTTGCCGGTCTGGCGATCGCCAATGATCAACTCCCGCTGTCCCCGGCCCACCGGCACCATCGCGTCGATTGCCTTCAGTCCCGTCTGCATCGGCTCGCTGACCGATTTGCGGTCGACCACGCCCGGCGCCATGCGCTCGATTGGAAAGAACGTATCGGTGTCGATCGGCCCCTTGCCGTCCAGCGGACGACCGAGCGCGTCAACCACACGGCCGATCAACGCCTTGCCCACAGGCACCGAGATGATCTTGCCTGTTCGCCGCACCTCGTCGCCTTCGGTCAGCTGCGTGTAGTCGCCCAGCAGAACGGCGCCCACCTGATCCTCTTCGAGGTTCATGGCGATTCCCGCCACGTCGTGTGGGAACTGCAACATCTCACCTGCCATGACTTTCTCCAAGCCATGCAAACGAGCAATGCCGTCGCCCAACGAGATGATTGAGCCGACTTCCGCAACCTGAACCGCGCTGTCGTAGTTCTCGATTTGGTCGCGAATCAGCTTCGTGATCTCTCCAGCGCTGATCTGAGCCATAGAAACCTCTTGGTCTAGTGAATCCTTACAGACGGCCGGACATCGCCCGGTCGAGCACCTGCAACTGGGCCGACACGGAGCCGTCATAGAGCTTCGAGCCCACTCTCACGACCACGCCGCCTAGCAGCGCCTCGTCCAGATGGAAAGATGCATGAATCTCGCGGCCGGTAAGCCGCTGGAACTTATCGATTACCGACGTGCGTTGGTCATCCAACAGCGCGGTCGACGAAGTGACGCTGATCCGGCTTATGCCCTGCTTTTCGTCGAACCATTTTTCAAAAGCAGTGATCAGCTCGGGCAACAGCGTGATCCGCCGGTTATCGAGCATGACGAATATCAAATTGCGGATCGACTTCGAGAAGCCAATGCGATCGCCGATCGTTTCCGCCAGACGCTTCTTGCTCTCGACATCGACCGAAGGCGCCGAAAACAACGTCCGCAGCTCCGGGGCCGCTTCAATCGTCCCCTGAAAATCGCGAAGCTGATTGAGCGCCGCTTCCGGCGTCGCATCCGCTTTGTCGCCGGATAGGACATCCGCGAGGGCCGTGGCGTAGCGACTAGCGATTGCGAGTGACATAAACGTCCAGAAGCCGTCCTGCTTACAGTCCTAGTACACCTCGAAAGCCCGTGCCTCGAAGACCATTCAGTCACCTTGTGGTGGAGCGGACGTGCACCTACGAGGCGCAAGAACCTGAAGCTTCAAGCTATCACAGCCGATCCATAGATTCAACAAGGCCCGAGCGCGATAACTCGATGAAAACATTGCCCCAGACAAATGCATCCGAGTACACTCAAAGAGCCGCGTGGTTCCCGCAACGCGACGGTCCGAAGACAGGCGTGACTGGCGTTCCATTAGAGTATTCGGGAGCCGCTCTCGACAGCAAACGTTGTTCTGGTTGCGGACATTGGGTCGCGATTCAGGCGCAGCGTTGCGACCGCTGCGGTCGTCTACTCCGCAATCGGGACGCCGCCGCGCGCCTCCGCCGCGGATTCGAGCAGGCAGAGGCCTTGCCCGAACCTTCGGCCCCGCCCCCGCCGCGGCCCTCCCCTGAACCGGAATGGAAACGCGAACTTCAGGAAAGATTAGCGGGTTATCGGGATCGCCTCGACCCGCTTGCAGACGCACCGCGACCGGCCCTAGACCTGCCGCCGCCGAAACCGGCCGCCGCTCCACAAATCCGCCCTCGGCCGAAGCTGCCCGAAGCGCGCCCTGCATCGTACGTCCGTCCTGCTCCAGCTGACTCCGCGCCGGTAGCGCGCCTGCCGGAAACCACGCCGCCGATTATCGATCTACGGCCCACTGGCGGCGATAGCCCACGTCTGGCGCGTCTGGAACCGATCCCAGCCCCCCTATCGATCCGAGCTATCGCCGGCGCCATGGACCTCGGCGTGGCCCTGTTAGCCACGGGCCTTTTCATGGGAATCGTCTCCCAAGTCGAGCAGGTATCCCTCTCGCCCGACGAGGCCGTCCGCGTCATCGGGGCCGCCTTAGCGCTGAATCTAACCTGCTATCTTCTTTGTTTTCTGCTCTATGCAGGGCGCACAGCCGGCATGAGCTGGCTCGGGCTGAGCGTCCTCAACCTAGACGGCGAACCCCCTGCCGCCGCTCAACGTCGCAGCCGCGCTTTCGGAACCCTGCTGAGCCTCGCAGCTCTTGGCGTCGGATTCATCTGGGCCGCCGCGGACGAGCAGGGCCTTACCTGGCACGACCGCATGTCTCGAACCTTCGTCGCTCAAGACGATCCGCTCCCCTAAAATCCCTCACCGCGACCCGCACGCTAGGCGAAGCGGTAACCGTGCTTCCTCAGCGGCAGCGAACGAATCCGCTCACCCGTCACCGCGAATATCGCGTTGCAGATCGCCGGCAGCACAGGCGGCAAGGCCGGCTCGCCAATTCCTGTTGGCGGCACGTCAGTCTTGACGAAGTGGACCTCGATCTCCGCCGGCGCGTGCGCCATCCGCAGCAGCTCGTGCTCGTGGTAGTTCGATTGAACGACGCGGCCCTTCTCCACCGTAATCTCCTGGTACATCAACTCGCTCATCCCGTCGATCACCGCGCCTTGAGCCTGGTTAGTAGCGCTACTTGGGTGCACGATGTGCGCGCCGATATCGCCGCCGACCCAGAATTTGTTGACCTTGACTCGCTTCTGATCGTCGACCGCCACTTCCGCCACGTGAGCGAAGTAACCCGCATGGCTGAAGTAGAAGGCGATGCCCAGAGCCGTTCCTTCGGGAAGCGCGCGCTTCCCCCAGCCGGATTTCTCGGCGACTAGCTGCACCACGCCCCTCATCCGCCCGGCGTCGAAGGCGTCCCGCTCATCGCTCACTCGCGGGTAGCTCAGCAATTCCAGCCGGAATTCCAACGGGTCCTTGCCTGCGGCATGCGCCAGCTCGTCAATGAACGACTGAATCACCCATGCGTGCGAATTACTGCGCGGAGCCCGCAGCGCGCCGCACGGAATCCGGGTGGACATCAGCGTGCAATCCGTGGCGAAGTCCTTCACGAAAAGAGCCGGGAACTCCGTCGCAGAAATATTGGCCGCACGGGCGAACTCTTCTCCCTCCCCGTAGCTGACAAAGAAGTTGCGCCAGGCAACCAATTTCCCGTCGGCGCTGACGCCGCCCTTGAGAAATTGGAATCCGCCGGGCCGGTAGAAGTCGTGACGCATGTCGTCTTCGCGCGTCCACAACAACTTCACCGCGGGACCGTTCAACTCCCGTGCGATGTAGGCAGCCTGAACCATGTAGTCGATGTTGAGCCGTCGGCCGAATCCGCCGCCGATGCGCAACATGTGAACGGTGACGTCGTCTGCTGCGATTCCCAATGTCTGAACGACAGCCGGGAGGCCGCGGTCGGGACTCTGCGACGGCGCCCATATTTCCATCTTGCCGTCCTTGTACTGCGCAGTGCAGTTCTGCGGCTCCAGCTGGGCGTGCGAGATAAAGGGATAGGAGTAGGCGGCTTCCACGACTTTGGCGGCGCGGCCAAGGGCTCCTTCCGGGTCGCCGACCCGACGCAAACTGAACCGCGGCTCTTGCTGCGACAACTCTGCCGCCCGACGGGCATACTCTGCGGTGCTCTGCTCGGCGCCGATTCCCTCGTTCCAGGTCACCTTCAAGCTCTTGCGGGCCTGCTGCGCCTGCCACCACGTATCAGCCACGATGGCGACGCCGCCGCCGAGGATCTGGAGATCTTCTAGGCCCTTGACGATCAGCACCTCGCGGACGCCCGGCAGCTTCTTCAGTTCATCCACATTCGCTGTTAGCGGCTGTCCGCCGAACACCGGGCTATGTTCGAAGACCGCGTGCAACATCCCCGGCAGCGTGAAGTCAATGCCGTAGATCGGCTTGCCAGTCACCATGTCCGCCAGTTCCCACGTGGGCAACGACTTACCGATCAGCTTGAAATGCTTGGGATCTTTCAGCGAAACCGTGCTTGGATCGGGAGGCGTCAACAGCGCCGCATCCGCCGCTAACTCGCCGTAGCCCAGAACGCGTCCGCTGGCTTTGTGCCGGACCTGCCCCGAGGCTGTCGTACATTCGGAGGCCGCAGCGCCCCACCGTTGTGCCGCGGCCGCAACCAGCATTTGGCGGGCGCCCGCGCCCGCGCGGCGCAGCATATCCCAGTCGGATGGTATAGCTCGGCTGCCGCCGGTGTGTTGGCGCCCGTAGAGCGCTTCATTCAAGTCGACCTGCTCAACGCGAACATGTTCCCAGTCCACATCGAGTTCATCCGCCACGATCATGGGCTCGCTGGTGCGGATGCCCTGGCCGACTTCGGGATTCTTGCTTGCGATCGTCACAATCCCGTCCAGCGCAATGCGCACGAAAACATTCGCGACAAACTCCCCGTCTGTTCGGCCCTGCGCCTCGGAGCGCATGTCGAAGACAGGCGCGACCAGCATCCCGCCGCCCGCCAGGGCGGTGACTCGCAGGAAGTAACGGCGATTCACGGCTCTCGTAGTCATGGTGCTTCCCCTATTCCTCCGACGGTCAAGCCGGAACGCTCATCGCAGCTGCCTTGTGGATCGCCGCGCGGATGCGCAGGTAAGTTCCGCAGCGGCACAGATTGCCGTTCATGGCGTTATCAATGTCCGCGTCGCTCGGCTTGGGATTGTTTTCCAGTAGCGCCGCGGCCGCCATCAACTGTCCCGCCTGGCAGTAACCGCACTGCGGAACATCGAGTTCTTGCCAGGCCAGTTGCAGCGGGTGAGATCCGTCCGGCGAAAGCGCCTCGATGGTCTTGATCTCTTTGTCCGCAGCCGCCGAAGCAGGCGTGATGCAAGCTTTTGTGGGGACGCCGTCGACGTGTACGGTGCAAGCCCCACACAAGCCGGCGCCACAGCCGAACTTCGTGCCGCGCAGGTCCAGCACGTCGCGCAAAACCCATAACAGCGGCATATCCGAATCGACGTCTACTGCGGACGATTTCCCGTTGACTTTGAATTTAAAGGCCATTGCTCCCTCTCTTCGCGCTTCACTATAACCAACCCATCCTCCTCCTCCAAGTCGACCTAGGACTAAACAATCCACTGCCAAGACGCCCTTGAGATTTGATCGGTCCGTCCAGCTCGGCCATAATGACGCCGTGCCTTCCGACGGGCAGCCAGTGCGTTTCGACAAATTCGAGGTCAATCTCGAAACGGGAGAGGTGCGCCGAGCCGGCACGAAGGTCCGGCTACAGGAGCAGCCGTTCCAGGTGCTGGCGGCGTTGCTCGAAAAGCCCGGCAAGATCGTCACCAAGCAAGAGTTGCAAGAGCGCATCTGGAAGGAAGACACCTTCGTCGACTTCGATAGCAGTCTCGCAACGGCGATCAACAAGGTCCGTCAGGCGCTGGGCGACTCGGCATCGCACCCACGGTTTGTCGAGACGGTCGCGCGTCGCGGCTACAGATTCTTGGGGGCCATCGAACCTACTAGCCCCCCGCCAAGGGTCGCCGCTACGAATGCGGCGGCGCGCCTGGCTCTGTTTGTTGTTGTCGGCGGCGTCTTGGTTGTGGCGGCAGGTTCATTTCTGCTGGGTCGTATCGGCACGGAGACTGCTCAACCGCCGCCGGCGTTTGTCGCCCAACCAGTCACTTCGCTACGGGGCATCGAGATTCATCCCGCAATCTCACCCGGCGGCGATCGGGTGGCCTTCGCTCACGGTACTGCCGATCGAGTCGGCGGTTTCAATTTGCACATCTACGTCCAAACGATCGGTTCCGACGACGAGCCGGTTCAAATCACGACCGACTCGCAGTACGACTTCAGCCCGACCTGGTCTCCCGACGGCAATTACTTGGCGTTTCTCCGCGGCTACCCAGGCAAGGCGGAGATTATTCGCATCCCGTCGATCGGCGGCCCGGGGCAAAAGCTCGGTGAGGCGTTCTTGCCAGCGCCGATTTCTGCGGGCGTAGCACTGTCGTACACGTTTCTCGACTGGTCCCCTGACGGCAAGTTCCTGGCGGTAGCGGTTGGCTCAACGCAGGACGATCCCACTCCGCATCAGTTAGAGATCGCGACCGGTCTGGTAACACCTTTGCCGAGTCCGAATAATTCGCTCAGGAACCCTGCCTACGCACCGGATGGGCGGTCACTTGCCTATAACTTGTCCCGCGGCGTTGGGAACAGCGATATCTGGTTGCAACATCTAGCCAAAACCGGGGAAGTGGACGGCCAGCCCCGCCGTCTGACTCGGCAGGAGACTTGGATGTTCGGGCTCGACTGGACGCCTGACGGCAACGAGATCGTGTTCATATCCGGTCTAGGTAGTGATCGAAAGTTTTGGCGTGTCTCGACTGAACCAAGCCGGCCAGAGATTGTACAGGTGAACAGCCAAAGCGGCCTTCAAATTTCCATCGATCCTCTTGCGGGTCGATTCATCTACTCGGAAGTGACGTCCGGTCCCAAGAATATATGGAGCTTATCGGGACCTTTGGTTGCAACCGCTGACGCTGTTGCCCCGAAGCGGTTGATCGCATCGACTCTGAGTGACGAAAGCGCTCAAATTTCCCCAGACGGGGAAAGCGTAGTGTTTTTTTCAACAAGAACCGGAAGTAAGGAGCTTTGGACGAGTTCGATTGACGGGACGGATCTTAACCGCCTCACCTCGCTCAATGGATCGATTGCCGGAAGTCCGAGTTGGTCACCTGACGGCCAGTTCATCGCGTTCGATGGCAACAGAGATGGACCATTTGACGTTTATATGGTGCGGCTTGATGGCGGCGCCGTCCGCCGAGTGACGGCGTCAGATTCGGTTGATATACGACCGTCATGGTCCGCGGATGGTGAGTGGATCTACTTTCTCTCCAGGCGATCGGGGCGAGCCGCACTCTGGAAGACGCCTGCAGTTGGCGGCGAGGCGGTGCAGGTCACTCAGGCTGGCGGCAGCGAATCTTTTGAGTTAACAGATGGCTCTCTGTACTACTTCAAGAACGTCGGCGACGGCGAGATTTGGCGACTATCCGCGGGTCAGTCTGACGGGGAACGAATCCTTACCGGTATCGAGTCGAAGCACTGGGCGGCATTTGAGCGTGGAATCTGCTTCGTGTCCGATGTCGAGCAGAAGCCACAGACCTTGTCGTTCTACGATTTTGCGACGACTACAGTCACCCGTTTCGCTGAACTTCCCGAAGACACCAGGGTAGACGGCAGTCCCGGTCTGTCCGTCTCGCGCGACGGACGAAGTGTCGTAGTCAGCATCAGCGAAGAAAGCGGCAGCGATATCATGCTCGTCGAGGACTTCCACTAACTCATTGTGTTGGGCCAGAGAGCCTCGCCCCCTTGCCTCCCTGCAGCTCAGAGGCTCGGGCGCCGGTTACTTTTTCGAATGGGACGTGTGGGCAGCATGAAGCATTCGCTCAGCAAAGTCGCCCAGGAACTCCTCACGCCAGCGGTTGACGGTCACCGCGCCCAAATGCGGCCCTTCAGCGAAAGCGCGATCCGGGTCGTCGGTCCACCAATTCGGATGTCGCGCGGACGGTCGACTCGCAGCATCCGGCCGGGGATCGACATTGCTGAATGCGCCCTAGGGGTTCGAGATTTTCAGTTGGCTTTCCAGGGTGATCGTGTCCGAGACGCGGAAGACGACGATCCTCGCACCATCGGCTTCAACCGCTACGCGTAAGCTCCCCGGGCCCGCGTCGAGCAGGTTCGTCACGGCTATCACCCGTCCTCCGCTGCCGCCTCGGGTCATCGAACCGTGGCCTTCCTCTCCAGGAAAAGCGGGAACGCGAGGTGTCTGTGCGATCGCTTCCGGACCGGCGGTTGCCGCGAGCGGGCTGCTCAGCAAGGCGGGGACAATTCGTGCGGGTTGAAGAGAATTCATAGCCACCTCCGGGTCCGACTTCTAGCCGTTCCCTGTATCATCGCTGCTACTATCCCGGCTGCTCTTCCTCAACTGCCAGTTAAACTCCCGATATTCTAAGTTCATGTTGCACCGATTCGACAGCTCACGGGCTGAGTTCTCGCCCTACGGTTTTACCTGTGAGGTGTGGACGCCGGCGCGCATGCCACGACCGGACCGGCACAATGAGATTGAAGTCAACCTCCTTAGATCCGGTTCGTTGACGTATCTGCTCGGCGGACGCCGAACGACCCTCTCTGCCGGAAGACTAGCGGTCTTTTGGGCGGCAATTCCGCATCAGGTCGTGGACTTCGATGGGCAGGATCCCTACTTTGTTGTGACAGTGCCGCTGAGTGGGTTCTTGTCGGTGGGACTCGAGCTGAGTGTGGTGAATCGAGTCTTGAAGGGCGAGTTGCTGATCGATTCCGTCCAAGACGCCTGCGATGAACTTAAGTTTCAGCAATGGGAACGCGAGCTCCGGGAGAGTGATCCGAGGAGTGAGCGGGCTGTGCGTCTAGAGGTGCAGACTCGGCTGCTTCGCCTCGCCCGGGTCGTGTCGAAGCTTCGTGCAGCGAGATACCCCGAGCCGACGCTCTCTCGAGCCGATCGGCTCGCCTGCTACATCGCTAGGAATTACAACCAGCCGCTGACCTCGCAGCGGATCGCAGAGGCCAACGGCCTGCACGCCAACTACGCCATGAATCTCTTTCGTCGGGCGTTCGGCACGACAATGAGCACGTTCATCACCCAACACCGCATCTCGCACGCCCAGCGGTTGCTCGTCACTACGGACGATCCTATCGTCTCTGTCGCGTTCGGGGCCGGATTCCAGAGTCTGAGTCGGTTCAACGAGGCGTTCAAAGCGGCGTGCAACTGCTCGCCACGTGAGTACCGAAGGGAATACCGTGGGACCGTACACCACAAGAGCGGTAGCGCCGGGGCGTCAGGCAGGTGAGTTCATCCGCGCGCACATGATCGCGATCGATTCGCAGAACCGCATGTACACCGGCGAGACGGGGAACGGCAACCGGCACGGAGGCCGAACCTTCGCACCGTGGTTTTCCTACCGCGCGTTAACTCCATCCGCCCACAAGGTAGGCGAGAGTCTCCGCCATCGTACCGGCGCCCCACACCACAGCAAGCGCTTCGTCGGCGCCCACGCCTGAAACAGACTGTTTTCACCCCCTGCAGCCGCTCCAGTCGGTTCATTTCCTACAAATATAGTAACTCTGAGCGCACGCTGGCAGGGCTTTCGGCGATCGCAATCCGTAAAATATCCTTCTCAACGCTCACCGGCTCCGTGACTCCACTCAGAAGATCGTCCGAGCGGCGGAAGCAGGGTCGATTCAGGGCGTTGGCGAGGTTAAGAAAGGTTTGTTGGACAGAACGTTTGGCGCTGCTAGCTATCCAGATGCCAGGCGGCAAGGCGGCTGACATAGTGACGTGGCTAACCGCCGTCGCTTAGCTCTCCGCTCAGGGACCGCAGGAAGGCGCTCAAAGCGGCCTTTTCGTCGCCGTTGAGCTTGAGCAGACGAACTTCGGGGTCACGGTTGGGATTCTCGCGCCCGCCGTCGCTATAGAAGTCGATAACCTCTTTGAGTGTAGAAATGCTTCCGTCGTGCATGTAGGGACCAGTCCGGGCGATTTCACGAAGCGTTGGCGTTTTGAATTTGCCACGGTCCCGTTCATCTTTCGTAACCGCATAACGCCCGTCGTCTAGGAACTTTCCATCGCGCCAAGCGACGCCCGTGTTGTGGAACTCTTCGTCACTTAGAGTCGGTCCGGCATGACACACCGTGCAGTTGGCTTTGCCACGGAAAAGTTTCAGTCCTTCAAGCGCACTTTCGGAAAGGGCGTCGTTCTCTCCCAAAACATAACGGTCGTACGGAGAGTCACCTGACTGAATGGTGCGTACGTAAGTCGCGAGTGCCTTCGCGAGATCCTCAGCGTTGACCGCCCTATCGAAGACCGACTGGAAGTCTTTTCGATAGCGGTGCTTTCCCCGCAGACGCTCGACCGCTTCCTCGAGAGTCAGGTCCATTTCGAGTTTCGCGAGAATGGGTTGAACGACTTGCTCTTCCAAGGTCCGAATTCGTCCGTCCCAGAAGAACGACTGGCCCCAGGCGCGGTTGACAAGGGTCGGCACGCTTCGCGGGCCCTCGCGACCATAGACGCCGACCGCCTTCGCCCGTCCATCAGTGAAGGCTTGCTTGCGACGGTGGCAATCCGAACACGACAGCGACCCGTCGCGTGAGAGCAGCCGATCCCGGAACAGCAGGCGGCCGAGCTTGACCTTCTCCAGCGTCACCGGATTGTCCCTGGGGCTGGGGCGATATAGGTCTAGGCCGAGCGGCCGCTTAGGTTCGGCTCCGACTACCGAGATAAGGGCGAGACAAAGAAGCGCTGCGATGAGTCTGCGATCCACGGGTTCTAGTCCGCGGGCGAGTGCCCGCACGCAAAATCGAGGAACCGAGGCGTTAAAGGACAATCACCTGTCGTGACGCGGAAACCTGCTGACCCGCGCTCCCCGTCGGCTCTCGGTCCCTTTCCGGCTGGCACTCCCAGAACGGCAACTATCGCCAGCACCAACGCGGTCTCCAATGTGATGATCAACGCCTCCGCCACAATATTCCGCATCTCAACTCACTTCGTGGCCCCGGATTCCTGCTCAGGCAACCAGTAGTTCTCCATCTTCCAGATGCGTATCTCAGGCCTCCCGTCGTCATAGATGACCGTTCTCCCGTTGGGATGAATCGAAGGGCTCGACATGCGATCTCCAAGCAATGCAATCTTGACCGCCGGACTGCCGTCTAGCGGCATTCGGAAGAGTCCCTGATCCTGGGGCGATTTCCGAGAACCTACAACCACGACCAACGCGTCCCCCTCGGGTGCCCACGCGATGCTATTGGCCCAGGCTCCCTCTGGGGCTTCGTATAACTTCCTTGGTTCATCGCCCTCAATCTGGCGGACCCAGATCTGTTGCCGGCCCGGATCGCGAAAAACCACATGGTCTCGCTGCGGCGAAAGTTCGGGAAACATGATCTGTCCTCCCTGGCGGAACTCCGAGACCGAATGGATCTCGCGACCCTCCGTCGCTCCAGGATCCATGCCATAAACTATGCCTTCCCTGAGGTATTCATAGAACCAAGTCTTCCCATCTGTCCCCCAGCCCTTGGACCTCAACTCCATGCCCTGCGGTTGCCGCATCAGCAACTCGGCTTCACCGGTCGCAAGAACTACGGAGTAGATGCCCCAGCGGCCTCGCATGTCTCGGGCCCTAAGCATCACTCGCTTCCCGTCAGGGGAGAATTGCATCGCATAGTTGGGACTCAACTCAATGCCTGACGGCATGATTTCGCGCTCCTCGCCGTCCGGCCAGCTACGGACGATGAGACGTACGACGCTTCCCACGTGGTCATAGATGACACTCTCGGACGCAATATAGACGAAAGATTTTCCGTCGGGCGACCAACTCGCGTTTCTGTTCGAGCCTTGGCCCTGTACGATCTCCGGCTTTGCCGCGATCCGGCCGCTCTCCCAGTCGATTTCCGCCGTGAAGAGATCTTTCGCTCCGATCGCACGTGCGTAGAACATCGCTCCGTCGGGAGTTATCGACAACGGCAAGATGGGTCCAATGTCACGTTGAATCAAACTAGGCTCAGCGATTGCGCCGTTTTCGAGAATGTTCGCCGCCCAGAGCGAATACGAGCCCGTGCGTTTGCTCGCAAAGAGCAGTGCCTCGCTCCCTGGCGTAAAGCCGATGACGTACTCATTCGCTTCATGGCTGGTGACACGGCTTTCTCGCGAGCCGTCCGCCGCCAATAGATAAACGTCGCGACGGGGCGCATGCTCCTTCGACGCCATGTCGTAGGCGACCCACTTCCCGTCGGGAGAAATCCGAACGGTCGGCTGATTGGAGGGGATCGTCTTGACGATCCGCAGATCCCCGCCCACGGCCGGAACGAGCCCAACAGCCGTGGTCCAGTCGGCTCGCATCCCCGTGACCAGAATCTCGTCCGCGGCAGACCAGCCGACGGCCTGCATCTTCAAGAATTCGTCGTTTGAGTACAGCAGCAACGAGTCGCCTTCTGACAACTCCACTGCAACCTTCCGAAGTTCGGTCGGTCGATCTGGCAGGTTCCAACCAAACGCAAGAAAAGCGCCGTCTGGGGAAAACACATGCCGGTAGGTCGCAGAGATCTGACTGGGGTCGCTGACAGCACTCTTCTTCGTCATTAGCCGAAGCTCTCCGCTAGCAAAGTCCCTAAGCCCGACCGCGTTGTTTCTCCAGTCGGTCTCGCTGATCGAGAGCCCGTCAGGCGATACCGACCCGATCCGATCGCACTGCTTGCAGACTTCGGTCGTTTGAATCCCGCTGCCCGCCGACTGTGCTTCGGCGATCGGTCCAAGCGCTGCGCTTCTTGATAACGCGATCAGAGTCACCAGCAAGATAGCGGTAGCCGCCCCGGTTGCCCACACAGCCGGGAAACGCCGCGCTATGGGCTGTTTTGTCGTCTCAACATCGCGACCCACTCGCCAAGCGTCAAGCTCACTCGGATACGCATAGACGCTGGATCGCCGCGTGTGCTCATGCCGGCGGACGGCAAGCCCCTCTTCGCGCTCCCAGCGTCGTGCGGTCGATTCGTCTCGCTGCAAGAACGCTGCAATCTCTTTCCAGCCTTCTAGGGGAGTTTCTTGATTCTGGCTGTTGTCAGGCATGTTCCTTCGTGACCTCGTTGCTAAGACTAGCCTCGAATGACGCACGAAACAACGGGTATTAGCGGGTACCGTGGACGCTAACCGGTAACAGACAGACTTGAGGAGGATCTTTTCGGCCTTCGGCTGGACAGCAGACGCCTCGGACGGCTCCGGGGGCACGATCACACGAGGGTGCGGCCGACCTTCATCCCGTGATCCAGATCTCACCGGCACGAATAGTTCCACCACCGGGAGGAGCGGACCGCTACTGAATCACCAGGCTAATCCGCTCACGCCGAGTATTCCGACAAGTCCGCATCGCGGCGCCTGCCCCTTGAAACAGGCCGTTTCGTCGCTCTCTGGGAACCCACGCCCGGGACCTAGGGCAACACCGTCGGCGAGACCGCCTCAAACTACGTTGGTTATCTCGGTGAGTTGTTTCGTCGCGATCCCAATAGGACGGTCCAGCGGAATGCCGGCGCACGTAAGCAAGGTTGAGAGTAGATCTCCTTGATTTCCGCTGGTTCCCGGCAGGAAGCGACCGGTCTTGATCGAGCCGCCTCCCTTTCCAGCCAGGATGAAGGGCAGGTTCTTCCGCTCATGGATATTGCCGTCTTCAAGGCCGGAGCCCCACATCATGATGCAGTTGTCGAGCAGCGTGCCGTCGCCTTCGCGCAGGTTGTGCATCTTCGTCACCATGTAGGCGAACTGCTCTATGTTGAACGCCGTGATGGCCGCCACCTTCGCGAGTTTCTCCGGTTCGTAGTTGTGGTGTGTTTGGGAGTGGTGCTGATCGTTGAATCCCAGTTCCGGATACGAAACGCCGTTTGGCGTTGAACCAATGTAAGTGGAGACGCGCGTCGTGTCCGTTTGAAAGGCCAACACATTCAGATCGCACATCACCTGCATGTACTCGCTGCGCTTCTCCCCCTCCGGAATCTTGATCTCGATGGGCGGCGAATCGGAACTGTTGCGTTTGCTGGAGCCGACGCCGGCCTTCTCTAAAGCCGCTTCCTTTTGACGAAGCTCAATCGCTGCAATGCGTCGCTCCACCGAACGCACGCTGTCCAGGTATTCGTCCAGCTTGTGCTGGTCGCGTGCCGACAACGAACCTCGCAGGTTCCTCGCGCCGCCGAGAACTACGTCCAGCATGCTCCGGTCTAGCGGGTTCATCCCCGCCGACATGCCCCCGGCGGCGCCTTGCTCCGTGTTGAACAAGCGATTCAGCACGTTGCGCGGCTTCACTTCCGCCGGAACTGCCTGGGTCGGCGAACGGAAACTGCAATGCGAATAGTAAGCCTCGTTCAGACCTTCCTGGTTCTCTTTCCAGGTCTGCGGCATGGTCGCCAATTCCAGAGACGGCAACGTCGTGAAAGCGCCCACATAGTTGGCGGCAACCTGATCGGCGGAGATCGCGATACTGATCTCATTCCGCTTAGCCGGATCGGGCAGCGTCGCCGTGAGCCAAGTCGACAACTCCAGCGCGTGCGGCGCTCCGTTATACGGATCGATGGGAACTCCCGAGATACCCTTCATCATCAGACATTGATCAAGCACCGGCCGCAACGAACGAATGGCCGGAGGCGGAGCCGACAAGAAGCTCTCTGCGTTGGCAGGCCAAAACTGCTCCATGATCACGCCGTGCGGCATGTACATGAACCCCAGACGCACCGGCGGCTTGTACGTCTTGCCCTCAACCGTATCCGCCCAACCCATCGCGTCCAACAACGGCAACGCGAGAGCCGCCCCCACCCCTCTCAGGTAAGTGCGGCGATCAATTAGAAGGTTCTTGTTCATGAGGAGTCCTCACTTCTTGGATTCGACGATGCGTAAACGGATAACTGGTGACGACCGCGCTGATGAGCGTATTCATACGGTACCCATCCTCGGAAACATTCTGCATCAACTCATCCACCACAATTTCGTCGTAGCCTTCCAGCCTTCGGCACAGAGCATAGGCCAATAGTCGCTCCGCCAAGTTGCGAGAGAAGTCATCGACGCGCTCGGCGACAATCGATTTCAATTCCGCCGGGTTGGAAAAACTCCTGCCTCCTGGCAGTTCTCCGGAAGCATCGATCGCTTCGCCGTTGTCGTCCTGATCGCGCCAGCGCCCGACGGCATCGAAGTTCTCCAGGCCAAACCCGATCGGGTCGAGTATCTTGTGGCAGTTGGCGCAGACAGGGTCCTTCCGGTGCAGCTCCGTGCGCTCGCGCAGCGTCAGCGTGGCGGTCGTTTGCGCATCCTGTACTTCCAGGGCCGGGACGTTCGGCGGAGGAGAAGGCACTTGTTCCCCGAGCACTTGTTCCAGAACCCACACGCCGCGCTTGACCGCGCTAGTGCGGTTCGGGAAGGACGTCGCCGCGAGTGTGCCGGGCATACCCAAGATTCCGCCTCGATTGGCGTCTGCCAAGTGCACCCTTCGCATCTCCGGTCCAGTGATCTTTCCATCTAGGCCGTAAATCGTCGCCAGAGTCTCATTGAGGTACGTGTAGTCCGAATCGATGAAACGCGCAACGCTTTGGTTTTCAAGCACGATGCTCTCGAACAGCAGGCGAACCTCGTCGTACATCGCCGAGCGCATTTCACCGGTCATCTGCGGGAACTTGCCCGGGTCGAAAGTCTTCTTCTGCAAATCGCCAAGCCCAAGCCACTGCGCGCCGAAACCGTCAAACAGAGCGCGCGAACGCGTATCCATCAGCAAACGATTCACCTGAGCTTTGAGGACCTCGGGCTCATGGAGCGTTCCGGCATCCGCCAAGCCCATCAGCTCATCGTCCGGCATCGTCGCCCACAACAAATAAGACAACCGCGCGGCGAGTTGATGGTCATCCAGCGCGACGATCTCAACATCCGGCGCGGCCTCTTCGGACGGCGTGATGAAGAGGAACTGCGGCGAAACCAACATCGCCTTCAGCATCAAGCGAACGGACGCCAGATAGTCGAGGTCGTTCCTCTTCCCTAGGTCGAACACTTCCAGCAGCACGTCGAGTTCCGCCTCGGATGGAGGTCGACGATAGACCTTGCGGGCCAGCGAGCGGGCGACTTCCCGCGCGGCCGTTCGAGCGTCCGTGCCGGGCGCCGCAGCCTCGCCAAGCAATCGCGCCTCGAACTCCGCAGGAATGCGATTCGTCACCTCATCGGCAATGGCAAGGTACTGCTCCAATTGCAGCGGCGACAGCGAATTGAGATAGCCCTCACCGCTGACGTCTTCCGGCAACTCAGCTGCGATCGAGGGGTAAACGCCGAACAGATCGTGCAGCGTATTGCCGTACTCCGTCTTGGTCAAACGCCGAATGACAAACGGCCCAGGGTCCGGCGGACTGAGAAACTTGACCTTCGCCAGCCACTCGCCGAACATTTCGCGTTCTTCCGCGGTGGGCTGCGCTTCCCGATGCGCCGGCGGCATGTCGTGCGCCTCTACCCTCGCGGCCGCCCTCTTCCAGGTTTCGCTGAAAGCGGCGTGCCCAGGACTCTTGAGCGCCGGAGAAAAATTGACTCCACCCTGCGTAGGCCGCTTGTTCTGGTGGCAGTCGATGCAATAGGTCTTCAGGAACGGAGCAACACGGTCCTGGAAGAACGCTTCGGCATCGGCCTTCCGCCCGGCGAAGTCTCCTTCGACCGGCGTCTGAGCCAAGCAGGTGACGGGAAACCAGCCGCCGCCGCAGGCCAACAGGGCAATCAGATTCAATCCGATTCTCGTCATCCAGGACTTCACGTTGGGCCGCCAAGGCGCGGTTAGATGGTAACCGAGACACCCCAGCGGTACAACCGTCCGCCGTCAGTTTGAGTATCGGTCCGCGCCCCCGGCCCTGCCTCAGCGCCAGTGCTACCGTTCAGTCGACCGCGAGAGGTTGCCGCGTGGCAAGCGTTAGCCCAGCTTAAGGCGAGGAGCGCTTCTCAGTTCATTGCTCTTGTTGGTAGACCAGCTTCCCGCCCAGGTACGTCCGCTCGACTTCGATCGCCTGTACCTGATCGAGTGGGCAGGTGAGGATGTCGCGATCCAGCACGATTAGGTCGGCTAGTTTACCCGCTTCCAGAGAGCCCCTTTCGCGCTCGGTGAAGGTCAGAAATGCATTGTTGATGGTGTAAAGCCGGATCGCTTCCTCGCGCGTTAAGCGCTGCTCGGGGTGCACAATCGATTCGCTCCAGCGGGGTTGACGTTGCAGCGTGATCCACATCCCAAAGAACGGGTTGTAGGGGTTGATTGATCGCATGCCGCCGATCTTCTGCATGTGGTCGGATCCTCCTCCGACGATCACTCCGGCTTCTTGCAGACTCTTGTACGGTTGGAAGTAGCTTAGTCGCGCTTCGCCGAACTGCTTAAGCAATGTTGCTCCGTCGCGCTCGAGCCAAGCCGGCTGAAGATCGGCGACGATGCCGATTTCGGCCATCTTCTCGATCGCCTCCGGGCTCATGAAGTTGGAATGCGTGATGCACGGCCGCATCTCTCGCACGCGGAACTCGTCGTTGATTTCCTCGTAAGCGTCGATCATCGCGTGTACAGCGCCGTCGCCGACGGAGTGTGCCGTCGGCTGTAGGCCGTGAGTCAAAGCGAGCCGCGTAATCGCGTAGGCCTTGCCGGGAGGAACAAAACGCAGGCCGCGGTATCCCGGGTCGGTGATCGAGTAGACTTCACTCACTCCCCAAGGCTCGCGCATATAGGCGCTGCCGGTGAGCATGCCGCCGTCCATGAAAAACTTAACGCCGCGTAGCCACAGCATCGGGTTGTAGCTGTGCTTGGGGTGGCGGGAGAGTTTAGAAATCGTCGCCTCGATATCCTCCAGCGGCGACTGAGCGTTGATCGCGTAGCTCAAGAAGACGCGTGCGGTTAGCTCGTTGTCATCGAGCAGCTCTTCGTATAGGGTCACCGCATCAGCGCTTGCGTTACGGTCGACGATGCTCGTCAACCCGACCTTGTTGTAGTCGGCGATGAGTTGTTTGAGCCGGCGGCGTTTGTCCGCGCGGGTCGGCAGTTTCTGGCTCTCGCGGAACTTGATCAAGTGCTCCCCGCTGCGAATGATTCCTGTAGGCTCGCCGTTCTCGTCGCGCTCGATGCGGCCGAGCGAACCTTGCGGAATGCGAAAGTCCTTGTCGATGCCGCTGAGCTCCAGCGCCAGTGTGTTGAGTGAGGCGTCCGGGCCGGTGCGGAAGTAGATGGCGTGGTTGGGAGCGACTTCGTCAAGCTCGGCGCGGGTCGGATAGCGTTGCTCGCGTAGGCGGGTGATGAAAACCTGCTGGAGGCGAATCCACTCCCCTTCAGGAACTACTTTGGCGCGCTCGCGAAAGTAGTCCAATACGTCGGCGATCGTCTCCATGTCCGCGACCGGGTGGTCGAACTCGTACATGGCCGCGTCCGTCGGGTGGGTATGTGTGTCGATCAGGCCGGGCAACACAGTTTTGCCTTGCAGGTCGATCGATCGCGTCTGCGGGCCCGCAAGCGCTAGTATAGTTGCGTTGGAGCCGACGGCCGCGATTCGACCGCCCTCGACGGCGAGCGCCTCGGCGATGTAGAACTGCTCGTCGACGGTGACGATCTTGCCGGAGTGAAAAATCAGGTCGGGCGCCGCCGCGGCGACGTAGGCGGGTAGCGCGAACGCGCACAGGGCTAGAAAAGGAAGCCGTCGAGATCGCATTGAGTGATCTTAACGTAGAGGAGTTTGGCTTCCTAACAAAGCTGCCGGCGCGAGTAGGCCTGCCGTCGGGCGCAGGGCTTACCACCCGAGCCACGCGGCGCAAGCCCCTGGTAGATCTCTTGAGAGCCGCGCAGGTCCGCTAGAGTGTGCCTAAAGTCCGCTGACGTCCGCGCAGGTCTGTTGGAAGGCCGCTGATGTCCGCCCATGTCCGCTGGGGTCCGCCCTATTGTGGGGCTAAGTTGTTGAAGGTGTTGGGTTTGGTCGGGGACGGCCAAGCTTGGCTGTCCCCTGAAGAAGTTGCCGTCCGGCGGGCCTTCTTGCCGTTAAACAAGAAAACCCGCCGGAACGGCGGGTGGATTCCCTTCCAAGCGGGGAACCGGAGATGTCTTGGGGTCGACCCTAGTGTCTGTATCGCTCTTACGCTGCGGCTCTTCTGGCCTTGACCGCGTGCCCGAGACCCTGCTCCCACTGCAGTGGAGCCCCTGGCCGTATCTCGCCTAG
>JAQCLD010000007.1 GCA_027592785.1 Acidobacteriota bacterium
TTGCCACCAGGTGTCGACGATGGGGCAGCGGCTGCCGCCGATAACTCGGAAATACCATTCCCAAGCGGATGGATTGATGGGCTCGCCGACGGAGCCGAGCAGACGCAGAGTCGAGAGGTCGTGCTTGGCGGGGTGTTCGTCGCCCCACTTGATGAAGGCGCGAATCGCAGTGGGCGAGGTGTAGAGAATGTTGACCTTGTACTTCTCGATGATTTCCCAGAAGCGGTCAAACGCCGGGAAGTCGGGGGCGCCCTCGTACATGACGGTGGTTGTGCCGACGAGCAGCGGACCGTAGACGATGTAGCTGTGTCCGGTGACCCAGCCGACGTCGGCGGCGCACCAGTAGATGTCTTCTTCGCGAATGTCGAAGACCCACTGCATCGCGGCCGAGACTTGCACTTGGTAGCCGCCGGTGGTGTGGACGATGCCTTTGGGCTTGCCAGTGGTGCCAGAGGTGTACAGGACGTAGAGCGGGTGTTCGGCGTCAAGCTCGACGGCGGGGCAGTCGTCGTTGACGTCGGCGACGAGCGAGGCCCAATCGCGATCGCGGCCTTCTTGCATCGTGACGCCCTGCTTGGTGCGTTCGTAGACGATGACGTTGGAGACGCCGGGGCAATCGACCAGAGCGTCATCGACGGCCTGCTTCAAGGGTACGACCTTGCCGCGCCGGTAACCGCCGTCCGCAGTGATAACCAGCGTCGCGTCGAGGTCGAGGATGCGCGTCTTAAGGGCTTCGGCCGAGAATCCTCCAAAGACGACCGAGTGGGGGATCCCGAGCCGGGCGCAGGCCAGCATAGCGACGGGCAATTCGGGCACCATCGGCATGTAGATGATGGCGCGGTCGCCGGTCTTGTAGCCGAGCTTCTTGATCGCGTTGGCGAAGCGTTTGACGTCGCTAGTAAGCTGCTCGTAGGAGAGCGTGCGTTGGTCGCCGGGCTCGCCTTCCCAGACGATGGCGGGTTTGTCTTTGCGGCCGTTCTCGACGTGGCGGTCGAGGCAGTTGTAGGCCATGTTGGTCTTGCCGCCAACGAACCACTTGTAGAAAGGGGCTTCGCTGGAGTCAAGAGTCTTGTCCCAGGGCTTAAACCAATGGATGTTTTCGCGGGCGATATCGGCCCAGAAGGCTTGCGGATCGGCCTTGGCTTCAGCGAACAGGCGTTCGTAGGCTGGCATGCCGCTGATGCGGGCTTTGGCGGCGAATTCGGCGGAGGGGGGATAGAACTTCTCAATGGGCATGGACTTGACTGTGCCGACTGGACGGCGATTTCACAGCATACAACACGGGGTCGCAAGGGCACTGTGAAGATAAAAAAGGGGGCCTCGCGTTAGCGAAGGACCCGACCCAATCGAAAGTCTAATGGAGGTTAGTTCAAAACGACCATACGCGAGCTGGCTTTCATGGCGAAGCCGTTCCGACCGCTCGAGAACAGAATCTTGCCCACAATCATGGAGTATGCGTAGGTCGCATCGACGGTGACGAAACTGCCGACCCTGTTGTTGGGCGCGAAGGCGGGCGTAACGGTCAGATTGGCTGTTTCTAGTCCGATCGCGTTGGCCCGAACATTCGCCTCAATTTGCGCCGCGGTCCTGCTGTTGTTTTCGCCGTGGACCATGGCGAACCGAGCGCCTTGCCGCGTGGCGTGCGCCAGGGTGGTGTAAACCCACAGGGCGCGCGAGAACTCAAAGAGGCCGCCCATCATCGTCAGGAAGAGAATGAATACGAGCGAAAACTCGACCATGCTTTGGCCGCGGCGGCTGCCGAATCTCTCACGGCGGTTGGTTTCCATTGGCTTAGTGGTTTGCATCGAAATACTCTCCCGTTATTGCACTCGAATCCAACGGCGCATGTTGATCGGAGTCGTGCGAGGTATGCCGGGATACCAACCAAGCGTTGTGAAGTCCTTTTGAACCCGGGCTCGCATGTAAACGCGCGGCGGGCCGTAGCCGACGCAGGACGTCGTGCAAGGGTCAATTATGGTGCCGTCAGGGCCATCGCAATAGCGGTCGGCGGTGATGGTCTGCCCATCCAACTCTGTTGAATCCGCCGCGGACACCGCTCGCATCCCCGCGTAGTCAATAGAGTTGCGGACATCTCGCGCTCCGAAGTATGACCCCGCAGCTGCCGCATTGCTGGCGATTGTGGTTTCAAAGAAGAGACGGCTGAAGTCGACGGCGGCGAGAACCAGCGTCAAGAATACGGGCACGCAGATGGCGAACTCGACGATTGCGTTGCCGCGCTCAGAACGAAAGAGTTGGATGAAAGGTGTTCTCATGGTTCTGCTCTACTCCACCAAGGCCACGCGGAAGATGGGAGGCGCCGTTGTGGGATCGGTCGGCTGGCGGATGAATCTGTTATCGGAATTGCCGATGAAGTCGATCGTATCGCCGATCATCATGGCCCAGGCGTTGTTGGTGGCTGTGTTGCCGGCTACGTCGATGTGCTCATTTGGAAAGTAGATCGCGCCCTGAAAGATGGAATCCGCACCTCCCACAATTTGGTTGCCCGGATTGCCCCAAGTCGGGTTGCTGCGTGAGCCAAAGAACAGAATGCCCCTCATGGGGTCTAAGGCTCCGGTGGGCGCTGATAGTTGTACGTCGCCGCCAGTAATCGTGACGCTCTTGGATTGAGTGCCTGCAGAATTGATGATGTAGAAGGTAACGCCGGTGCCACGGATCGTCCCGCCGTTGATCCGCAGACCATTGGTAATGATGTAGAGGCCTGGTTCGAATGTCCAAGTGCCATTGTTGATATTGATGCCGGAGTTGAATTGACCGGGAGAGTACGTATTGGTGGCGTTGTTCCGGGAGCCGTTCGCGAACGGGCCGGTCGGCTCGTCCAGCGTCAGCAGAGGATCGACGATGGGGGCCAAGCCCTCGTCGAGGCCCTCGCTGAAAGTCATGCAAGTGCCGTTGGCCTGCCCGACGACGCCCGCCCATGTGGCAGTTATGCAACCGCCAGCCGACGGGGAGTTGAGTGCGTTGGGAGCGGAGGAGTTGGAGTACAACCCACAGTCCGCCTCTAACGTCGAACTACCGCTGACACGGAACGCGCGCTGAGCTGTTTCGTTCAAGGCCACCAAGCAGGGGTCGCCGCCGAGGACCATGCCGCCGACTGAGCGAACTCTAACCATGCTTTGAGCGCGGTTGACGACCCGCATGAACGTCGTCGGAACAGTCTGTTCGATGATGACTTCGACGAAACTTGCGTTACCCGCCTGGGCGCCGGCTAGCGGCGGGTTGTTGACCGTGACGGTGATATCGGCATCGGCTTCGTCATACCCGTTGTGCAGCACATCGCCCCTGGCTGCGGCTTGTACGAGATTCGAATTTCTACGCTTGAGCTCGTGAACGCCAGCGAAGGCGCCGGCGTCGGCGGCCGCTTGCATGTGCCGCTTCTCGAAGTAGATGCGGCCGCCATCAAACACCATGCCTAACATTCCCAGCATCATGGCGAAGCTGAGAGCGAGCATGATCATCGTCTGCCCACGACGACTGGCGGATTTATCGGGGCTTCTTCGTTCCCTATCTTTACGGCTTAGCGCGAACATGTTGAAAACTCCTGTGGATCGCTATCTGTAATCGGTGGAACGATCAGACTCGACTCCTGTCGGAACTACGACAAGGTTGAGTATTCCAGAGGGAGGCCAGGCGCTCAACTGGGAGATTCACTCGCGTGTGGGGCTAAGTGAGAGGAAAAACTATCGCAGAAGAAGCCCGCCAAAACACCTAGGTGAGGGCTAAGGTGAGTCTCGCGATACTAAGGCAGATGGCTCTCGGGGAGAGCTCGGCGCTCTGCTATCGTAGCCTCTAATGCGCGATCCAAAGGGCTTACGTTCGCACTCGTGGTTCAACGGCACGGGGTACTACAATTTCGCCCGTCGCGCTTGGCTCAGAGCCGAGGGCTTCGGTCACGACATCTTCGAGGGCAAGCCGATCATTGGCATTTGTAACTCGTGGTCGGAGTTGAATAACTGCAATGTCCACTTGAGGACGCTCGCGGAGGCGGTGAAGAGAGGCGTTTGGGCGGCCGGCGGCGTGCCACTGGAGTTTCCGACGATCTCGCTCGGCGAAATGTTCATGAAGCCGACGACGATGCTGTTTCGCAACCTGATGGCGATGGACGTTGAAGAGTCGATCACAGCGAACCCGATCGACGGCGTTGTGTTGCTCGCGGGCTGCGACAAGACGACGCCGGCTCAGCTCATGGGCGCGGCATCGGCGGACGTCCCCGCGATCATGGTGACCGGGGGCCCGATGCTGGCGGGCCGCTGGGGCAAGCAGACGCTGGGATCTGGGACGGACGGGAGACGATTATTCGACGAGTACCGCGCTGGGCGGATCGGCGACGAGCAGTTGGCTGAGATCGAAGGGTGCCTGTCGCGCAGTCACGGGCATTGCACGGTGATGGGGACGGCGTCGACCATGGCTTCGATCGCGGAAGCGATGGGCATGACGCTTCCAGGGGGAGCGGCGATCCCAGCGGTAGATGCAAGGCGTGCAGTGTTTGCGGAGGAGAGTGGTCGGCGCATCGTGGAGATGGCCTGGGACGGCTTGAAGCCCTCAACGATCATGACGCGCAATGCGTTGGAGAACGCGATTCGGGCGGATATGGCGATCGGCGGCTCCACAAACGCCGTGCCCCATTTGCTGGCCATTGCGCGGCGGCTGGGCGTGGATCTGACTCTGGCGGACTTCGACCGGATCTCGCGCGAGACTCCGTTGATCGTGAATATGAAGCCGTCCGGCGAACATGTGATGGAGGATTTCTTCTACGCTGGCGGGCTGCCGACGGTGATGAAGGCGCTGTTGCCGCTGCTGCATGGCGATGCTCTAACGGTCAACGGCAAGACGGTGGCTGAGAACTTGGAAAGGGCTCCGGAGCCGGACAACGATGTCGTGCGTCCGCTGAGCGATCCGATTCACAAGGAAGGCGGCACGGCCATTCTGTACGGCAACGTTTGTCCCGAGGGCGCCGTATTCAAACAGTCCGCGGCATCGCCACATTTGTGGAAGCACCGGGGGAGAGCTGTGGTGTTCGAGACGCGGCAGGAGATGTTGGATCGGATCGACGACCCGGATTTGGACGTTGACGAAAATTCGGTGCTGGTGATGAAAAACGGCGGCCCGATCGGCGCGCCAGGCTTCCCGGAATGGGGCCACATCCCGATCCCCACTAAGTTGCTCAAAGCCGGCGTGAAGGACATGGTGCGGATCTCGGATGCGCGCATGAGCGGCACGAGCTTTGGCGCGGACGTGCTGCATGTGTCGCCGGAGTCTGCGATCGGCGGGCCGCTGGCGGCGGTGCGAACAGGCGACGAGATTGAGCTCAACGTCGAGGAGCGCCGTCTCACACTGCTGGTTGACGATGAAGAAATCCAGCGAAGACTGGCGGCACGAAAGCCGCAGGCGCCGCATTACAAGCGGGGCTACGGCAAGCTATTCCTGGATAACGTAACGCAGGCCCATGAGGGCTGCGACTTTCGCTTCTTGCACAAGGACGCTGACTAACCCGCGCGGCGGGCGCCAGTCGGCAGCTCTTCGACAACCTTGGGGCTGGCCTTGGGAGCCAAGTGCGGCACGCCGCCCCCCTCAACCCACTGCACGCCGTCTGAGGTAATCGAATAATCGCCCGCATTGGAGGTTTTGATGAGACCGCGCTCGCGGAGGAACCAGATGGGGAATTCCAAGTCATCGATCCGGCAGTGGACCGCTTTGGCGATCTCGGCCCGACCCATCTCAGGGCTACGAGGATTGGTGATCAATACGTCGTAGACCGCGGATAGCACCGCCTGACGAAGCTTGACCTGAAGGCGGACGTCATCCTCGGTTGCTTCGTGTTCGACGCAGATTTTTTCAAGCGGCGGTTGCCCGGCACGGCTTGGCGAAGTGCGGCGCTCTCGTTTTCCCGCCTCGGTTGGACGCGACTGACCTTTGTGCTTGACCCAAAGCTGGTCGTACTCCTCGCGCTTGACCGGATCGATCAACGCACGGTAGGCAGTCTTGGTCGTTTCGTACTTGGCTGGGTCAGCTGTTTCCGTGGTCTTCGGCCCGTAGCGCGTCAGCATCAATCTGACGGCCCACTCCAGCATGGCCTTATCGGCCTGCGGACTGACCATCAGAAAGTCGTAGTAGTCGACGAATTCCGTTGCTGACAACTGGGTTCTCCCGAGCGAATTAGGCGGCGCCTGATGCTGGTGGTAATTATCGACCACCATTTGGGAGATCGACAATCCAACCGACGAAGTAAGCCGAACCGTGCTTTGAACTACAACTATGGTGCTAAAGGGCCGGCTTGGCGCTCTAAGCGTTTCGCGGTAGTGACGGGAGCAAAGGCGCTGTGGAGTCAGCTAGGGTCGCCGGGTTTTATAGATTGCGTCGGAACCGACCAGGCCGTTCTCGTCACGAGTCACGACGATGGTCCACCGGCGGTTGGGAGTCCACTCAAGACGAGCCGTCTGTTGCTGAGAGGACGACAAATCGTACGTGTAGATCAGTGTAATGTCGTCCGTAAGCTGTTGCTCGGTCGAGATGCGGGCGGCTGGATTCGCCTCGGCTCCGCCGACGGCAGGGTCAACCTTCAGGCGGCTGACGCCGAAGAAGCGCTGCAATCCGGGCGATACCGGGCTTTGGACTGCTTGCGCCAAGACGTTGTTGGCGCCGGTTTGGAACAGCGACTGTTGCTCGACGCGCTGCCGGGAAACAGAGACCGGGTCGGTAGTCGGATCGCGGCCGACGGCGACCAGATTAACGAGATCCGAAAACGAGAGCGGCGGATCGGACCGATAGCTCACGTTCAAGCGGCGCGCGGGACCGGCCAGGATCAAAGCGATATCCACGCCCCGCATGCGGGTTTCCAATTCGAAGTCCAACAATGGCTCGATGCGGATTGGATTGCGGAACTCGATCTCGCCACGGTTGATGGTGTAGCGGGAACCGTGAAAAACCATTTGCCCTTGTGAGATGTTTATTCGTCCCAGCAACGAAGGGTTGCCAGCTGTCCCGACCAGTCTTAGATCGATGTCCGCGGCGACATTGCGAATCAGCGAAGTATTGATTTCAACACCGGCAGCGGAGGCGACGTGTACGTTGATTTGGACACTATCGGAGGGAGCGGACTGAGCCGTGGTCCGTGCGCCGGAGCGGAGGGCGGAAAGAAGAGTGCCGAGCGTAGTTGTCCGCGCCGTCGTCAGCCGAAGCATCACCACTTCGCCGCTGAGCAAGCGCTGGGTAGCTCCTCCCGAGAAGACGAAGTCGCCATCGATGACGCTGGTCAAGCCGGCCGGATAACGTACTCGCACGTTCTGAGCCCGGCCGTCGAGCCGAAATTCGTAGTCGTCGGCGGCGATACGCCCGCCGCCAGAGAGCGTGAGAACGCCGCCCCCGGACACGGCCCGCATCTCCTCAATCCGAAACTCTCTGCCGACAAACATGACACGGCCATTGACGCCGCTCAATCCGACCGGACCGTCCTCGGACTGTATCTCGCCTTCCTGCACCAGCCATTCGCCTTGTATCTCGGGATCGTTAAGCGATCCGGTCAAGCGAACACCTATCCTGGATCGACCGGAGGCGATCAGGGTGGGGCTAAACAGCCGTAAGGCGGTGAGGTTGAAGTCGCCGTCAACGCGGAGGTCCGAGGGCGTCGCAGGAGCTAACCCGACTGTCCCGGTCAGCTCCAAGTTGGCTCCCTCGCCTTGCATGCGCATGTGATCGAGGCGCAGGCTACCGTCAGAAAACGCCCATCTCATCGGGAAGGGATTGTAGAGCGCGTAGCCCTCCGCGGTCCCAGGAATGTCGGCAACCTCAAGGCGCAACTCGCTGAAGAGCCCTTCTCCCTGCGTCTCAGAAAGTGCGCGGAGAGTCCCTTGGAACTGGGCCTCGCCTGAAGCGATTCCCGTGGGACCGGCGGGAGAGTCTACTTCAGGGGACAGCAGTCCTGCGATAGAGAGATCCTTGAAGCGGACATCGGCATCAAATTCGAGGCTGGAGGCGTCGACGGCAGCAGACCCAGTGACGGATCCGTCGAGCGGCGCTCCACCTAGTTTCAGCTCGATTCGGCCGTTCTTGCTGGCAGCGTCGCCGCTCCAATCACCGAGCTTGACTTGGCCAAACTCTAGGTCTTGAAGTTGCCAAGAGCCGTCTACTTGAAGCTGGTCAAAGTTCATTGGATCTTTCGACGGTGACAGGGCGCCCGCGGCAGCAACGTCAAACGAGAGATTCCCGCGCGCCGTTGCTGCGCGCTCGCCCAGACCAGGCAGGTCTTCGACTTTCAAACTGGAGCCAGCGAGCTGCAAATCAAACGTCCCTTCGCCGGGAACAAGGCTGCCGCTGCCGGCGATTAGGGCCTCGCCAAGCCGCAGCTCGAGAGCAGCGAGGCGAACTCGATTCGATTCGTAGGCAGCCGAACCGCTAAGCGAATCGAAGGACTGCCCCGAAACAGAGCCTTCAGACACGCGGAAGTCGGCGGTTGCGGCAAGGCTTCGCAACGGCCCCTCGAAGTGGGCGGTCGTCTGCAGCAGGCCATCCACGTCGGCGGCCAGATTAGCTGCGGCCATGAGCTTGGAGAGGAGCAGTCCAGCCGCCTCAACCTGTAGGTTGAACGGCCAATCGGAAGGTTGACCATCCGCGAGATCGACGTGCCCTGAAAATTGAACCGAACCGGTTCCGTCCGCGAGCGTGCCTTGCGTGGCAGTCAGCCTGCCGTCCTCGAACCGCATCGAGGCGACCAGGGAATCCCAGCCATAGTCATGGATTTGGATCGCCCCGGTGGTGATCTCGCCCTGGGCACGCGATTCCGTCGGCCGCGATAGACCGCGCGGACTGGAGATATTGGCGGTCAGGTGCAGCGGACCGCTAAGATGGACGGGGTAGGGTTCGACCGAATATCCGGCAACGGCCAACAATCTCTCAACTTGTGTCTGGGATTCGGCTCGCGCCTCTAGAGAAACGTCGCTGCTCTGATTTGGACTCAAGATACCGGCAGCGGTGAGATCAATGCCCTCGCCCGACCATTCTAAGCTGCGCAATTGAAGCACTTGGCCCACGGAGTAGAACGTTAAGTCCGTGCTTCCGGCCATTCCCGGACGCACTGCATCGCCTGGATCCGAGAAGGCGGCGACAGCAGACAGGACGGCTCCACGGGACTCCGATGCGGTGACCTCAAGGGAACCGGTCACTTCCGTCTCCCAATCGAATCGCGGAGTAATTGTGCGAAGGAGTTGGCTCACACGAACGCCCGTAAGAGTTCCATCGGCAGTCAATACGGGCTCACCGCGAAGATCCGCGACATTTGCCTGACCGTTGATGCGTCCTGCTTGCGGCAATTCGAGGACTAAATTCGATACGGAGAGCGCATCGAAGTCGCCTTCGAAATGGGCGCCCAGACGATTGTTCGAGATCGTGCCGCCGGGTCCTTGAACATGGACATCCGTTGCTTGCACGTCGCCTGAGTATGCCGCCGATTCGCCGCGCGCTCTCGTCAATCGGCCCGAACCGATCGCGGCGCCGGCGATTCTCCACGGATTCGGAAGGCTGGGGACAATGTCCTCCAACGGCGACTCGAAAGAGTACTCGAAGTCGAGCGCCGGATCTGCCAGAGGCGCCGCGGTTCCCGACGCTTTCCACGTTCCAAAAGCCGTAGCGACCAACTCGGCGGCGCGCACTTCGAGGCTGTTTGAGCAGAGCTGGAGGTCTGCCGAAACTACTCCGTCAAGACTTACGCCGGCGGTCTGGGCCTGTAGATTTTGCAGTTGTCCATTGATGGCGTAGCAACTACTGGTATCCAACGCGGCGATCAGGGCGACATTCTCGGCGGAGACGTCCAGGTTGTAGGGTTCTCCATTGAAATTGATGCGCCCTTGGGCTATCTCCAGTCGACCCAGGTCGATATTCGCTATCTCCAGCCGCGGCCCGCCCGAGATGCGAGCGGGCCAGTTCGTAGAACCGTCTTCGGCGATGTTTAGTTGGATGAGCGGCCGATCCAGCTTCAGGTAATCGAGACGAACGCTGGGGGACAAGATCGACCGGATGCTGATGCCGAGTGATGCGACCGGTACGACCAAGAAGGGATCCGTCTGCTGCGGGACTCGGACACGGAGATTCAGCAACTCTAGGGTCCAGGCGGAGGGGTCGAAGCGGAGGGCCTCCAGCTCAGCTACGCCTCCGGTCGCTTGTTCTAGTTCAGCAATCACGCGCAATCGAAGCTGTTCGGTTAACCAATCGCTGCGAAGCAACGCGTACACGCCCGCGAACGCAAGCAAAACGAGCAAGAGGAAGGCCAGACCTGCGCGTTTCCAGGTGAATCGCCTCGGGGAGTCGTCCATTAGGGCACCCTTCCTGGCTGCGTAATCGCCGAGCGATCGATCCTCTCAAGACGAACAACCCTATGGTCCGCCCGTAGCTGTCGGATGTGTTGCTCGAGTAGTCTTTCGACTCGGGCGTCCAACACTTCGTTTCGAAGTCCTGGAGCAGCCAGTTCCAGGGACGGAGCGTCGCGGTCAGGCGTCCGGCCGTACTTGGCCCGGTAAGCTTGCTGCAACACTTCGTCTCCCACGGTTTGGCCCGTGCGGAAACGAAACTCCACGTAGCGGCTGAATTCAACCTGAAGCACAAAAAACTCGAGCGCCTGGGCTTCGCTAACGCCGTACTTTCGAAGCGCCGGCGCAAACGACACGCTGCCGAACGACTGCCCTTGCAGTTGAGCCAGCAAGTTGGCTCGTTCGTCGGAGGACATAGGCTGCAGGCCCGTTAGGCGAATGTCATTGGCGATGAGCCGCTGATCGATTAGCCTATCGAGTACTCGCTCGCGCTCATCGGCGGCATCGATAATCTCCGCGGCGTTGGCCAGGGCTTCGAGGCGCCGCTGCAAGACAACCTCGCTCTCTGTGATGGTCCCGTCCTCGACGATCGCTACCGTGCGGTCAATCATCTGTGCCGTCATCGACTCGCATAGAGCCACGACAACAAGCGCCAATAATGAGCGACGCAACATCAAAACGTTTGCCCTAACGAAAAGTGGAACTGTACATGAGAAAGGCGCTGTTGGGTGCGGGCGATGCCCTCACCCGGGTCGGTATAGTACCGCGGCGGATTGATGCTGTAACCCACGTCGACGCGGATCGGCCCAATTGGCGTGCGGTATCGAAGACCCAGCCCCAGCGCATGGACCATGTAATCAAAGTCGACTGCGTCATCCCCTTGATCGTTCTTCGCGACTGCCTGCCGAGGGTCGAATGACAGGTTCGAAAGCCTTGAGAATACATTCCCGGCGTCGTGGAAAAGCACCCCGCTAGTGCTGTCTCCCATAACCGGAAAGCGCAGCTCCACACTATTGAGAAATAGCGCGCCGCCGCCGATTGGGCCGCCGCGAGTCAGGCTGCGCGGGCCGGCTTCGTTGATAGAGAAGCCGCGGTTGGCGGACGGGCCGCCGCCGAAGAATCTCTCTACTAAAGGAATGCGCGAATCCGGCACGCCGAAGGGAGTGTCGGTCTCTGTCCCTTCGGCTGGATCCAGCGTCGGAGTCTTGCCCCAGGGAAGGAAGAATCCGAGCTGCGTGGTTCGAGCCAAGACGACGCGCTTGGTGAGGCTGTAGTAGGTGCTGTTCTGAGAGAATACTCGAGCGAAGTCAGGTTCGGATCCCCAATACTTCGACGCAAAGCTCAAATCGACGCTGTTGAAAAGCCCTCTGGTGGAATCAGTTGGATCATCACGGCGATCCTGGATGTACGTCCCAGAGATCAGCGCCGTACGAACAGCGCGCCCATCCACGGGCACCAGTGCGGCGCTTATGCTGCTGGCATCGAGAGTCGTGCGTCGATAGGTGTAGCGGTATAGGGCGGTTGAGGGTTTGCTCAGGTTTTGTTCCAGCTGGAAGACTCCCTCCAACTTGCGTCCGGAGAAAGTGGAGAAGTTGCGGAACCTGTCGACTAGGCCGCTGGTGGTCATCTTCCACTTTTCAGAGCCGGTCCAGCGCGGGTTTTCATAGGAAAAAAGGATGCGCTGCTGGAGTTCGGAGACCCGCGAACGAAATGAAATGGTGTGGCCCTTGCCGCGCAGATTGAGACGATTCACTTCGACGGTGGCCCGCGGGACAAAACGGAGCTCGGCGGAATCGACGTTGGTGTCCGACGCGCGCGCGATACGTCCGAACTCACCACCGGGACCAAAACCAAAGGTCCATCGGCGAGCCTCTTGGAGGCGCACTAGCAGCGTCTTGCGGGCCTCTTCGCCTTCAGGGTTCTGCACCTCGATATCCACTTTCGTGAAAACCCCAAGGTCGTACAGACGCCGTTGGGTTTCAAACATGGCCGTTTGAGAAAGCGGGGCGTCGGGAGACAGCAGCAGCTGAGAATCGACCAACTCGGGCTCTGTTTGGACCAAGCCGCTAACGATGGCTCGATCGATGAACAATTGCGAGCCCTCAATCACGTTGTAAGCGAGCTCGACGCGGTAAGGGTCCGCGGTAGGCGTGACGGTCCAGGAGAACGTTGCGTCTTGATAGCCCGAGTCTAAATAGTCGCTCAGAATTAAGTCTCGATCGGTAGCGATATGCGATTCGCTGAACGCTTGACCTTCGGCAGATGCCAGCTGGAAATAGCGACCGGCTATAGGGTACAT
Organism: Acidobacteriota bacterium; assembly: GCA_027592785.1. Classification (GTDB taxonomy): domain Bacteria; phylum Acidobacteriota; class Terriglobia; order Bryobacterales; family UBA6623; genus CAMPKL01. The sequence goes on from JAQCLD010000007.1 coordinate 12,616, forward strand.
ATCGTCGCCTGTCACGGTGAGCTTGTCGACGATCGTCGGCCGCCCTTCGGTCACCACGAAAGATAGTTCACCGACGCCTCGCGAAGTATCGAGGTTGGAAAGGATCTGGACGTCTCGGAAGCCATTGAGCAGATAAAGATTGCGGATCGCGTCGACGTCCCGCTGCAACAGGCCCGTGCTAAAGGCTCCTCGGCGCTGACGTAGAGTGCCGGGCCTAACCAGGACGCGTTCGTTAATCGTCTGCATATCGAAGTAACGGACGCCACGGATATCAACGCTGGCCAGATTCATGCGCCTGCCGCGATCGACTCGATAAACTACCGCTGCCTGTTCCACGCGGTCTCTCTCCAACTGAAAGTCCACCTTGGCATCAAGATAACCTTTGAGCTGGAGATAATCCCTTAGGTTCCGAGCTCCTTCGGCCATCAAGCCTAGGTCAGCCGCCCCCTGATCGTATATAGGCAGCAAGGTACGACGCCGAGCTTCGCTGAGTTCGACGCCCTCGAGGCGCACTTCGATTCGAGGACCTTTTGTGGCATTGATCACGAGGTTGGCGACGTTTTGATCTGGATCGTGGTCCTTGGCGACAACAGACACATCCGCCTGCCAGTAGCCTTGCGTGCGTAGTTCTTGCCGTAACCGGTCAAGGCCGTTTAGCAGACGCTCAAAGGTAAATTCCTTCCCGGCCTTCCACTCCGCAATAAGATTCGCTTCCGAGACGCTCCAGCCAGCGTCGCCTGTCAGCAACAGCCGGCCAAACGAGGCGCGAGGCAGATGCCGCACCCGAAATTGGATGTCAGCCTGCTGGTCTTCCGTATGGCGGTCGACCACGACCTCAATTAGAGGACTCATGAGGCCGTTGTCGATTAAGAGATCGCGGAGACTGCCGAGCGCGTCGGCCTCTTTCCTGGGAGTGTACACTTCGCCCAAGCGCAAACTGGTTGCGTTGACGAGTTGATTCAGATTGGGAGGTCCCTCAACGCCGACTACCGTCACGGAACCCACGAACCAGCTCGGCTCAGTGTAGAAAATCACGCTGACGCCAGCCGCTGTGAGCGCAGTATCAACTTCGATGTTGGCGAAGCGGCCGGTACTGAACAAGCTGTGGACAGACTGAGTGATATCCTCAGCCGCGAGCGATTGGCCGGTCTCGATGCTGAGGAGCGGCAGCAACTCCTTTTCTGTCAAGGGTTGCGCGCGAGGAACGAACCGAATCTGGTCGACGGGTTGGCCCTCCCATTCTGCTGACGAGGCGGCCTGCCCGCAAAGCAGTGCCATCAGCACGATCACTGAAAACCGAAACACTGCTATGGCAATTATAGGACGCTCTGGAGTCCAGAAGCGTTGCGCACCACGTGGCGGACGAGGGCGCTGGTACGATCAGACGATGGCAGCAGATTTGCCAAACGGCGGGAGTTCGACCGAGAAGTACTCCCGACAGACGCTCTTCGCGCCCCTTGGCGAGCGGGGCCAGCGACGTTTGATGTCCTCGCGGGCCGTGATCGTTGGATGCGGCGCCTTGGGCAGCTTTCACGCCTCGGCTTTGGCTCGAGCCGGGGTGGGCGAACTCATTCTGATCGACCGCGATTATGTAGAGGAGAGCAACCTCCAACGGCAGTGGCTCTACGACGAGTCGGACGCACGTGAAGGCCTGCCGAAGGCCATCGCCGCGGAACGGAAACTGCGAGCCGTGAATTCAGAGATCTCGGTGACGGGCATCGTGACCGATGTTGACGCCACCAACGTTGAGCGACTGATCAAGGATGCTGATGTCATCCTCGACGGATCGGATAATTTTGCGGTGCGCTATCTGGTCAATGAAGCCGCGGTGAAGAACTCGATTCCGTGGATCTACGGTGCGGCAGTTGGAAGTTATGGTGTCACCGCAACGATCCTGCCGGGTCGGACCCCCTGTCTTGCCTGCCTATTGCCTGACGTTCCCGGCGGCGCCCAGCCTACCTGCGATACGGCGGGAATTTTGAATGTAGCCGCCTCGGCGGTCGCGTCTTTCCAGGTCGCCAATGCGCTGAAGATCCTCAGCGGACAGTCTGAGGCCGTCGAACCTCGTCTGTTGACGTTAGATGTTTGGCAAGGTTCGCCTCGGTCAATCGGTGTGGGCGATCCGGATCCTGAATGCCGCGTCTGCGCTCACCATGAATTCAATTTGTTGGATGCCGCGGGAACTCGGCCAGGCACGATTCTGTGCGGCAGAAATGCCATCCAAGTCAGCGGTGATTCGCCTATCGATATCGAGATTCTGGCTACGCGACTCGGCACATTGGGCGAAGTGCGGGCTAACGAGTACGCCTTGAGGTTCGTCACGCCGCCCTACGAAATGACGATATTCGTAGACGGTCGGGCGATCATCAAAGGTACCGACGATCCGGCGAAAGCCAGAAGCCTCTACTCGCGTTTCCTCGGACGGTGAGTCGCGCCCCAAGATACGCTAGCGCCGGCCGCGCAAGCCAAAGCAATTCCTAGCCAGAGGTGCCAGCGGTGCACAACCGAACTGGCTACGCCGTTGTACGGGCCGCCAATATCATCAACAAGGAGAACCGCGAAGCGGTAAGCGGCCGCGATCGCACAAAGAGCAAGAGTCAACGCGACAGCGCGCCGGACCATTCCCCCGCGTGAACCGCGCAAGATCATCAGAGGCGGACTCCGGCGGATAACTACTTTCACGACACAAAGTCCCCTCGGCTACACTTTACAACTCCGAGCAGCGCGCTGCTCGAATTGGCTATCTTCGAGTCGACGCCGATGCCGCGGGCCATTCTCACTTACCACTCCATCGACGACTCGGGCTCGATAGTTTCCACTACGACAGAAACACTTAGGCTGCATCTAGCGAGCCTGGTCGCGCAGGGTGTCGAGGTCGTCGCGCCAGGCGAGGTCGCCGAGGCTAGGTCGCCCTCCGCGGTCGCTCTGACATTTGACGACGGATTCGCGAATTTCTACACCGATGCCTTTCCCGCGCTATCGCTCAACGGGCTCACAGCAACGGTTCTAATCGTGGCCGGCAGGTGCGGTCAGAGCGGCGACTGGGCGCGGCAACCGCCCGCATTGAAGACTCGCGAACTGTTGACCTGGTCTAAGATTCAGGAGCTGCAAGCCGCCGGTATTGAGTTCGGCGCACATAGCATGACGCACCCGTCGTTACCCGATCTTCCGATCGACAAAGCCGCCTCGGAGATCTTGGATAGTAAACGCGCAATCGAAGATCGCACGGGCGCGGCGGTGGAATGTTTCGCGTATCCCTATGGGGAATACACTCAACCGATCGCCGATGTCGTAGCCGAGAACTTTCGAATCGGACTTTCGACCGAAATGGGCTTCGTTACGCGTGGCTCAAGTTTTGAAGCGCTTGAGCGCATTGACGCCTACTACCTGCGGAGTGCGTTCTGGATAGATCGCCTATTCGCGCCGCTTGGCGGACGCTACATTGCCTGTCGGGCGGCTGCGCGTGGGCTCAAGAAACGATTCGAGAAGATCACCGCGAGAGCAAGCGCTCAATGAAGTGCGTATCGTAATCGCCGCCGATAAAGCCCTCATCCGCGAGAATGCGCTGTTGCAGAGGTATCGACGTGTGGATTCCCTCAACGACGAAAACGTCCAGCGCCCGCCGCATGCGAGCCATCGAGTCAGTTCGATTCGGTCCATGCACGATGAGCTTGGCGACTAGCGAGTCGTAATAAGGGGGCACGAACCAGTCTGAATAGGCGGCAGAATCGACTCTAACGCCGATTCCTCCGGGAGGGACGAATTTGGTAATGAGTCCGGCCGAAGGAGCGAATGTATCGGGATTCTCCGCGTTAATCCGACACTCAATCGCGTGGCCCTTGATCTCGATCGTTTCGGGCAAGATATCTTCGATTCGAGCGCCGGCAGCGAGCAGCAATTGGCTCTTCACCAAGTCAACGCCGGTCACCATCTCGGTCACGGGATGCTCCACTTGGATGCGGGCATTCAGTTCGATGAAATGAAGTTCTCCCTGCTCATCCATTAAGAATTCGACCGTTCCGGCGTTCGAGTAACCAATAGCGGAGAGAGCTCCTTCAATCGTCTTGCCGATCCTATCCCGCAGCTCGGCGCTGACCCGGCTGGACGGAGCCTCCTCCAGCAGTTTCTGATGGCGGCGTTGGACAGAGCATTCGCGCTCACCCAGGGAAACGACGCGGCCGTAGTTGTCGCCGAGAACCTGAAACTCAATGTGACGCGGGCGATCGATAAACTTCTCGATGTAGACGTCAGCGCAGCTAAAGCTTGCGGCGGCCTCGTTCTGGGCCTGATTGTAGGCGGATTCGAGATCCTTGCTCTGCCGCACGACGCGCATGCCTCGTCCACCGCCGCCGGCTGCCGCCTTGATGATCAGCGGATAGCCGATATCTTCCGACGCTTTCCTCGCGTCGTCGAAAGAATCGAGGGCTTCTTCGGTTCCCGGAAGGATAGGGACTCCGGCTTCGCGCATCGCGCGCCTGGCGCGGGCTTTGTCGCCCATCAAGCGAATCGCGTGGGAAGGCGGTCCGATGAATGCCAATCCGGAGACTTCGCAAACCTCCGCGAAGGCGGCGTTCTCAGCCAGAAAACCGTATCCCGGATGGATCGCATCGGCTCCGGTGATCTCGGCTGCACTGATGACGGACGGAACATTTAGATAGCTGTCAGCCGCTTTCGCAGGTCCGATGCACAGCGCTTCGTCGGCATGACGCACGTGCAGGGCGCTTCGATCGGCCTCAGAGTAGACGGCGACCGTACGAATGCCGAGGTCCTTGCAAGCGGCAATGACTCGAACGGCGATCTCGCCGCGGTTGGCTATGAGGACTTTCTCAAACATGAACCGACTGCGGGTTTCTTAAGCGGGGCGAATACCGAACAGGGCCTGTCCGTACTCGATTGGCTCGCCGTTAGCGACAAATCTCTTGGCGACGACGCCGGACACTTCGGCCTCGATCTCATTCATGAGCTTCATCGCCTCGATGATGCAAAGCGTCTCGCCCTTTTCTACCGTGTCGCCAATGTCCACGAATGCGGGTGAACCTGGCGATGCGGATTCGTAGAAGGTTCCCACCATCGGCGACTTAACCATGACGAGATCGTCGTCAGCCGGAGCCGCCGGCTCGGCCGCGGCGCCGCCTGGGGTCGGAGCTTGCAGGGCGTCCTGGTAAGAGGGAGCGACGCTGGCCATGCCGGACGTCACGACGACGTAAGGTGGAGCATCATCGGCGCCGGCGGCCTTACGCCGGATCCTGATCTTCTCGTCGCCGTCTTGGACTTCTAGCTCAGTGACGTCGGTATCGGCGATCAGCTCAAGCAATTCTTTGATGTGGTCGAGATTCATCTTGGAAACAAGCTACGTAAGGTGACGATTCTAGAGGATTCGCAGTTCGCGACTGGTAGGGGTTAGCGGCTCGCATCCGTCGGTTCCGACGACGACAACATCCTCGATTCGGACTCCGCCAATACCTTCGAGATAAACGCCTGGCTCAATCGTGATCACCATTCCGGCCTTTAGGCGTGTCGAAACTGTGTTGGCGATCCGCGGCGCCTCGTGGATCTCCAGGCCCAAACCATGCCCCGTAGAATGCACAAAATATCTATCTAAGCCCTTTTCCTTCAGTACTTTCCGAGCCGCTCGATCGACTGTAGAGCAGGCCACGCCAGCTCGAACCGAATCGATTGCGGACTGTTGCGCCTCGCGGACGGCATCAACCAGGGCGAGATGGTCCGATGAAGGACGCCCCAGCGAAATCATGCGTGTCATGTCGCTCGCGTAACCGTCGAGTATAGCACCGTGATCGACGACAACCAGGCTATTGCGCTGCAGCTTGATGGGCCTCGGAGCGGCATGCGGCCGAGCCCCGTGGGTGCCGGAGGCGACGATCGATGGGAAAGACGCTCCTTCGGCCCCACGTCTCCGCATCTCGAATTCTAACTCACCGGCGAGACGCGTTTCCGACCAGGTTGGTCTAAGCCGTCCGACGACAGACTCGAATACTTCCGAGTTCAGCAGGGCTGATTTTCTCAGGCGGTCGATCTCTTCCGCCGATTTGACGGCGCGCAGGCCTTCGACAGCACCCTCCAATTGACGGATCTTCTTGCGGACGTCGCGCAGTCGTTCATAGGCGGCAAGCGAAAGGCGATTGCGCTCTACGCCGACACGGAACAGCCGGCGATTCCGAACCTCGTTGAGTAGAACGTCAAACGGATCCGTTGGCGACACGCGGACCTCGACGCCTGATGCCTGTTCGCGAGCCTGCTCATCGTAGCGACCGTCGACGAACAGAGTCGTCCGACCCGGTTCGACCAAGAGATGGCCAGCGGAGCCGGTGAACCCCGTCAGGTAACGAATATTGGAGAGAGCAGAAACGTAGAACGCATCGATCTCTTCCCGAAACACGTTGCCGCCGAGTCGACCTAGCCTTGCGCTCTGGACGGTCACGGCGCGGGAGATATCTTGACGGAGATTCCGACGCCATTAGCGGTGATCTCAACCGGACCATCGCGCACGGTTTCGACAACAATTCGCACCCGCGCCGGCTCAAAACTGTTCTGGGCCGCGCGCAGCTGGCGTATGAGCGGATGGGGGCTGGCTCGGGAGAGTTCGGATGGAGACACGCGCAGCTCGGCGTCCTCAACGTCAATCACCAGTCGATCGGGGTTCGTCAGCCAGAACGAGCGATATTGCGGCTGGCCCTGCACCTCTGCGAGGATCTCGATGGCTTGACCCCAGGGAACAAGCTTTAGGGCGGCCACGGTGTGGGTCGGCGCAGCGCCGAATTCGCGTTCTGGGCGCTCTTGCACTGGAGGCTCGGCAGTGACAATCGACGTTTCGGACTGGACCGGCGCTGCAGCGATCGGCGGCTCGCTGGGAACTATCGGGACAGCCGCGACCGCCGGCGGTTCGCCGGCTACCGCTGGCGGAGGGGTGGGGGCGGCGGGCCGCTCGTAAATGGCGACCAACGGTTCATCGTCGGACAGCGGTTCCCTGAAAACGCCCAACACTTGCGCAGCGATGATCCCACAGCCGATAGCCACCAAGGCCAAAGCCAAGACGATCTCTCGTTTGGTTAGGAATCGTGACGGAGCTCCGCTTGCGTCAAGAGCCGGCGGCAGAGAATCGTTCGATCCCGCACGACCTTTTAGCAAATTGATCCGGATCATTGTTCTTCTAGCCCCTGCAATGCGAGTCCAGCCGCGACCGCAAGCGATGAGCGATGTTCCGCAACAACTCGCCCTGGACCGGCTCCAGGAGAATAGCTCACCCGTAGGAAGGCGTCGAGTTCTTCCACGGGTTTACCCGTCCGCGTTTGAATCGCCTCCTTCAATTCCGGCGCCGAAGCCGGCCCGCCGGAAAGGAGAATGCGCGACAGCTCTGCCGGTCGCGATCGCAATTCGATCTGATCCCAATGCAGATCCAAGGCGGCAATCACACGCTCGGGCACCGACCGCGCGGCCGCAGGCCAAGCGAGGTTAATCACGACGTCTCGACCGTAGATTGGGACTTCGCCGCGCATCAGCACGAGCGAGGCGCGCCTCGCGCCAACATGAAGCAGAAGAGCGACATCTTGCGCGTCTGGCTGATAGCTAAAAGAGTACGCGTTGGCCAGAGCGCAACTCTGCGCCTGAACAAGCGTCGGCGTCTTAGCAGAGAGCCGCACCGTTTCTCGGATCCAATCAATACTCTCAGCTGGAGCCGCGACCCAGACGAATCCGCCCGGCACTTCCTGGTAGCCGCTGCTAGCCGAGTCCGCCGGGTAGGAAATCGTTTCCGCCATGCGACTCCGAGCCAGCGCGGGCAGATCTCCGCGCTCCGATTCGCTGGCCTCCTCCGCTTGGCAAAAGACGCGCTCACCGGACACAGCGACGGCAACCCGCTGGTCCGCCAGTGAATAGTCATTCCATAGTGACTTCAGGGCGCGGGCCACGGAGATACCATCCGTCAGGACTCCTTCGGTGGCAACGCCAGGAGGGGTCGAGGCCAACGCCGCCTCGCGCAATACGACGCCCTCGGGGCGGCGCTCAAGCACAACAACCTTGATCATCGTTGCGCCAACGTCGAGACCTGTCATTTTGACGCTGCGACCCAACTTGGGCAGCCTGCTCTTCCGAGACGAGGTTCCGCCCGTTGGCTCCTCGGTTGCGTCGTCAAATAGGGAATTCATGAGCGATTGAAATTCGACAGCCTGGCTCTTAACGGGGCATGTTCCTTACCATGTCCTCGGCGAGCAAGCGCGCCCGATCAGAAAGGCTCCGTGCCAATTCCAGGTCGCTGCGGCGCGCTTCGTCAACTTGCACAAGAAAAGACCGGACGCGCTCAATTGCCGACCTCTGCGCCTCTCTGAGTGGACGTTTCTGCAACAACTCCAGGCTAGCCTGGGCGGCAAGTACATTTTGGCTGATCATCCGATTATATTCTCGCCTTTGATCAGCAGTCAGCAGGCGTCCCAACTGCGGCACGGCGGACGGCGGGCTAGGCGCCTCCACGGCAATCGGCGGCTGTGCGGAAGGTGAAGGCGACTGCGGCGAGACAGACGGCAGCTGCGGGCCCACGATCGCCGTTGTGGTTGGAGGGTCCGGTATAGCGGCCTCGGGAACCGGCTGCGGGGGCAGCAGCTCCACTTGTGTTTGGGGAACGGATACAGGTCCCTTTATGGTTGGAGTCGGAATCGTGGGAGCAGGCGTTGGCAGCGACGCGTCGGCCCGGCGACTAGCGCATGAACTCAGCAAGAGGGGGAGAAAAACAGCGATCAGAAGCAGCGCACATCGCTGTCGGCCGCGCGATTCGAACGGCATAGCTAGCTGCACTCCGGAGGCGACACGCCGTCGTCGTGCCGGCGATTCGGCGTAGCCCCGATCACTCGGGCGGTAGGCATAAGAATCCGAAACTCGGTACCCTGACCAACTTCGCTAACGACGTCGATTGTACCACCGTGCAGTTGGACGGCCTGGAACGTCATGGCCAGGCCAATGCCGGAACCCTTTCCGCCTTTCGTACTGAAGTAGAGTTGGAAAATTTGCGGTCGGACGTCCTCGGGAATCCCCGCGCCGCTGTCTTTGATTCGCACGAGCCAGCCGTCGTCTGTTCCTTCCAAACGCAGCTCAAGTGTGCCTCCTGAAGAACTCGCCTGCAGGCCGTTCACGACGACGTTCAGAAGGGCCTGTTTCAAGAGGTCGCGATCACCGCGTACTACTACCTCATCCGCGGGCTCGCAGATGACCTGTATCCCTTGTGCCTCCGCGTCTGGCCGGACCAGGCCAGCCAACTCCACAACCAGCCGCCCCAAATCAAACTCGTCGACCTTGAGTTCCACTGGACGAGTGAAGTCCAAGAAGGACTTCACAACCCTGTCCAGCCGCTGGATTTCCCTGGATATCACTTCGATCTCGTCCGCACCTGCCGAGTCATGTGTCAACTTCTGCTTCAACACCTCCAAATGGAGCGCGATCGAATTGAGCGGATTCTTGATCTCGTGTGCAGCGCCGCTCGTGAGACGACTGATTGCGGCCATCCGTGTTGACAGATCGAGCTGTAGCTCAATCTGCTTTCGGGGATCCGCTTCCCGCAGCGTGATCAGGGCCCCCAATCGCTCATGCGTCACGAAATCCTCAATCAATTCGACCGAGGCGAGCAAGTTTCGTGGGGTGTCAGCGCCCCGGCCCTCGAGACGCACCGGACGATCTTTCGTCTGCCGCCTCAGGCGCACCGCACTTTGTACGAGGGCTCCGAGCTGTGATGAATCCGGAAATACCTCTTCCAGTGTCTTGCCCATCAGTTCCCATCGGCCGGCGCCGACAAGTCGCTCCGCCGCGCCGCCGGCCATCACGAGCTTGTCGTCGGGACCAAACAGCAGCACCGCCTCTTGCAAGCGATCGAGAAGCTGATCCATGCTGCCCCTCAGTTCCTCGGTGTCCGCACGGGCTCCACGGAACTGTTGCCCTAACAGGCTTAGCTTGGATTCAACAGCTGCCAACTCTTTCGTCGGGCTAACGCCGTCATCTGAATCGTCGTTCTGCTCACCTCGCGTGATTCGGTCGATCTGCTCGCCAATCTTTTCAAACGGCCTAACTGCGAGGCTGGAAACGACGACCGCAGCAAACACCGACACAAGCAACGCCACGACAGAGGCGATCCCAAGGGGTTCCAACGGCGCCAGATAGTGCTCTCGCATCAGCAGCGACGAGACGATCATATGGATGGTGAATAGTTGTCGGTCGCCCACCCCGAGCTGTCTGACGACATCGTAGTCTTGGTTTGACGATAAAGTTTCCCCCAAGCGCGCGACCAGATTTTGATCCTCGAACTCCTCCAGGAGCGGCAAAGGCGTGAAGTTCTGACCCCCTCGGGAACTGAGTGATGCCGCCAACACCGAGCCGTCCGGCCCAGTGATTAGAGCTTCAATCAGGACCGCGGAACTGGCCATAAGGTTGGCCAACAAGTCGTCCAGCTCTTCGTCAGAAGCGACGGCGCGGACGTAAGCGTCGGCAACCTCATCCAGTGTGGCGGGCGCGGGCTGCATGCGCTGAACGGCGGCCTGAGCCCTTGGCAGCAGGAAGCTTTCTACCTGCTGCGCGTTCTCGTCGGCAATTCGACGCGCATCGCCAAAGCTTGTCTGCAAGGTGGTCCGCAGGAACAGGACCGAAAGCAAGACGACCGTCGCGGCGACAAGCGTCACGATCGAGGCGACTAGTCTGGCGCGCAGGGACATATCGATTTCGTAGCGGCCTTACCCGTCCGATTCTTGCTGACTGTATTCCTTCAGCTTGTTGTGTAAGGTTTTGAGACTGACTTCGAGGATTTGCGCGGCGCGCGTCTTGTTATTGTCGGTGTGCTCCAAGGTCTTGATGATGAGCGCCTTCTCCCCTTCCCGCACCGTCGTACCGACCCGCAGGGTGATCGCTTCCGGATCAGAAGATTCGATTGTTCCGGTTTTGCTGTCCCCGAATGCGATTAGGTGGCTGGGCAAGATCGGGCCTTCGCCAGCCAGGATTACGGCGCGCTCGAGGACGTTGCGCAGTTCGCGAACGTTCCCCGGCCAAGCATGAAGTCGGAAGTTGTCGAGAACTTGCGGATGCAGCTCCGTCGCCCGGCAGTCGTGCTTCTTGTTAAGCGAACGAACCAATGCTTCGGCGATGGGCAGGATGTCGTCTTTACGCTCTCTAAGCGGGGGCAGGTGGATGTGAAACACGTTCAATCGATAGTAGAGGTCCTCGCGCAACTGGCCTTCAGCAACGCTTTCGTCGATCTTTTTGTTCGTGGCCGCGATCACCCTCGTATCCACGTCAATCTCTGCACTGCCGCCAAGACGCCGGATGCTGGAACCCTCCAGCACTCGGAGCAACTTTGCTTGCGTGCCGATCGGCATGTCGCCAATCTCATCCAGCAGCAGCGTTCCGCCGTCCGCTAGTTCAAAACAGCCGTTGCGGCGTTGCAACGCGCCGGTAAACGCCCCTTTCTCATGCCCGAAGAGCTCGCTTTCGATCAGCGACTCCGGCAAGGCCGCACAGTTGATCGCCACGAAGCTGTTTGCCTTTCGCGGGCTTAAGTTGTGAATCGCCCGTGCAACCAACTCTTTCCCGGTTCCGCTCTCGCCAGTGATCAGAACCGATGCCTTGCTGGGAGCCACTTGCCGGATAATCGAGAAGACTTCCTGCATCACCTTGGAGCTGCCGACCAGCTGGTCCAAGGAACCCTGGTAGCTGAGCTCACGCTCTAACAGTTCATGCTGTTCGCTGAGGCGACCCTGCGCCGCCGCTCTTTCGAGCAGCGTCCGCATTGAGCTGGCCTGAATCGGCTTCTCGATGAACCAAAATGCCCCAAGATCGTGGACCGTCTTAATGGCATTCTCGATCGTGCCAAAAGCGGTCAGCACGATCGTCGTCGGGGCGGAGCCCTCTCGGGTGAGCCTTTGGAGCAGCTCAAAGCCGTCCATGCGCGGCATGTTGAGGTCCGTCACCATCACGTGGGCGCGGAAAATCGCCAGCTTTTCGAGCGCTTCCTGGCCGTCGGCAGCGGTCTCCACCGCGTAGCCCCAGGACGAGACCAGACTCGAGAGCCCGCGCCTTTGATCGTCCTCGTCGTCGACAATCAAGACCCTTGTTTGCTTGGCGCCTTCGGCTTCACTCATCCGCTCTATTCTAGCCGGGAGCCGAGGCCGGGCTTTGGGTTGCTTGCGCAGCATGCTAGTTTGTGGAGGATGAATCGCTTACTTGCAACTCTGATTCTGTCGGCCGTCGTTGCGTTCGGGGCGGGCGAGCTGTCGGAGCGCAGGGCTCCCGGCTTCTCGCTGCCTGACGTCAACCTTGAGCAGCACGATCTCTATGACTTTCGGGGAAAGGTGGTGGTACTGAACATCATGAAGACCTCCTGCCCCCACTGCCAGGTTTTGTCCAAGGTCCTCAACGAAGCGGAGACGCACTACGGCGGCGCGGTGAAGGTGCTGTCGATCGTCCACCCTCCCGATAGTCTTTCCAAGGTCCAAGCCTATTTGAAAGACAACAACCTGTCGACGACGATCCTTTTTGATTCCGGCCAGGTGGCTGCTTCGTATATGAAGTTAACGCCGGAGAACCCAAGCTTCGCGACGCCTCATTTCTTCATCATCGATCAAGACGGCCAGATACGCGAAGACTACGGTTACGAGCCGCTCGCCCGCAATATCTTCCAAGGCTACGGCATCTACGGCATTCTCGATCGTTACGTGAAGCCGCCTGAAGTAGCCCGCGCGAAGTGAGTGCCTACAAGCCAAGTTCCGCCCGAATGAACTTGGCCGGGGGCGAACCATGCGATAGAACGGCGTCATGGAAAGTTTTCCAGTCGGTGATCGCGCCATTCTGCTTTTCCCAGCCTTTACGAATCTCCCAAACCTCTTCGTTGCCCACAAAATAGCTGGAGAGTTGAGTGGATGTGAGGCGCGCCCTTCGCCACTTCCCGGCGGCCTCTCCGTCCTCTTGGAAGCCTTCGGTCATCATTAAATCCATCGCTTCTTGCTCGGTCATCGAGCCGGCGTGGATCTTCTGGTCGAGAATGGCGTTGATTACCGCGCGGGCGTACATCTTGAGCTGCTGCATCTTCACCTGCGGCCCGCCGTAGCCGTGTTCGGCCATCAGCTGCTCAGCGTATACCGCCCAACCCTCGACGAACGGACCACTGTAGAAAATGTGCCTGGTCAGAGTAGGGGCAATGAACTTATTGGAATGGGCCAACTGCAGGTAGTGCCCGGGCATGGCCTCGTGCACGGTGAGGTCGCGCAGCATGTAGTCGTTGTATTCCCGGTAGAGCGATTCGGTGCGCTCGGCGGACCAATCTTGCGGCGTCGGCGCGATCGCATAGAACGTCTTGCCGTTCTCCTCCAAAGGGCCGGGAGAATCGCAATAGGCGGTCGAAACGCCCCGCCGGAACTCCGGCATGACGATGATCTCCACCGGCTCGGCAGGCAGGCTCATCAATAAGTTATCGCCGACGAAACGCGTCGTCTCCGTTAACGTTTCGCGCGCATCGTCGACGATCGTGGCATCGGTTGGCCGGTCTTCGGCTAGGCGGTCCAAGGTGTCGCGTATGACGCTCATCCTCTCGGCTAGCTGGTCATCGGAAGCGTTGGGATGGGCGCTGCGGAAGAGCGGCAATGCGGTTTCATAGAGGGCGTCGTGGGTCTCCGCCAATCGCGCCTCAGCCCGGGCGAGGATCTCTTCCATGGAGAGGTCCGAATGAAGAGTAAAGGCCAGCTTGCGACGGAACTTCTCTTCGCCGAGACGGAACTCGCCGTTCGAGCGCGGAAGTAAGTCTGTCTCAAGCCACTCGCCGTAGTCTTCCAACGCAGCGATAGCTGCATCTCTTGCCGGCTGGATCTCGGCCCTCAAGTCGGGATAGGGGGCGAGTATGCCTTCGAGTTCATCGCGAATCAGGGAGATGGATCCCGGGTTCTGCAGAATGGCCGTCTCGGTGTGCACCCTTGGCGGGTTGACTAGATTCTCGCGGGCCGCAGCGAACACGGCAGGAAGCGCCTGCAATCGCGCAGCAAGATGCCGCAGCCGCTCCTCCTCAGGAGCGAAGTCCCGCGCCAATAGTCCGTAGATCGACCCGCCAACGTTGTAGAGCAGCGGATTCCACTCAAACTCCCGCAACTCCTCCACCCCGAAGATCGACTCTTCGATGCGGTTTCTCAGGATTGCGTAATCGGTTGCGTTGACCGCGCTCAAGCGAACCGGATCCACCCCATCGAGCCGAGCCAGATAGCGCTTTTCCATCTCGAGCGAGGCCTCGATGCCTGCCCGGGAGTAGTCGCCCAAACGATCGTCGAAACGGTGATCGCCAAGCAGAGTAGCCCACTCCGGGTTCATCTCGAGAAATTCTTCGAGGTATTCCTTCGAGATAGCTTCGAAATCGCCGTCCTGCAGACTCCGGTTATCGGGCGCCGCAGCGCAGGCACTCAGCAGCAGGGCAAGAAAAACGGCGAACAGGCGAGACGACATTACTCGAAAGAATAACTCGCGGAGCCTCGAAGGGCCAGACTACCGTGAGCTGTTCGGGATTCTAGGCGCTTTGTCGCGCGGCTAGATCTCCGTAAAGAAGGAACCAAGCGATCGGAACTTCTGGTAACGCGCTTCACGGAGGCTCTCTCCGTCTACGCCGTCGAGCGCGGCAAGATTGCGCTCGATGGCATCGCCTAAAAGTCGAGCCGCCTCGTCCCAATCGGTGTGCGCGCCATCTCCGGGCTCGTCTACGACTTCGTCGACCATACCCAGTTCGAGCAAGTCCGGCGCGGTTAGCTTTAGAGCCTCCGCCGCCAATTCCGCGTTCGCCGCGTCGCGCCAGACAATTGCGGCGCAGCTTTCCGGCGAGATCACGCTGTAGACGCCGTTCTCTAGGATCAGCACAGCATTGCCGACGCCAATGGCCAATGCGCCGCCGCTGCCGCCTTCGCCGACACAGACGCAGATAACCGGCACCGTCAGCTCTGCCATGACGTAGAGGTTGCGGGCGATTGCCTCGGCCTGGCCGCGTTCTTCGGCGTCGATGCCGGGATAGGCTCCTGGCGTATCGATGAGAGCGACGATCGGACGACCGAACTTTTCGGCCATGCGCATCGCGCGCATCGC
Organism: Acidobacteriota bacterium; assembly: GCA_027592785.1. GTDB lineage: Bacteria > Acidobacteriota > Terriglobia > Bryobacterales > UBA6623 > CAMPKL01. Next base: position 27,712 of record JAQCLD010000007.1, read on the forward strand.
TTTGCGGTACCCCTCCGGTTTAGGCATCCCGAAGTTGTGCCGCATGCGGGCCTTCGTATCCCGACCCTTTTCCTGGCCGATGACCATCACCTGACGGCCCCGTAGGGAGGCAAACCCGGCCATGATAGCCGGATCATCCGCAAACAAGCGATCCCCGCGAATCTCCGTGAACGACTCAAACATGCGGCTGATGTAGTCGACCACATGCGGGCGTTCCGGGTGCCGTGCCAGCAAGACCCGCGCCCAGGCGCCCTGAGGCTCCGGCTCCATTCCGTCGTTTGGCTGTTGTTCCTGTTCGGACATGCGCGCCTGAGTGACCATTATCGCGCAGGTCTGCTCACTACCTAACCGCTGGCTAGGACCTCCACCGATCCCTTGCCGCAAATCTCCTCAGCAGCTCGGCGAAACGCCTTGTCTCCGCGGACGCGATCGGCAAGGTCGTAGACCACCAGATACTCTTTCTGGCGCAGCATCCGCAATCGAATATCGGTATCTCCCGGCTTACTGTCGATCAGCGTCCGCAGCTTTGCTGATATCTCCTGCCCGAGACCCGCTCCGTTGCTGAGTCGCACGGTGAGGGAAATCTGTGCCGGGAGTTTGATCCGCGTATTGTCGAGCGAAACAATCTCGGTCGCCGATATCTTCGGCGGTGAAGACTCGTCGGTACGCACCTGGCCGCGAATCAGCACGGGGCGGTCATTCTCGAGTTCCGGGGCCAATCCCTCGTATTGATTCGCGAATACAAGAACCTCCGTGCTCCCTTTCTGATCCTCAAGAGCGCCAATCGCCCAGGGCCGACCTTCGCGATTCCGCTTCCGCTGGATATTGGTGAGGACGCCGCACATGGCGGTCTCCATGCCCTGTTCTTTCTCGCCAATACTGACCGAATCGCATTCGGCCAATTCCGAAATCTTGTCCCCGTACTCGTCGAGCGGATGCCCTGTCACATAGAACCCGAGCATCTCCTTCTCATTCGCCAGCAGAGTCAGCTTGTCCATCTCGGGCACATCGGGCAAACTTTGGCCGTCGTTGAGATCCTCTTCGGCGGGTATTGCGGCAAACAGGCCACCTTGCCCAACTGCTCGATCCCGCGCCGTTTTCTGCCCCGTCTCGATGGCACTGTCCAGCCCAGCCAACAATTGCGCTCGCAGCCCGCCTAGAGAATCCAGCGCCCCTCCCTTCACCGCGCTCTCCAACATGCGCTTGTTGATCTTGCCCCAGTCGACTTCTTCGCAAAAATGGAACAACGACCGGAAGGGTCCGCCTATTCTTTCGCGGGCCTCAATGACAGCATCGACTGCTCCGCGGCCTACGTTCTTAATCGCCCCGAGCCCAAAACGCATCGCAGCATCCCCTGCAGGCGTGAAGTCCCAGTAAGAAGAATTCACGTCGGGCGGCATGACTTGGATGTTCATGTCTCTGCACTCGTTGATGTAGCGCACCACCTTGTCCGTATTGTTCGATTCCGACGACAGCAGCGCCGCCATGAAGTAGACCGGGTAGTGCGCCTTCAAGTAGGCCGTGCAGTAAGCGACGAACCCATAGGCCGCCGAGTGTGACTTGTTGAAACCGTAACCGGCGAACTGCGCCATTAGATCGAACAGCTTCTCGGCCTTGGCCTTAGGAAAGCCCTTCTCAGCGGACCCTTGCAGGAAGCGCGCCCGCTGCTTGTCCATCTCCGACTGCTTTTTCTTGCCCATCGCTCGCCGCAGCATGTCCGCTTCGCCGAGGGAGTAGCCTGCGATCACGTTGGCGATCTGCATGACCTGCTCTTGGTAGACGATGACGCCGTAGGTTTCTTCCAGGTACGGTTTGAGCTCCGGGAGCAGGTAGGTCACCTTCTTCCGGCCATGTTTGCGTTCGATGAAGTCAGTGACCATGCCACCCTGGATCGGACCTGGCCGGTAAAGGGCGTTCAGCGCAATTAGGTCCTCCAGCCGCTCGGGCTGATAGCGGATCAAGATATCCCGCATGCCGCTCGACTCAAACTGGAAAACGCCCGCGGTCAGCCCTTTCGCCAGAAGCTCAAAAGTCGGCTTGTCGTCTAGAGGGATATCGTTGAGTACGAGGTCTTCCTTCCTCTCTTTCTTGAGCCACTTGAGGGCGTCGTCAATCACCGTCAAAGTCGTGAGACCCAGAAAGTCCATCTTGAGCAGGGACAAGTAGTCCAAGCCCTTCATGTCGTACTGCGTGACGATTTCGTCCCTGGCCGTCTTGTAAAGCGGCACAAGGTTTGTCAGTGGTTCGGGCGCAATCACCACTCCGGCGGCGTGGACCGAAGGATTCCGCGCAACGCCTTCCAAGCGGAGCGCCGTTTCCATCAACTTGGCGACTTGTTTGTCGTTCTTGATGGCCTCGCGCAGCTTGGGCTCTTGTTTGATGGCGTCGTCGAGCTTGATGTTCAGCACGTTCGGCACCAACTTGGTCAACTTGTCGACCTCGCCGAACGACATATCCATCACCCGGCCAACATCTTTGATGGCCGCTTTCGTTGCCATCGTATTGAACGTGATGATCTGCGCGACTTGTTCGCGACCGTACTTCTCGGTGACGTACTGAATCACCTCGCCGCGGCGGTTCATGCAGAAGTCGATGTCGATATCGGGCATCGACACGCGCTCCGGATTCAGGAATCGTTCGAAAAGCAACCCGTACTGCAGCGGATCGATGTCCGTGATCTCCATCGAGTACGCGACGAGCGACCCTGCCGCTGAGCCGCGTCCCGGCCCGACCGGAATGCGCATCGACTTCGCGTAGCGGATAAAGTCCCAGACGATCAGAAAGTATCCCGTGTACTGCATCTGCTGGATGACTTTGATTTCGTAATCCAGTCGCTCGTAATACTCTTCGAGCGGGCTACGCAGCAGGCCCTTGTCGCGCTGATGCTCCAAGTACGCCCGGCGCTTCTCCAGCCCTTGGCGAGCAATATATTCAAAGTACGTCGCGCTGCTCTGCCCCTTCGGCACTTCGAAATCCGGAAACGGATTGGCGATCTTCTCGATTTTGAGGTCGCACATCTGCGCGATCTCCCAGGTCCGGTCCAACGGCCCGGCGTCACCGCCCAGAGCCTGCAGCATCTCGTCGCGCGACTTCAGATAAAATTCGTTCGTCTCGAACTTCATCCGGTTCGGGTCGCTGAGCGTCTTACCCGTCTGCACGCAAAGCAGCGCTTCATGCGCGTTGCAGTCATCCTTGGTCAGATAGTGCGCGTCATTCGTCGCGACCAGAGGAATCCCCGTCTCTTTGCTTAGACGGTGCAGCATCGGCAGGAACTTTTTGTCTAGATCCAACCCATGGTCTTGGATCTCGATGAAGAAGTTGTCCTTCCCGAAGATGTCTGCGTACAAGTAGGCCAAGCGCCGACCTTCTTCGTAGTCGTCCTTCTCGACCATCGCCTCGGCAAGCTCGCCTGCGAGGCAAGCCGACGTGCAGATCAAGCCGTCGGAATGCTTCGCCAGTAAATCTTTGTCGATGCGCGGCTTATAGTAGAAGCCCTCTAGATAGCCCGTCGAGACAAGCTTAATCAGGTTGCGGTAGCCGGCTTCGTTCTTGCAGAGCAACAGCAAGTGGTGGTAACCGCCATGCTCCTTCTTATCTTTGTGGTCGCCTTTAGCTACGTAAACCTCGCAGCCGATGATCGGCTTGATCCCCTTTGCTTTGGCGGCGGTGTAGAACTCGACCGCGCCAAAGAGATTCCCATGATCGGTAATCGCCAGCGCGGGCCACTCACGTTCCTCCGCCAGCTTCATCAGCCGAGGAATATGACACGCGCCGTCGAGCAGCGAGTAGTCGGTGTGGTTGTGAAGATGAATGAATTGGCTAGCCATGCGGGATGACCGAGGTCCACGTCCCGGCGGAAGCAGGCCTCGCCCTTATTCTAGGTCTCCGTAGGGACCGTCAACAAGCCATCCGGAAAGCGCTCAGGAACCGACCGTTAGCAGCTGACCTAGACGTCTTCCGGCCGGCCCGCCGTAAAGCCGCCGTCCACGGCAAGGGCCTGCCCGGTAATAAAAGCGGCGTCATCGGAGGCAAGAAACGCAACGGCGGCCGCGATGTCGTCGGCGGTCGCGAAGCGCCCAAGCGGGTGCATCAGTCGTATCCGCTCCGCCTTCTGCGCATCGGCGAACAAACCCTTGGTCATGCCGGTATCGACGAAACCCGGGCAGACCGCGTTTACGCGAATGCCCTCGTGCGCATAGTCCAGCGCCATATTTTTGGTCAGCGTGATCACAGCGCCCTTTGACAGCGAATATGCGGCCCTGTTGCGAACGCCCACGAGCCCCACGATCGACGCTGTGTTGATGATCACGCCGCCGGGCCGCGTCAAATAGGGCAATACGCTTTTGGCGCACAGAAATGCGCCGCGGATGTTGACCCGCAGGACTCGATCCAGACCTTCGACGTCCTGTTCCCCGACAGGGTGCCGAACCGCAACGCCGGCATTGTTGAAGAGGATGTCAATCCTACCGGCGATCCGCGCTGCCTCCGCCGAGGCGGCCCGCATGGAACCCTCCTCGGCAACATCGCACTCCACCGCGAATCCCTTGCCGCCCGCCTGCTGAATCATCGCGACAGTCTCTTCCGCGGACGGCAGGTCGATATCCGCGGCGGCAACGGTGGCGCCTTCAGCGGCCAGACGCAACGCAGTGGCCCGGCCGATTCCCGAACCTGCGCCTGTGATGAACGCTGCCCTGTCGATGAAACGAGCGCTCACGACAACCTAGCGGGCCGATGCCTGCTCAATGGCCGCCCGGGCGATCGGCTCCATGATGGCGTAGCCGGCCTCGTTCGGGTGAATTCCGTCGGTGCTGAGGCCTTCTTTCATCTCGCCTTTCTCATCCGACATCGCGGAATGGTAGTCGGCGTAGACGCAGCCGTGTCCCTCGCAGTAACCCTTCATCCACTGATTGACGGCCGCGACCTTCGGCACCGGTTCCAGACCAGGACGCCAAGGATAGTCCCACGCAGGCGTGATGGAGGCGAGAACGACCTTGATGCCTGCAGCTTCCGCCAGTTGCGTCATGGCCCTCAGGTTATCGGTGATCATGTCGATCGTCGATGGCCCTGTGTTACCTGCAATATCGTTGGTGCCAGCGTTGATCACGACGACCTCCGGCTTGAGGGCTACAACGTCCTGCTGGAATCGCACCAACATCTGCGGCGTGGTCTGACCGCTAATGCCTCGGCCTACGTTCCCGGTACCACTAAAGAATGCCTCAGAACGGCGCGGCCAAGCGTCAGTAATAGAATCACCCATGAAGACCACACGAGGCGGCCCCAAAGGGTTGGAAGAGAGCAACTCCGCATTAGCCTCGTGGTACCGCCGCAACTGAGCCCAGTCGTTCCGTAGACGTTCATCCTCCGCCTTACGCCGCGCCTCAATCTGCTCAGCAGTGGGCTGCGCTCGTGGGGCGGGAGCCTGCGGCCATGCAGGAGCGGCAATTAGAAGCAGTAGCAGCGGCAAGAAGGATTTCATTCGCCTGACTCTAACACCAGGGCGAACTCGAAACAACTGAGGGAACTAGACATCTAGTACGCCAAGATTCGGCGCATCTCAGCCTCGACGTGTTTCGTCTGCGGCAATATCTCGCGCTCCAACTCGGGCCGATAGGCGACCCACACGTCCATGGCGCCGATGCGCCCGATCGGAGCGTCCAGGTAGTCAAAAAGCTCGCTGGCGATTCGTGCCGAAATTTCCGAGCCGAAACCCCAACTCAGCATGTCTTCGTGGACGACAATCACTCGACTCGTCTTTTTCACCGATTCAGCGATAGCCTCCCAGTCATAGGGGCTCAATGAACGCAAGTCGAGAACTTCGATAGAGGCGCCGGTCTCTTCTGCAATATTCGCTGCGGCGAGCATCGATTTCTGGACCAAAGCCCCATAGGTGACAACCGTCAAATCGTTGCCCTCGCGAACCTTGGCCGCCTTGCCGAAGGGCACCATGTAGTCGGGTCCCGGATATTGACTGCGGTTATACGTTTCGCGATAGAGCTTCTTGTGCTCCAAGAACAGGACCGGATCGTCGCAACGAATTGCCGTCCGCAGCAGGCCATTCGCATCTCGGGCATTGGACGGGAAAATAACCCGTAGCCCGGGGATATGCGTAAACGTCGACTCTCCGGACTGCGAGTGATAGACCGACCCGCCGTTCAGGTAGCCGCCGATGGGCACGCGCATCACGAAAGGCGCCGAGAAGCCATTGTTCGACCGCCAGCGCAGCGACGCCAACTCATCACGGATCTGCATCATGGCCGGCCAAATGTAGTCAAAGAACTGAATCTCGACTACTGGCTTCAGGCCGCGCGTGGCCATACCGGTTCCTCGCCCGACAATCGCCGCTTCAGCTATCGGCGAGTTAAACACCCTGCGGCCGCCATGCTTGCGCTGCAGCCCGAGCGTCGCCTTGAAAACGCCGCCTTTGCCTTTAACCTGTTCGAGGTTTTCTTCCCGGCTGCAGTCCGCCACATCTTCGCCAAACACGTAAATGCGTTCGTCCCTGGCCATTTCGTCGTCCATGCAGACGTTGATCAAATCGACCATCGTCCGCGGCTCGCCTTCCAGCTTTGCCTCGGTCGAGAAAGCCGCCGATGTCGGGTCGACATCCGGAGAGTACAAATAATGCATCACCGTTTCAGGCTTCGGAGGCGGAGAGGCGACCGCTTCGATTGCCGCCCGCTGAACTTCTTCCTCGATGCCGGCCTGTATATCGAGCAGATCCGTCCGCTTGGCGATGCCCTCTTGCAACAAGACATCAGCGAATCGCTGGATGGCGTCGCGGCAGTCTTCTTCCTCGCGCTCCGCCGGCGTCTTATAGGACGCTACGTCATCCGATTGTGAGTGGCCGTAGGGGCGCGTTACGTGGGCGTGAACCAACGCTGGCCCCCCGCCGTTGCGGCAATGTTGGAAGGCCTGTTCCAATGTGGTGAAGCTAGCCTGAAAGTCGCTGCCGTCCGTCTCGTAAATGGACAGCCCCGGAAAACTCTGCAGCAACTTCGAGATGCTGCCGCCCGGCGTTTGCGCCTCAACCGGGACGGAAATGGCGTAACCGTTGTCCTCAATCAGATAGAGCAAAGGAAGCTTTTCGAGAGAGGCCGCGTTGATCGACTCCCAGAACTCGCCCTCGGACGTCGAGCCTTCGCCTGCACAGACGACCGTGACCTCGTACTCCTCGGCTTCGTCGCCCTGCGCTAACCGGCTGGCATGTGCGCAGCCCACTGCTTGAAGGCACTGCGTACCAGTGGCGCTCGACGGCGTCACGATATTTAGCTCCGGAAACGACCAGTGCGTCGGCATCTGCCGACCGCCTGACGCAGGGTCAGCGGCAGCGCCAACAGTCTGAAGTAACATTTCGAGCGGTGTGACGCCCAAAGTTAAGCAGATGGCGCGATCGCGATAGTAAGGGTATAGCCAGTCGACGCCGCGCCGCATATGCATGCCTGCAGCGACCTGTATCGCCTCATGGCCAGCACAACTGATCTGGAAAAAAGCTTGGTTTTGGCGCTTGAGAATGAGCTCTCTGTCATCCAATCGCCGCGACAAGTACATCAGCCGATATACCTGCAGAAGGTCGTCGGATGAAAGGCCGACAACAGGCGATGTGTAAGATGATCGCAGCCGACTGCTTTCACTCATGAGCCACGGGACACTATAACATGTCATCCGCCTCTCACACTCGTCTGACCGTCTGGCTGAACGATAACTAGTATAGTTTTCTGTAGTTTATGTCGAAGAAATGGATCCGCAAGAATTCGATGCCGGCCCTGATGGCAGGCTTAGCGGCGGTTCTTCTGTTGTTGGCGGGCCTGCAGTACCGCTGGATCGGGGAAATCAGCGAGGCCGATCGCGACCGCTTGAGCCGCGGACTCGATGTCGCGGCTGAGCAGTTTCGCCGGGACTTCAATCGCGAGTTAGCCGGCGTTGCATCCTCTTTTCAGATCCGCCCCGGCGATATCGCCCGTCGCGACTGGAACTTCTTGGCGGACGATCTGGCCCGATGGACGGATTCCGGCCCCGTCGGATTGAGAATCGACGCCCTCTATATTCATGAAGGACCCTCCGATGGAAGCGCCCCACGAATGCTCCAGCTGCTACGCGGCGGCCAGCAGTTTGAGGAGGTCGTGGCGCCTCGTGAGGTCCAAGCAGCCTTGGACGCTTTGCCCCGGCCATTCGGTCGCGGCGGCGGTCCGCCCGGGCCCCGCAGCACCTACTGGGCTTTTCTACCGGATGCTCCAGCACTGGTCACCCGTTTAGTCAGCCGACCGCCTGGAGGACGCGGGCGCGGCGGCAATGGAAGGGACGTTTACGGTGAGCTAGTTGTAATGTTCAACCGAGAGGCGTTGCTCGGATCCCTCCTGCCTGAAATCGAAAGTCGCTTTGTCCCCGCCAGCGGTGAGCAACACTACCAACTTGCGGTAGTCGACCCGGCAACGTCACAGGTGCTCTTCGCCAACGCGGAGATTCCGGCCGAAGACTTCCTCAACGCTGAGCAGCAACTCCCACTCGTTTACACGGTAGAGGAACTCATAGCGCGCTTCGCGGCGCGGCGCGGTCGACCAGCAGGACCCGGCGGGCCGGATCTGGACAGTCTGCCTACCGAACAGCGTCCCGAGCGCTCCTTCTCTCGCGCCGTGGTCGCCTCCGAGCCCAATCGGGGCGGGTGGGTCCTAGCAGCTCGACATAGCGGGGGATCCCTCGCCGAAGTCGTCTCCGGTCTCCGAACGCGTAATTTGGCAATCAGCTTCAGCATTCTTCTGTTGCTCTCTGTCGGCCTCGCCTTAGCTCTCATCTCGGCACGACGGGCCGAAAAACTCGCCCAACTGCAGATGGAGTTTGTGGCGGGCGTCTCTCACGAGCTGCGTACACCGATTGCAGTCATTCGCCAGGCTGCCGACAATCTCGCCGAAGGCGTTGTTTCATCCCCCGAGCAAACCCGTGATTACGGCCGGCTGATGCGTGCGGAAGGTAGACGGCTGACGAACATGGTGGAGCAGACTCTCCAATTCGCCTCGTCCCAAGCCGGCAAACAGCGCTACTCGGTCGAAACTCTGTTGCCTGCGGACTTGATTGAACTCGCGGTAGCGGAATCGCGATCGGAGATAGCCGAGTCGGGAGTTGAGTTGACGTTGGACGTCGCCCAGGACCTGCCGCCCGTCCGAGGCGATTCCTCTGCTGTGATGCAGTGCTTGCGCAACCTCCTAAGCAACGCGGTGAAGTATCGCGGGCAGACCAAAAAGATCACCCTCGCTGCTGTCGCGGAAGACCGTTTAGTCAGATTCGACGTCAGCGATTTCGGTCTGGGCATTGGCCCCGAGGATCTGCCTCACATTTTCGAACCTTTCTATCGCGGCCGCCAGGCCGTCGACGCCCAGATACAGGGCAGCGGCCTGGGCCTCAGCCTGGCTAAGGAGGCGGCTGAGGCCTCAGGCGGCACGCTGACTGCCGCAAGCCACCTCGGCTCAGGCAGTACATTCACGCTGCGGCTTCCGGTCGCGGAAGCCCAAGGAGCAGACTCTTAATGTCGAAGAAGATTCTCATCATCGAAGACGAACCGGGACTGCGATTGACGCTCGGCGACCGCCTGCGAAGTGAAGGCTATGAGGTGGACACGGCTTCCGATGGTTTGGAGGGCGAAGCCAAAGCAACGACGGGTTCCTTCGACCTCATCCTGCTCGACGTCATGCTGCCTGGCAAAGGCGGATTCGATGTCTGCCGCGATGTGCGCCAGCACGGAACGACGACTCCAATTCTGATGCTGACGGCTCGCGGCCAAACCATCGACAAAGTCTTGGGCCTCAAAATTGGAGCAGACGACTATCTCACGAAGCCGTTCGAGACCATGGAACTCCTCGCCAGGGTCGAAGCCCTGTTGCGCCGCAACGCTTCTCCCGCCGCGGCCTCCTCGGCAAATTACTCATTCGGCGATGTCAAAGTTGACGTTCGCCGCACGGAAGTACGAAAAGGCGGAGAGGAGATCTCTTTGTCAGCGAAGGAGTTCCAGTTGCTCAAGTACTTCTTGGAACACCGCGGCGATACGCTCTCAAGAGACGTCCTGCTGCACGAAGTGTGGGATTACGACTCCACGCCGACGACGCGCACCGTCGACGTGCACATTGCTTGGCTCAGGCAGAAGTTGGAAGAGAGCGCCAAGCAGCCCAGATGGATCCTCACCGTGCACGGCATGGGCTACAAGTTTGCCGAGGGATGACGTAAAGAGTGTTTTACGGCGATTTAACGTTCCGATAACACCCCAAACGACGCTATGCACGTCTCCTATTAGTGAGAGTCGCAACCAACGCGGCGAAAACGAAATCGTAAGGAGATAAGATCATGACCAAACTAGTAGCCATCATCGCTTCGGCCGCGCTCGCCGGGGTCCTATTCGCTCAAGGGCCGGAGGGTCGCCGCGGCCGCCAGACGCCCGACGCGCTTATCGCCTATCTGAACCTGAGCGAAACGCAGGTCGCGGCGCTCCAAGAGAACAGCAAAGCGATGCGCGAGGCGATGCGGGCCGTCATGGAGTCGGCTCGCGACGGGCGCGAAGACGTGCGGGAAGAACTCCAGCAAGACAACCCCAATCCAACCATCGTCGGCCAGGCACTGGTCGACGCCCAAGAAACTCGTCAAGCGATCAGCGCCAAGAAGGCGGAGTTCCGAGCCAACGCACTCGCCATATTGACAGCTGACCAGCAGGCATCGTTGGCGGCCTTACAGCAAGCCCTAGAACTCGCTCCAACCGCGAGGCAAGCGATTGGCGCCAACCTCTTGGAATCGCCCGAAGGCCAGATGGGTCCTGGAGGCCCCGGTACTCATTTCGGAAGACGGGGAGGTCCCGGCGGCCCTGGACGCGGCCCAAGGTAGAGGCCTGAGTTGCGTTCGAATCGAGCCCGCGGGCCCTGTCCGCGGGCTTTCATTTCTGGTGCCGGGAATCTAGTCCGAGCACGCTCTTGATGGAGAAGGTCCTAGCCTGGCGCTTCGGTCGCGGGACCTCTATAGGTTGTCCCCAAAGCGCCGCCCAAGGATTATCGATCAGCAAACGCTGGGCCCGCTCCTCTCCCCAGCGATAGACAACCATGCTGAAAGCTTGCTCGAGGGATGGTTTCCAGCGACTGGCCGAGCGAGCATCCGAGACGATGAAATGGACCAACTCGGCGTCTAACATCGCTGTCGCACACGCCTCGGCGCCAGTTCCATTGCGGCCAAAAAGCGAATCGGAGCAGACAGCAACCAGAGATCCACGCTTGATCCAGTGACGCACGCGGCGCAAAGCGTTCTGCACTCCCGTCGAAGTTTCCGGCAACGAAATGATCGCCGTATAACCGCAGTCCCTAATCGCCGTTAAAAGCTTCGCCACTCCCCTCGTGAGCGCTCCGCTCGAGGGTCGCAACAGTAAGTACCGGCGCGAGTTGATCGAAAAGCGGCTGAGGTCAGGCATCGCCTCCCCAAGGCTCTCATGAGTCAATTCGAGGACGGTGCCCGTGTGCAGCTGCAATGCGCCGTTCAGTTGCGCCTGCAGCGCCACGGTCTTGGCCTCAATCTCGCCGCGGTCAAAATTAGACTGTGCCGCGCAACTGGGAGTCGCCACTAACTCGCGCGTTCCCGACCTTGCGGCTGCGCGGCACATCTCGATTGCCGCGGCCTCATCTACGGCCCCGTCGTCGAGGCCAGGCAGTACGTGTGCCTGCAGGTCGACCACGCGACGTTACCCGACGCCAACCCAGGTTCTGCTCGCGGCGGCCTTCTCGATGGCATCGAGCACCTGCTGGTTTCGAACGCCGTCTTCGAAGTCGGGCTTCACGTCCGTCGAAGAGCCCAGCGACATCACAAAATCGTAGACGCTGTGCGTGAAGCTGTGTTCGTAGCCAATGATGTGTCCGTCAGGCCACCAATGCCCGCCGTAAGGGTGAACATCGTCGCAACAGATAATCGTGCGGAATCCTTGCGCGTCACGATCGTCGTCGACCGAGAAATACTGGAGGCGGTTGAGGTCCTCCAGATCAAAGACTACAGACCCCTTCGAACCGTTGATCTCAAACGTATTCTGGTTCTTCCTGCCGGCCGCGAAGCGAGTGGCCTCAAGAGTACCGATTGCGCCCTGTTCAAATCGAATGCAGGCCGCAAAGGCATCGTCCACTGTCACCGGTTGCGAGCCGCTGCCGTCTAGCGCGGGCCGCTCCTTGATGAACGTCTCGGTGATTGCCGAGACATCGCGTATTTCGCCGCAAAGATAGCGGCCGAGGTCGAGGATGTGGGCCCCCAAATCTCCCAAGGCGCCGGAGCCGGAAGCCTCTTTGTCGAAGCGCCATAACCGCGGCAGATCTTCCGACATCGCCCAGTCCTGCAGGTAGCGCGCCCGGAAGTGGAAGATCTTTCCGAGCCGACCGTCTTCAATAAACCGCTTCGCCAAACTCACGGCAGGTACCCGCCGGTAGTTGTGCATGAGGAAGTTCTTCACGCCCGCAGCCTTCACTGCATCCAACATCTGTCCCGCCTCAGTTGTTGTGTTCGCCAGCGGCTTTTCACAGATGATGTGTTTGCCCTGCTTTGCAGCTTCCAAGGCCATCGCGCAATGCAGGTGACCGGGCGTGGCTATATCCACCAGGTCGATGTCCTTGCGCGCCATGACGGCCTTCCAGTCCGTGGACGCCTCCTGCCAGCCGAATGCCGAGCGAGCCGATTCGGTCTCCTCAGGATTGCGTCCGACGATGACGGCCATCTCGATCTGAGGCGCGTCCGGGAAGAACTTATTGACGTTCCTATACGCCTGGCTATGGGCCTTGCCCATGAACTTGGTTCCGAACAGCGCTACACGAATTGCCATCGCGGTCTAATTCTCCAGGTCTTTTTTGACGGGTCCAATCGGACAAAGGGCTAGATGAACATCTCTTCGTCGCTCGTCACCCGGTCAGGAGTCGGCCTACGAGACGTGCCGGATAGATGCTCAAGCACCGCAGTCACTGCGGAGACAACCCCGCGGACCTGCCGTATGGGTTCCAGGATCGTCTTCTGCACAATTTCTGTCGTCTCGTTCACCCGCCGAAGGGTCATCTCGACGCCGCCGTCGACCCGCTCCGCCTGCAGGCGTGCCGTTTGGGAGAGATCGTCCAGTAGACTTTCGACGGTGGCCATCTGCTTGCGGCCCGACGCGGTGAGATCCTTCACGTCAACAAGGATCTCTTTGGTCTGATCTCGGGTCTCGTCTAGAGTCTTGCGCGCCGATTCCGCCAGCGGCTCCAGCTTGTCCATAAACGAGATCGCACGCGTGCGCATCAGCTTCGAGGAGCGATACATCCCGAAAACCATGCCTGCCATCGCGACCAATGAGATCGCCGCCACGCCCGTAAACGCAGCCATCGTGTAGAGCAGCAGTAATTCTCGATCCATCTTCGGAAGTCTGTCTACCTATCGGGACTATGCCTCGGAGGCCTCTGCCGAATCGGCCGCCGGCTCGGAGCCGGTGACCGTAGCCTCGCGGTATGCCTTGCGGCCAGCCTCAAGGGCGGCAGCCAACTGACCCCGTTGCGTCTCAACAGCGCCGCGGCCTTTCTGCACCACTTCCTCGGCCTTTTCCTTCAGTTCCGTGCTTCGCTCACGGACGTACTCGCGGCCCTCTTCGGACCGCTTCTTCAGATATTCGCGGCTCTCTCCAGCGCGTTCGCGGACGTACTCTTGGCCTTCCCCCGTCCGCCGACGGACGTACTCGCGGCCTTCGTATGCGCGATTCCGCAGTTCTTCACGAGTTTCCTCGCCGGATCGAGGCGCATAGAGAATGCCCAGCGCGGCTCCTATACCGAGACCGCAAATAAAGTAAGGAAGTTTTGATTCAGCCATGGCTCCAGCCCCTTGTTGGCATTGCTCTAATCAGGCGAACGTACGCTGATAGTAGCACACCACTTAGGAGATGCCCCACGCGCGGAAATCGTTGCGTTTAGGGTTCTTGGATCAGTTCCAACAGGACGCCGCCAGCGCTTGCGGGATGCACAAACACATAGCGATAACCGTCCGCTCCCAGGCGAATCTCATCCGCTACCAGCCGCCGTCCCGCAGCCCTCAAACGCTCCACGGACGCTTCCAAATTCTCGACCTGAACCGCGATGTGGTGCAGTCCTGGCCCTCGGCGCGCGAGAAACCTCGTAATCGGAGAATCCGCGCCCGTCGCTTCAAGCAGTTCAATGCGGGAGTCGCCCACCGGCAACATCGCAACGATGACTCCTTCGGACGGAACCTCCGTTCTTAGCGTCGGCGAGACACCCAGTGCGTCGTCGTAGAGCGACAGCGCATCGTCGATCGACTGAACGGCAATCCCAACATGGTGAATTTTGGGGGACGGCAAGCCTCTATCTTCAGGCGATCGCAATCGGCGAAGCAAGTCGGCCTAGAGTTCGGGTTGCAAGACCCAAACAGCCGGTTCGGTGTTGCAATCCGCGCACTGCTGCTGGGTAACCAACAGATTCGAACCGACGAAGGTCAGCTCCGCCGGGCGCATCCCGATCGCAAGAGCCGCCGCTTGAACAGTATTTCGAGCTCCGCAATCGGGGCCGCAACCGGCGATGGTTCGGATGATGCCGGCGGCGTCAATCACCCGAATCCGTCCGTTGCCCGTATCCGCGACATAGAGGTTCCCGTCGGCGTCAGCAGCGAGCCCGAGCGGGGCGTTGAGTGTTGCGTCAACTGCCGCGCCTCCATCGCCGGAGAACCCTGGCTCGCCTCCACCCGCGATCAGCTCCCTAACGCCCTCAAGCGAAATTCGAAAGATCGCGTGCCGCGTCGTGTCCGCCAGGAAATAGGCTCCTGAGGCATCCCTCGCCACGCCCGAGACCGAAGCAATAGCGTTCTCGCCGACTAGGTCTTCAGCGCTAATAATCGATCGCGCGGACCAGCTTGCGGTCGCCAGCGGCGCTGTCGATCTTGCGGCGACCTGGGGAGTCCCATCGTCATAGATGAGGAAGAATGGCGGCGTCAGGGTCAGGCCGTAACGGACCGGCAAGAAGAGCGGCAGAGACGCTAGCAACACAAGCAGCAGAACCGCGCCGATCTGTATCTTCGGGTCTTCCGCCGCTTGGAATATCCAGTGGTCGTGTTTGACCTTCTTTTGACCGCTGAGAGGTGAAGCGTCGCCGCAGTAAGAACAGTACTTCTTGGAGCCCCGCAGAACGCTGCCGCAACGTCCGCAGTAGTGTTGGAGGGTCTCCCAATCGGATACCAGGGTGGTCGTGGCAGTGCCGCAGCCGTCGCAGAACTTCCCCTTGTCGACCAGTTCATTCTTGCATTGCCTGCAAGCTGTCGCCGGCGCGGTTTGTGGTTCCCGAGTGGTCACTCCGTAATTACCCAGCCCGATTCTACTCGGCCTGGGAAGAATCATGGGGTAGAGTAAAAACCCTAAGACGCCTGGGCAGAACAGCCCATCACCAGGGTTTATGCAGCCGGCAAATCGCTGTGACCCATCAGCTGCTCGTCGACGGCCCGCGCTGCCTTCCGGCCCTCGGCAATAGCCCATACAACGAGCGATTGACCCCGTCGAACATCTCCCGCTGCGAACACTTTGTCGACCGAAGTGCGGAACGCCCCGAAATCGGCCTGCACGTTGCCGCGGCCATCGTAATCAACGCCCAGTTGATTCAAGAAACCTTCCTGTACCGGGTGCATGAAGCCCATGGCGAGCAACACCAAGTCGGCGGGGATTTCGAACTCCGAACCCGCAACTTCCTTCATGCCCGGCCGCCGTCCGCTGACCGGATCAACGTCATCCCAGGCCAGCCGCACCCCTCGCAGGGCCTTGATCTTGCCGTTTCCGTCCCCGATGAACTCTTTCGTGCTGACCGCGTATTCCCGCGCGTCGCCTTCCACGTGCGAACTCTCGACCTTGAATGTGAACGGCCAAAGCGGCCACGGCTGAGCTCCTGGCTCATTTCTAGACTCAGGCGGCTTGGGCATCAACTCAAACTGCTTGATGCTCGCGGCTCCCTGCCGCCGAGAGGTTCCCAAGCAATCCGCGCCCGTGTCGCCGCCGCCGATGATCACAACGTGTTTGCCCTTGGCGGTCAGATCGAACCTTGAATCAACCGCTCGTCCGCCTACTCGCCGGTTCTGCTGCGGCAAGAAGTCCATCGCAAAGTGAATGCCTTCCAACTCCCTTCCTGGGATCGGCAGATCTCTAGGCTTTTCCGATCCGGTGGCAATGAGTACAGCGTCGTACTCGCCCATCAGCTCTTTCGCCCGCACGTCGACTCCGATATGCACTCCGCAACGGATTTCAATCCCCTCGGCTTCCATCTGCTCCACGCGACGGGTAATGAGATGCTTCTCCATCTTGAAATCGGGGATACCCAGAGCCAATAGCCCGCCAGGAACTTCGTTCTTTTCAAACAACGTGACCGAGTGCCCAGCTCGATTCAACTGCTGGGACGCCGCCATTCCCGCCGGACCGGACCCGATGACCGCCACCTTCTTGCCCGTCCGAACCGCCGGAGGATTCGGCACAATCCAACCCTGTTCCCAACCCTTGTCCACAATTGATTTCTCAATCGACTTAATCGTCACTGGATCATCGTTGATGCCCAGAACGCAGGCGGACTCGCACGGCGCCGGGCAAATGCGCCCTGTAAACTCCGGGAAGTTATTCGTCGAGTGCAGTTCCCGTAGCGCCTCTTGCCATCGTCCGTGGTAAACCAGGTCGTTCCAGTCCGGGATGATGTTGTTAATCGGACAGCCTGTATGACAAAACGGAATCCCACAGTCCATGCAGCGGGCGCCCTGGTCCTTCAAGACGCTCTCTGGCGTCGGCTCATAGACCTCGTTCCAGTCTTTAATACGAACGAGCACGTCGCGGCCCTTTGGGACCTCACGTGCGTACTCCATGAATCCTGTAGCTTTACCCATGTTTACTTACCTGCCGTCCGACTCACGCAGCCGGCTATCAGGCCTCGGTTAGTTTCGCTCCGCTCTCGGCCAATGCCCTCTTCAGTTCACGCGGGAACACCTTGATGAACTTCGTCGCCATCTGCGCCCAGTGCTCCAAAACCCATTGCCCTTTCGGGCTGCGCGTGTACTCGACATGCCGCTCGATCTGCGATTTCACAAAATCGACATCGGCTTCGTCGCTTAGCGGATCGAGGTCAACGTTGGCCTTGTAGATGCACCGCTTGGCGAAGTCTCCGTGCTCATCGAGAACGAAGGCGATGCCGCCCGACATGCCTGCCGCAAAGTTGCGACCGCACTCGCCCAGGATGATGGCGCGGCCGTTCGTCATGTATTCGCAGCCGTGGTCTCCCACGCCTTCAACGACCACCGTCGCTCCTGAATTGCGAATACAAAAGCGCTCGCCGGCCATACCGTTCACGTACGCTTCACCGCTCGTGGCGCCATAGAAGGTCACGTTGCCGATAATAATGTTTTCTTCAAAGACAAAGCTCGATCCCTCCGGCGGCGCAACGATCAGCTTGCCGCCGGAAAGACCCTTACCGAAGTAGTCATTTGCATCACCACGCACGGACAATGTCATTCCGGCCGACGCCCAGGCTCCAAAGCTCTGGCCGGCCGCACCTTCGAAGTCGATCCAGATCGCGTCTTCCGAAAGTCCTTCGGCCCCGTGCTTGCGCGCGATCTCCGCTGAAAGCATCGTACCGACGGTGCGATTCGTGTTCTTGATCTTGTAAGAGAAACGGACCTTTTCGCCCTTATCCAAGGCCGGCTTTGCCAAGCGAATCAGCTCGTTGTCGATCTGTAACTCAATGCCATGATTCTGGGTGCTCGTGTGCCGACGCGAGATCGAGCGATCGACCGGCGGATCATAGAATACCCGGCTGAAGTCGAGGCCCTTCGCTTTCCAGTGTTGTATGGCCTGCTTGGTATCCAGCTTGTCGACCCGCCCAATCATCTCGTCAAACTTACGGAAGCCCAGCTGCGCCATGATCGTCCGCGTTTCTTCCGCTACAAAGAAAAGGAAGTTGATCACGTCCTCGGGATTGCCTGCGAACTTCTTCCGTAATTGCTTGTCTTGCGTCGCAATGCCGACAGGACAAGTGTTCAGATGGCACTTACGCATCATGATGCAGCCCATCGCGATTAACGGCATTGTGGCAAAGCCAAACTCGTCCGCACCTAACAGCGCTCCGATCACGACGTCGCGCCCGGTCTGCAACTTCCCGTCGACCTGAACGCGAATTCTGCCGCGCAGGTCGTTCATCACCAGCACTTGCTGCGTCTCAGAAAGTCCCAACTCCCACGGCGTCCCCGCGTATTGGATCGAACTCACCGGGCTGGCCCCTGTGCCGCCGTCGTGGCCGGCAACCAAGACCAGATCCGCGTGCGCCTTCGAAACGCCCGCTGCGACGGTCCCGATACCGACTTCGCTAACCAACTTCACCGAGACGTTGGCGTTGACGTTCGCGTTTTTGAGATCGAAGATCAGCTGCCCCAAGTCTTCGATCGAGTAAATGTCATGGTGCGGTGGGGGCGAGATCAGGCCCACGCCCGGCGTCGAGTGGCGCAGCCAGGCGATCGTTTCGTCCACCTTATGCCCCGGCAGCTGTCCGCCCTCGCCTGGCTTGGCTCCCTGCGAAATCTTGATCTGCAGCTCGTCGGCGTTGACCAAGTAGTGCGACGTGACGCCAAACCGTCCCGAAGCGACCTGCTTGATCGCCGAACGTCTGCTGTCGCCATTGGCATCCGGAATAAAGCGCGCCGGATCCTCGCCGCCTTCGCCCGTGTTCGATCGCCCGCCGATGCGGTTCATCGCGATCGCCAAGGTCTCATGCGCTTCTTTCGAGATCGACCCGAAACTCATCGCGCCGGTGCAAAACCGTTTTACGATTTCGCTAGTGGGCTCTACCTCTTCCAGTGGAATGGGTTCGCTCGCGTACTTGAAATCAAACAGTCCCCTCAGGGTGCAAAGATCCCGATTGGAGCCGTTGATCGTGTCGGCATACTCTTCGTAAGTCGAGTAGCGGTTCTGCTTAACCGCGTGCTGCAGCTTCGAAACCGTCTGCGGGTTGAGCAGATGCTTTTCACCGCGCACCCGGAAGTGATACTTGCCGCCGACATCCAAATTGATATCGGAGTCCGTTACCGGCAAATACGCCTGGCGGTGACGCTCCAAAGTTTCTTGCGCGATCACATCCATCCCGACGCCTTCGATCTGCGAGGCCGTACCCGCAAAGTAACGGTCGATCACGTGCCGGTTGAGCCCTACGGCCTCAAATATCTGCGCTCCTAGATAAGACTGCACGGTCGAAATGCCCATCTTCGACATGGTCTTGAGCAGACCCTTCCTGATCGCGCCGCGGTAGTTCTTAATGGCCTTTTCGAGGCTGAGATTCGGCGCAAGCTGATCCGCTCGATGCAAATCCTCCAGGCTCTCGTAAGCCAGGTAGGGGTTGACCGCGTTGGCGCCGTACCCGATCAGCAAGCAGAAGTGCATGACTTCGCGGGCCTCGCCGGTTTCCACCACGATGCCGACCTTGCCGCGGGTCGCCTTGCGGATCAGGTAGTGGTGTACCGCCGCCGCCGCCAAAAGGCTCGGGATCGCCGCCGCCTCTTTACCCATTCCCCGATCGGAAAGGATAAGAATGCCGTAGCCAGCGCCGGCAGCTTCATCGGCCTCTTCGCAGAGCCGCTGCAGCGCCCGTTCCAGTCCCTTCGCACCCTCCGCCGCAGTGAATAACGTCTTCAACGTCTTGGCGCCGAAACGCATGTTGCCCTGGTCCGGCTCGCCGACTTCGCGCAGCTTCTCCAACTGCTCATTCGTCAGCACAGGCGACTTCGCTCGAACGACATGAGCGTGGCTTTCCGGCTCGTCAAACAGGTTGCCTTGCGGGCCAATGTACACATAGGTCGACATCACCAGTTCTTCGCGGATCGGATCCACGGCCGGGTTAGTGACCTGCGCAAACAGCTGTTTGAAGTAGTTAAAAAGCAGCTGGGACCTATCCGACAGGCACGCCAACGGCACGTCGACACCCATCGATCCGATCGGCTCCATGCCCTTCTCCGCCATGGGGGCGAGCAGGACTCGGACATCCTCCAAGGTGTAGCCAAATGCCCTCTGCCTTTCAATCAGCGTGTCAAAGTCCGTTGCGCTGACCTGTTTGGGCGCAGGCATGTCCGATACATCGAGCAGTTGCCTGTCCAGCCATTCCCGGTATGGCTTTCTAGCCGCTAGTTGCCGCTTGATCTCTTCATCGCCGATGATTCGTCCCTCGAGCGTATCCACGAGGAACATCCGGCCGGGCTGCAGGCGGCCTTTTTGCCGTACCTGCTCCGGCTCAATTTCGGCGATAACCCCGGTCTCGGAGGCCAGCACGACCAAGTCATCGTGCGTTACCCAATAGCGGGAAGGTCGCAGGCCATTTCGGTCCAAGTTCCCGCCGACAAATCGGCCATCCGTAAAGACGATGGACGCCGGTCCGTCCCAGGGCTCCATCATCGTGGCGTGATACTCGTAAAATGCCTTCTTGTCGTCCGGCATGAGGTCGTGAGAACTCCATGCCTCGGGGATCAACATCGCTAGCGAGTGCGCCGGCGTCCGGCCGCCCTGAATCAAAACTTCCAGCGCGTTGTCGACCATCGTCGAGTCAGAGCCATCCATGTCGATAATCGGCTTTAACTTGCCGATATCGGCGCCGAACAACTCGGACTCCAACGTCGCCTCTCTCGCTCGCATCCAGTTCGCGTTGCCACGGACGGTATTGATCTCCCCGTTGTGCGCCAGGTAGCGGAAAGGCTGAGCGCGCTCCCAGGTCGGGAACGTATTCGTTGAAAAGCGCTGATGAACCAAAGCGATAGCCGACTTGAAGTCCGGATCACTCAGGTCTAGGTAATAGTTCTGGATCTGCGGGGCAATCAACAACCCCTTGTAGACGATGGTCCGGGCCGACATAGTAGCCGGATAGTAACGCGCTAGTTGCTGCTCAACAGCCGCTGCCCTGGTGCGCTTGCGAATCACATAGAGCTTGCGCTCCCAGCCATCCGCCGACAGGCCTTCGCATCCCTCGCCGCGTCCAATAAACACTTGTTCGATAGCCGGCTCAGACTCCCTCGCCAGCCAACCGACTGCCGACGAGTCGACGGGAACCGCGCGCCAGCCCAAGATCCGTTGACCTTCTTCCTCGACAATCTGCTCGACCATCCCGCGCGCGTGCAGCCGGTCTTCTCTGTCCTTGGACAGAAAGAGCATACCCACGCCGTATACGCCTGCCTCAGGAAGCTCAAAGCCAAGTTCCGCGGTCTGTTTTTTGAAGAACTCATGCGGTAGCTGGATCAACAGTCCTGCGCCATCTCCCGTGTCGGGATCGCAACCGCAGGCGCCGCGATGTTCCAGGTTCATCAGAACTTCGACGCCTTGGTCGATAATCTTGTGGCTTGCACGGCCTTGGATATCGGCGACAAAGCCAATACCGCACGCGTCATGTTCAAAGCAAGGGTCGTAAAGGCCCTGCTTCGTCGGCAGTCCAAATCGAGACATATTCTGTTTTCTCCCAGTCGCGCTAGCAGCCCGGAATCTACCCCGTCGGTTGTTCCGGAACCGCGGCGGGAATCCCATATTCCCGGCCGCGCTGCAGGGCCAGGCATTCGGAGGAATGCGCGGTTTTGCTTGATGGAGACTTTAGAGCAACATAATAGCAGAGAAAGTCATCTACTCCCAACTATTAGCTTGTCTAATGCAGGAGAGGGCGTCCTGCTACCGGCGAGAGCTAATGACGGCTAGCGCTTCGGAGATCCGCCCGGAAAGTGCTTCGACCTTCTTGAGTACGGCATCTGGGTCGCCGACGCCCAGCGGAGCGATCACATCCGACAACTGAGTTTCAGTCTTGAACTCCACCGTGCCATAGCCGAGCGCGGCCGCGAGGCTGTCGGAGACGGCGATTAGGGAAGCGAGGCTCCCCCGAGCAAGTCCCGCTTCGTGATGGCTGGCGATCGCCTCGGTCATGTCAGGCGGAAGGTTCCAACTCTTGGACAGCCAGTGCCCGGCGCTGCAGTGGTCAATCTCAAACAACTTCTTCTCAGTCGTTCGAAAGTCAAAATCGTTCTCCGACGCAACCGCGAGCAAGTTTTCATATTCGTCTGGGTAGCACGCCAGCAGCGCTAGCCGTCCAACGTCGTGAAGCAGCCCCGCCGTATACGCACGGTCCTTCGTTTGTCCGGCGAATTCCGCCAGATCCTCCGCGATCAGGGCACAGGCCACGCTGTGGTCCCAGCAGCGCCGCAGCCCCTTATGCTTCATGAAGTTCTGGGTAAACCGCCCAAGCGCAACAGTGAGCGCAAGCCGCTTCACCGCATCCCCGCCCAGAACCACAACAGCGTGCGACACGCTATCGACGTGTCGGCTCAGTCCATAGAGCGGCGAGTTCGAGACCCGCAGGATCTCCGCCGACAGGGCCGGATCCATGCGCAACAGCTTGACCACGTCCTTGACCGGAACGTCGGAATCTAGCAATCCCATCAGTTGAAGCGCTACCGCCGGGAAGGGCGGCAGATTCTTGATGGCCCAGGGTTGCGCCACGGCATTCGCCGGCGGCTGGCTCGTGGAAGAAGCGGTCGATTGGGGTAATGCCATGGGGGTCTCAGCTTTTATGACTCTTTGGCATCTATCGGCCAAACCATGTGATTCTTATAGGCTCGACGAAAAAGATGGATAAGGCGCCGTTATTAGAAGTCGAAAATCTCCGCTTTCGGTACCCCGACGGAGCCGCGGCCCTTGCGGGCGTCAACTTCCGGCTCGAAGAAGGCGAAACGGTTGCCTTGTTGGGACCAAACGGCGCCGGCAAGACGACCTTTCTTCATCTCCTCGTCGGTCTGCTTAACGGGCAGGGACGCGTCCAGGTCGTCGGACGACCAGTGGATCGCGCAAACATTGCCTTCGCTCGAAGTCAAATCGGGCTTCTTTTCCAAGACTCCAACGACCAGTTGTTTATGCCGACTGTCGCGGAAGATATAGCTTTTGGTCCCGCCAACGCGAGGTACCAGGAGCACGAAGTACTCCAGCGCGTCCGCCAAGCGCTCGCGACCGTCGGGCTCAGCGGCTTGGGTGAACGCCCGCCGCACCACCTCAGCGCCGGTCAGAAACGCCTGGCCGCTCTTGCCGGCATCCTGGCCATGGAGCCCAAGATGATCTTGCTAGACGAGCCCGCTACTTTTCTCGATCCTCCTGCTCGAGCGCACCTCATCGAAACGTTGCGAGCCTTGCCCCAGGCGAAGATCGTCGTCACGCACGACATATCACTGGCCCGAGCCCTCGCTCAAAGAGCTGTATTTTTTGAGAAGGGCCGTATCGTCGCTGAAGGCTCTGTCGACGAAGTTGTCCAGGCACGATCCTGGCTCTAGGGTCGATGAAGCACAATAAGTTTGTGCGTCGTTACCTGCGACTTTTTGGACAGTACTTCTTACAGTACTGCAAGGTTCGGCTGGAGTACCGCGGCGATCTCATCGTCTCGATCGCAACGACCCTCGTCGCTACGGGCCTCGGCCTCGCCCTCGTCTTTATCCTGTTCAATCGCAACCAACCCGTCGCCGGTTGGAGTTTAGACGAAATCCTATTCCTCTACGGATTCGGGCTCGTACCGCTCGCGCTCTTCAACACGATCAGCGTCAACCTGTATTACTTCGGGCAGCTCTACATCATCGAAGGGAAGTTTGACCGAGTCTTGCTGCGGCCTGTCCACTCCCTGTTCCAGGTGATGAGCGAGCAGTTTCGACTAGAATCTCTCAGCGATGCTCTCGTCGGCGTTGCCCTCATCATTTACGCAGGGCTTCGTCTCGACCTCAGCTTCAGCGCCATAGCGATAGCCGCCGGGATTGGCGCCGCCGCTTGCGGGTTCGCGATTTACTTCGCCGTATTCTTACTGCTTACCTGTGTCTCATTCTGGGTGGAGGACCGCGTCGGCATCATCCCGCCGATCTACAATCTGCTCGCCTTCGGACGCTACCCGTTGGACATATACAACCCGGCGATTAAGGTCTTCCTGAGTTGGGTGGTGCCTTTCGGCTTCGCCGCGTTCTATCCGTCTGCCAAGTTTCTCGGCCACGACGAATACGCGCGCTACTTCCTGGCGATGCCCTTGGTCGCTGCGGCATTCCTCGTGGCAGCCGTCGTTCTGTGGAATCGCGGCGTCAACAACTACTCGAGCACAGGCTCTTAAGATTTCTACTGAATGAGGCCGAGTTCGCGTAGGCTTCGCCCCATCTCGGGCTCTTCGAGATCAATCATCGAGTAGCGCCGCAATACCTTCCCGTCTTCGATCGCAGCCGCATAGGGCACGTCGTTGAACGGAAAGGTTTCCTTGAGCAGGTCTAGGTCGGGCGACAGTTTCACCATGCCGGTCAAACCCGCGTCTTCAAGAAAGCCCGGCCCAAAGTAGAAGTCCTGTGTCGGCACGCCGACGAAGTCCGCCGGGAAGGTGTACTTCGACAGCTCTTTCCCAACAGCCAAGCAGTGCAAGCAAGTCGGGTTAAAGAAATAGAGGAATACCTTGCCCTGCCGCAGGTTGTAATCCTGGCCGTCGACTACAACCGTTGCCGGCACGTCCGTGCCGCCCTCGGGACCGAACTTGTCGAAACCCAGAGCAACCGTCGCCAAGGCGATGATCCCAAACAGCACGAACCGCGTCTGCTTGATCGCAACCATCTTCGGCGCGAACCAAGCCGCAATCAGCGAAGCGGCCATCATCGCTCCGTCGCTCCAAAAGAACGCCGGTCCCACCGCGCGCTCCAGCCAGGGGAAACAACTGCAATCCTCGCCCTGCAATGCGGTGTAGTTCACCGCCATGTATGCCATAAAGGCCAACAGCAAGCCGGTCGAGACCAAGCCGCCGAGCCGTCGCCAGGCCGGGCGCAGCAACAAGACGCCAGCGAATAACTCGCTCGTCGCCACCGCCAGCGTCGCCGGCAGCGTCAACGCCGTCGGGAATAATAGCTGGCTCAGCTTGACCTGGAAGCCTCCAATATCGCTCAGCTTATAGAGGCCCGCGACGATCCAGAGCAGCGCCATCACTCCTGCGCAAGTCCAACCGAGGGCGTTTTGCCAGCCGCCCAACTTCTGTGAGTCGTTCATGTGAAAAGGGTTAGACGAGGGAACCGCTCGTCGGATAGCCCTAGTATATCGACCAAGTGCTACATTGGCAGCGTTGACGGTCGGAGGCTCCAGCACCAGTTCGGCAGCGGTGTGTCTTGAGCATCTCGCGTCCTGGGCACGGCTCCGGCGAGGTCGGCAACACATCCGGAACTACCAGCTCCAGGCCCTACAACGCTTAATTCGCCACGCGGCGGATCAAGTTCCCTACTACCGCCAGGCTTTCGAGTCCGCCCAAGTCGGTCCAGCTGACCTTCGCAGCCTCGACGCTCTGGCACATTTTCCGATTAGCTCCAAAAGCGACCTACAGCGGGCCCCCCTTGCATCGCGCTTCGCAGCCGGCTTCAACGTGGAGAACTGTCGCGTCCATGAGACCTCCGGTTCCACCGGCGAGCGCCTGCTCATTGCGCGAACGCCCACCGAAGAATTGAGACTCTTCGGACTACGATTGCGGTCGCAGATCCTCAACGTATTGCGCCCCTGGCATCGTCGGTTCATCATCGGGGCGAGTCCCCGCAAGCTGGCCGCTCACAAGCTCGGCGTCTTCCGGACTTCGGGCGTGGATCTCTCCCTCTCGCCAAAGGAAATGTTGGACAAAGCCGAACTCCACAGGCCGCACATCATCAAGGGCCCGCCAGGAGCCTTGGAACTCCTTCTCGAAGAAGACCCCCAGCGCCTTACCGCTCTTTCGCTTGAGTTCATCCTAAGCGGCGCCGAGCAGTTGCCCGGCGGCCTGCGCGATCGACTAGAAGAGTGCTGTGCTTGCCGGGTCATCGACTCCTATGGTGCGGTCGAGTGCAATCTCATCGCCTGGGAGTGCAGGCACTGCGGGATGTATCACACCTGCGATGACTCCGTAATCGTTGAAGTTTTGAATGGAGATCGGCCGGCGTTGCCCGGACAAGAAGGGGACGTCATCGTCACCGCCTTACATAGCTACGCGATGCCGTTCATCCGGTATCGCATCGGGGACCGGGTCCGGCTTCCCGCCTCGTCGTCATCCTGCAGCATCCCGTTTGGAGTGATCCACAAGATCCAAGGTCGGTCGGTCGATTACTTGCGCTTCCCCGGCAACATCGCCGTCAGCCCCTACCAAATCATGGACCAACTCGACGCCATCCCGGAGGTGAGCCGATACCACGTCTTGCAAGATGAAACCCACTCCGTCAGGGTCACGTTCGAAGCCGCAGGCACCCACGATCCCTCGATCGAACATCGCGTGCGCGATAGTCTGAAGCAAGTACTGCCCGCCGACGTCTTCATCGAATCTCGCCGCGTAGATCGCATCGACTCAAGATCAGCGACGAAGCGACGCTTCGTCCAATCCAGAATCACAAGTGCCGCTGCCTAACTCGATGCCTTCCGGCTTCCTAGCCTGGCAAGATGTGCGGCGTATCTTCGTTCTAACGTCCGGGGGACTACTTGCGCAGTTCGTTCCTGCGCGCGCCTCTGCCTGCGTCACTCGCATCCTCTGTCGCGCCTACCAACTGCTCCTCGGTCAAACTGTCCGGGACCTCGAAAGAAAGATACGCAAGGCTTTGCCGGCAGACTCCCGACTCGATCCGCGCGCCATTGCCGAACAGCACATCCTCATGCGCCTCGAAGACATCTGGGGCCGCTTGCGCGGAATCCGGCGTTTCGGCTGGCATCCCCACATCGAATGGGAGGGCCTGGAACGGCTCGATGCTCCCCTTCGTGACGGCCGCGGAATCATCCTCTGGAGTATGCGCTTCTCCAGCGCAACCGTTCTCAAACAAGGCTTCTACCGCCAAGGCCTACCTTTCGCCCACCTCAGCGGAGTCAACCACGGTTCCGCCACGCTGACGACGCTCGGACTCCGCGTCGCCGCTCCGCTCTATTGCCGCGCAGAGAACTGCTACCTCAAAGAACGCATACAGATTCCCGTCGATGAATCCCTTAACTATGTCCAAAGATTGCGTGAACGCCTTCGCTCCGGCAACCTCGTCTCGATCTTCGGAGAACACGAAGGCCGCCAAAGTTACGAAGCTCACCTACTCGGAACCACGATCAAGTTAGCGCTCGGGGCCCCGTCTCTTGCCTGGCTCGAAAACGCCGCCCTCTTTACCGCTGCCCCGATCCGTGTTGGTCCTTTCCGCTACCGCATCGTCATCGACGAGGCCATCCCCATAGACCTGGCAAAGCCCCGTCGAGAATTCGCAGTGCAAGCCGCGCAGGAGTACGCCCGCCGTCTCGAAGCCCGCGTCCTGCAACATCCGGCCGACTGGCAAGGTTGGCTCTATCGTGAGTTCTAAGACCGCGGTTGCGAACCCCGGCACAGTACTGCTTCTGACAATCCTCAATCGGCGAGAGACTGACGCCCGGATGGCATCCGCCAGCCCCGCGAGGACGAGTGTTTTCGCGATGGTCACAGTGGCTTGGTCAGCGCTTGGTGGCGCGCTTGAGCCGCTGATGATCGTACGCGCCTTCGGCTTGTAAACCAGTCAAAGTTGGCAGCTGCCATGATGGTAGCGGCCTGGTGACGGTATTCGCGTCGCGTTTCGGACTCCGGTTCGTCGATGACATTTTTAAAGTACTGCCAGGGATTGCAGTCGGATTGGTGGTGTCCGCCGTGGGGCGAATGCCCAAAAGAAGCTGAAGGAGATAGAACATGGCTGGTTTCGATGAAGACCGTTTAATTGGGTCGGACGTGGTAGAGGCGGCTCTGGGCAGGGCGAAATACATCGTGGGCGCGGTCGCCCTGTTGGTGCTCGTTTGGAACTGTGTCCAGTCAATCGGTGCTGGAGAACGTGGCGTGGTGTTCTCCCAACTTGGAGGCGTCAAAGCCGTCGTCCTAGATGAAGGGCTTCGGCTCAAGATCCCCTTTGTCGAGACCATCATCCCGATGGACGTCAAGATCCAGAAAGCGGAGACAACCTCGATCGCCTCATCGCAAGACCTGCAGACCATTACCGCCGCCATCGCTGTGAACTACCACATCGTGCCGGAAGCTGCGAATCAGGTCTATCAGAAAGTTGGAGTCTTGTATCGAGAACGGATTATTGAGCCTGCCGTGCAGGAATCGATGAAGGCCGTGTCCGCTCAGTTTACAGCCGAACAGCTAATCACCCGACGAGCCGAGGTGTCGAATCGGATGCAGGAATTCTTGTCTGAGAGGTTGCGGATTCACAGCATTGAAGTGGACGAGTTCTCGATCGTCGATTTCGGATTCTCGGAACAGTTCAACATGGCGATCGAAGCGAAACAGACCGCCGAGCAAAATGCGTTGAAGGCCGAGCGTGATCTGGACCGAGTGAAGATCGAGGCTGAACAATTGGTCACCCAGGCGACTGCTGAAGCCGAGAGCCAAAGACTCCAACGCGAGACGATCTCAAGCAACATACTGCAGTTGCGCGCCATCGAGAAATGGGATGGGAAACTGCCACAAGTCACCGGCGGCGGGGCCACCCCGTTCATCAATCTACAAAGTCTAAGCGCTCCCTAGGCGACCGCGTCATCGCGCCGCCTTAGGGAGGTATGGACCTCATTGGACACAGGACGCCGAGCCTGACTCTGCGATACACTCATCTTTCGATGGACTGCAAACGCCAAGCGGTCCGGCAACTGCCGGCGTTAGGCGAACAGAGTACCCTAAAATATCCCCATCCGGGAAATCGGGACTCAAGCGGTAGTCGCTAAGTAGTTGGTTATCAGCGCTGCTGGAGTGGCGGAATTGGCAGACGCACCGGACTCAAAATCCGGCGACCTTTACCGGTCGTGAGGGTTCGACCCCCTCCTCCAGCACCACAACCCTAAAGATTTTGCGGTACCGCTTCACTGAGTCGTCCGTATCCATCTGAAATCTATTAGACTTGGTGGCGCGGAAGGGGATAAACCAGCCTTGCTTAGCCTTTCAAATCAGACGTCCGGCATAGCGGAGTCCATCGTCCCAATTCTGAACCGGTTGCTTCGCAGCCGGTTCGGACGTTCCCTGGTCATCTTCGCCGTCTTTTTCGTCTGCGTCTTCCTTGTCGCTACTGCAGCGGGTTTCTCAGGGCTCCTTTTCGCTTTGCTTCTCGCCAGCTGCGGCGCCGCAGCAGACGTCATCATGCTCAGCCGCCGTATCGGAAAGCCAGGAGAGCGTATCGAAGACTTGGGAAGGTCCGTGACCATCATCATCGCGGCTGGCGTAGCTCTGCTTATCGCCGCGCTCATCTTCCGCGAAATCGCCCATCGCTCCCTTCAATAGATTTCGTCCCCTTCAGCGCCCCTTCATACCCGGACGGCAGGTCGCGCACTTTCAGTCGATTGTCCATATGTTGTCCAGGTGGCTAGAGTCGACGACGGAACCTCCAAGTTGAGCCACGGCCATGATATCAAGTTACTTTAAATCAACAACTTATTAATCAAGCTGAACGGTCCCTTCACTGGACCTCCGGCCGCATCTCCCAAAGCTGTACCTTTTTCTTTCGCAGAAAACGTACATTTATTGCATAATTTTTGTCAATGGGGTCGACGATCAAATCCGTGAGCGAAAAAGGGCCTTTCAAGATGCGCACGATTGCGCGCCTGACCAAGTTCTCGCCTGAGTTGCTACGGGCTTGGGAACGGCGACACGGCTTACTGCACCCCTTGCGCGGTCCTGGCGGTCATCGTCTCTATACCGAAGAAGACTTGGCCGTGTTGCTGCGCGTTCGGAGCCTAATTTCGGAAGGCCGCTCGATCGGTGAGATCGCCACCTTTGGACGCGAAGCGTTGCTCGATGCGCCAGAGGCGAGGGCTCAAGTCCAGAGTGTGGAGCCGTCGCCGATTTACGTGGGAGCAGACCTAGAGGCTCCCTCCAACGAGCTCGAGCGCGGCTCGCAGACGATCGTCGAAGCGGCGATGTCGATGGACGGCGCCGTGATCAACCGAGTGCTTGACGACGCCTTCGCCAGCACCTCGCCTGAGCACGTCATCGCTGGGCTGATCCTGCCCGTCTCCAGGGAGATCGGCGATCGCTGGATGGCGGGTCGCTGCAGCGTCGCCAGTGAACACCTTGCAAGCGGCATCTTCGTCCATCGTCTGCGCAAGATGGTCGAGACAGCAGAGCCGGCCAACTCCGAGTGGCGCCCCGTGATCGTCGCTTGCTTCCCGGACGAGTATCACCAACTCGGAGCGTTGATCAGCGCCTACTGGCTGTGTCGCAACGGGCTCCGGGTGACCTTCTTTGGCGCCGCGTTGCCATTTGATGACCTACGATCGACATGGCAAGTGTTGGAGC
Organism: Acidobacteriota bacterium; assembly: GCA_027592785.1. Lineage (GTDB taxonomy): Bacteria > Acidobacteriota > Terriglobia > Bryobacterales > UBA6623 > CAMPKL01. The sequence continues at coordinate 57,996 of JAQCLD010000007.1, forward strand.
CATCCGCGACGTTGCTCTCGGTGACGCGCCGTGCAGTCTACGACTTGCATCGCCTCTCGTTCCGCAAACTAGTCGCGGAGATCCCCTCGGGCATGCCCCTATTTGTCGGCGGGCAAGGCGCTCCGGCGGAAGACCCTGGCGCCGAACGAATGGGGGCGCGCATCTTCCCCGTCGGCCAAGACTCGACCCAGGTCATGGCCGCAGTCGTCGACGCAATCCGTGAGCGCGGCCGGAAGACCCACAGCCGCTAACGCGCGACTTACAATGCTGTATCGAAACGGTTCATAGCGACGAGTAAGGCGCGAGAGCGGCGCCCAGATACTCTACTTTGCGGTTGAAAGCGTAGGTTAGCTCCGTCATACGCCTGCACCACTGCCGCAGCACCCGTTCTTTCGTTCGGTGTGCAACGGGCCAACCGGGCCCGGCCGCCTAGCGTCTCCGCGCTAAGACCCCACCGCCATTTAATTGTGTTCGCCCAAGACGAAAGGCTATAGGATATAGTCGCAGGAGATCCAAGCGATGACTCGCTCTGAAGCTGGCCGTCTGGGGCTAGCGCTGGCCCTAGCATTTTTGAGTTGTGTACTGGCCGTTCCGCCGCTGGCGGCTCAGGCTGCAGAGGTAACGGGCAAAGACGTGCTGCCCATTCTGCAGAAGAACTGTTTCCAATGCCACGGCGCAGACCTGAGGATGGCAAACCTGGACCTGCGGACTCCCGAGGCCATCCTGCAAGGCGGTGACAGCGGCCCCGCGCTCGTGCCCGGCAGCGCCGAAGAGAGCCTGATCTACGCGCGGGTAAGCGGCCAGGGCCAGCCCCAAATGCCGATGGCCCCGCTGCCTGCATTGAGCGGGCACGACATCCTCGTCCTCAAGAAATGGATCGACCAAGGAGCCAGTTGGAATGCTGCCGACTCAGCGAGGGCGGATACCCAGGCGCCCGGAGACAAGGCCAACGCCAGCTACGACGAATATGTGGAGCGGGTCATCACCGACGAAATGCGTCAGTGGTGGGCATTCCAGAAACCGGTTCGTCATCCGACGCCGAAGATCGCCGATTCACGCTGGTCGGCGAACCCTGTCGATGCCTTCGTACGGGCCGCGATGGACGCCAAGGGGCTCACCCCCGCACCGCAAGCCGATCGCAACACGCTCATCCGCCGTGCCTATCTGGACCTGACCGGGCTGCTGCCCACTCCGGAACAAGTCGACGCCTTCGTAAACGATGCTTCCCCGCGAGCCTACGAGGCACTCGTCGAGCGGTTGCTGGCGTCCGATCATTACGGAGAACGCTGGGGACGATTTTGGCTCGACGTGGTTCGTTACGCCGACAGTTCGGGCTTTGAGCACGACCGCACTCTGCAAACCGCCTGGCGCTATCGCGACTACGTGATCAAGGCGCTGAACGAGGACAAGCCTTACAACCAATTCCTGATCGAACAGATCGCCGGCGACGAGCTCGACGAGCCGACCGACGACAGCCTGATCGCGACGGCCTACTACCGCGTGGGTCCGCGAGTGCGATTCCGCGAGAAGGCCAACCCGCACTATCGCTACGACTATATGGACGACATGATCCGGACGACTTTCCAGGGTTTCATGGGTATGTCGGTCCACTGCGCTCGCTGCCACGACCACAAGTTCGATCCGATCACTCGGATGGACTACTACCGCACAGTCGGTATGTTTTACGGCCACGTGAGTTACGACCATCTGCTGGGGCCAAAAGAGGAAGCCCAGGAGTGGTCCCGCAGAAAGAAAGAAGTTCTCAGGGCCATCGCTCCGTTGGAAAAAGCCATAGCCGAAATCGAAGCGCCGTACAAAAGGCAGGAGTTCGAGGAAAGACTAAAAAGGCTGCCCGAGGACGTGCAGATCGCGGTGAGAACGCCCAAGGAAGCGCGCACGCGGGGTCAGGAATTGCTGGCGTCGCAGTTTGAACGCAACCTGGATAGCGGTGACGAAGACGCTGCCGGCATGGGAATCGACTTAGGGAAGATCGTCTTCGCCGCATCGGACAACGTCGACTATCGCACTTCTGCGCTGCCAGGCGGGGCGCTTGAGTTCGCTAAGAAGAGCGCCGCTGCCAACGGCCGGCCACTGGCTCCGGCTGGACAGCGGCAGGGAGGGTTCAAGCCCAGCCCAGAAGACCAACAGAAGATCAAGGCGTTGCGCGACCAAATTGCCGCTCTTGAGGAGACCGTGCCCGAGCTCCCCCCGGCGATCGAGGGAGTTCGGGATGGCGACTATCGCCTGGCCCCGAACGGCCCCGGCGATAACCTGCAACCCGGCCAATACGATCCCGCCTTCGGGAAGATCGAGAACACCTCGTACGTACCGGAGCCAGGCCAGAAGTTCGTAGTACCCCCGGTTCACTTCACCGCGAACGGCATGGTCGTCGAGGAGGATATCAAAGCGCCGGTCGTCGAACCCGGATTCGTCACGGTGCTGGCAAAGGGTGACGAGGCCGTGGCTCGGCCACCGGACCGCGACGACTACGTGAGCAGCGGCAGGCGCCGTGCTTTGGCAGAATGGATCGCCTCGGACGAAAACCCGCTGACCGCCCGAGTGTTGGTCAACCGCCTCTGGTATTGGCACTTCGGCAAAGGCATCGTTGCCACCCCCGGGAACTTCGGCAAGATGGGCGTTCCGCCGAGCCACCCGGAGTTGCTGGACTGGCTGGCGACCGAATTCATTCGCCAGGGTTGGAGCATCAAGCAGATGCAGCGCCTGCTGATGAATTCCGAAACTTACAAGATGGCCTCTTCTTTCTACGACGCTGACAACATCGAGAAGGACCCAACCGATACTTTCTTGTGGCGCTATCCGGTTCGCCGCCTGGAAGGAGAAACCATTCGTGACGTGATCCTGTCGGCGAGCGGCCAGATCAATCTTGAGGCTGGCGGGGAAGCCTTTTACCCGGCGATTCCGGACAGCGTGCGCGAAGGGTATCAGGCCGGCAGGTGGATCCTCACCAAGGAAGGTCCCGAGACTTGGCGGCGCAGCATCTACTCCTACTGGAAGCGCGGCATGAAGCTTCCAATGTTCGAGGTCCACGATCAGCCCGATCCAAACGTCACGACAGAGAAACGAAACATCAGCACCGTATCGACCCAAGCGCTTACGCTGCTGAATAGCGAGTTCACGCTCTTGCAGGCGAGGCACTTAGCAGACCGCGTGGTAAGAGAGGCTCCGGCGGACCTGTCAGCTCAGGTGAAAAGGCTCTACCGGATCACCATAAGCCGGGCGCCGAGCGAAAGGGAGCTGGCCTTTGCTCTCAAGTTCCTCAACGAAGAGCGGGAATTGTTGGCGATCCGGATTTCCGCTTCAGACGCCGTCGATGGGGTAGAGCGCAACGCAGCGCAGGCAGCGCTGACAAACTTTGCGCATGTCATGCTCAACACAAACGAGTTCTTGTATTTCAACTAGGGACGAAGAGGCTGCTCATGACTCCGCTCTGCGAAAATAATGCCGGCAACAATCAGCGTTATATTAGCCGCCGCGATTTCTGGTTTAAGGCCGGCATGGGCATCGGCGGGGTGGCTCTAGTCGACCTGCTCGCTCGGGACGGCTTACTGGCCGCCGAGCCCGCCAGCGGCCCAGGTAGCTGTCTTGGTTCGGCGGGCATCACCGACTCTCCCTACTTGCCCAAGCCCCCGCACTTTAAGCCGCGGGCGAAATCGGTAATCCACTTATTCATGAGCGGCGGCGTTAGTCACATCGACACGTTTGACTACAAGCCGGCTCTTGAGAAATACCACGGGGTCGCCCTTGCAGGCGGAATCGCCGGCGTGGGCGGTGACGGCGAGATCATCGTGCGCCAGGGCTATCCCGGCCCGTTGATGAAAAGTCCGTTCAAGTTCAAGCAGCACGGACAGTCGGGCAGCTGGGTCTCTGAACTGTTCCCGCACATGTCGACCATCGTCGACGACTTGGCGTTCATTCACTCGGCTACGGGCAAGTCGAATGACCACGTGCTCTCTCACTATGAGTGGAACACTGGAATGATTCTGATGGGATTCCCCAGCGTAGGCGCCTGGGTGACCTACGGCCTGGGCAGCGAGAACGGCAACCTGCCGGCGTATGTCGTGCTCTACGATCACCGGGGCGGGCCGTTCAGCGGGCCGACTAACTGGCACGCGGGTTTCTTGCCGGCGGCGTACCAAGGCACGGTTTTTCGTCCGGTCGGGGACCCGATACTCGACCTCAAGCCGGATGCCCAATATTCGTCGGTCGAGGAAGAGCGCCGCAAGCTCGACGCGCTCGCCAGCATCAATCAGAACCACGCTGAAAAACACCCCGGCGTTTCGGATCTCTCGGCGCGGATTTCCTCCTACGAGCTGGCCTATCGTATGCAGGGCTGTGCACCGGAAGCCATCGACATCAGCCAGGAGAGCGAAGAGACCAAGCAGCTGTACGGGTTGAACGACAGAGTTACCGCGCCGTTCGGCCGGCAGTGTCTAATGGCGCGCCGGCTGGTAGAACGGGGCGTCCGATTCGTGCAACTCTATAGCGGCGCTATCGTCAACCAGAACGTCGATACGTGGGATGCTCACGGCAACATCATGGAAAACCACACCATGCACGCGGCTGAAGTGGACAAGCCGATAACGGGGCTGATTACCGACCTGAAGCGCAGAGGTCTGATAGATGAGACCGTCGTGCTGTGGCAGTCGGAGTTTGGACGCATGCCGGTCTCCCAGCGGGCGCTCGGCCGCGACCACAACCCTGGGGCACAGACTGTCTGGATGTGCGGCGGCGGCATCCAGGGCGGTCAGCACATTGGCGCCAGTGACGAGGTCGGCTACCAAGCCGCCGAGCAGATCATTTGGAACCACGATATCCACGCGAGCCTGCTTCATCTGCTGGGCCTCGACCACAAGAGGCTGACTTACTACTTCAATGGCCGCAACATGAGACTGACCGACGTTCACGGCGAGCTAATCCCGCAGATCGTCGGAGCTACGGGCAAGGAGACCGCGACGGCCTGATTGGGACCGCCGCCAACACCTTTTTCATCCTGGAAGTTCGAAACAAGGGAGATTGCTAACAATGAAGAATCGAGTTGTACTATCGCTGTTGTTCTGTGTAGGCGTGGCTGTTGTGAGTCTGGCGGTCGGTCAAGCTCAGCGGCCGGCGCCGCCTCTTGAACCGAACAAGTTCGGGTATTGGTCTGGCAAGGCCGTCAGGGAATCCGTCGCAAATCTGAAGGCTGGCGAGCGGCCCGCTTTTGAGGGTCTCAACAGGGGCGAGCATAACTTCAGCCTGAGTCATAGGGATCGTAGCGGAGCTCCGGAGATGCACGCGAACTGGACCGACATCTACTTCATCGAGTCCGGTGAGGGCACGCTGACCTATGGCGGAAAGCTTGAGGGCGCCGAAGAGAGGCGACCCGGCGAGTTCGGCGGCGGCAAAATCGTCGGCGGCAAGCAGCAGAAACTGGTCGCGGGCGACATCGCCTCGTCGCCGGCGGGTATGCCGCACCAGTGGCTTGTAGAGGACGGCAAGACGCTGACTTACGTGACCGTGAAGGTCGCCAAGATTGACGACATGCGGCACTAGGCCGCGCCACGCAGAATAGGTTAGCTCCGGCCCAGCATGCAGCAGGAACTGCCGCCTTTGCTGAATAGATAGACGATCAACCAGCGGCACTGGCGCGAGCGCAAATGTGCAGCGACAGTCCGCTGGTGTTCGCTATCTAATACACAGGAAGTAGCTTGGCTTTCTACTGCCGCCGGGTCCCGGCGCAGTGTGAACAGTCAGGCGGAGTTTAGCTTGCGGCGCGCGGTGCTGGACGCCGGAAGGCTTTCGCAGGTCCGCCTTCACCGGAATAGGATGACCCGCAGCAATTGCCTTGACTTGGAAAGCTAGTCGGCGGCAGTTACCTCTAGGCCGCGGACGTTTGTGGCTTGACCGGCAAAGGCATCTTCTTGAGGCGCGTCGCCATGAAGACGGAGATCAACGCCAGCATGGCGCTGCCATAAAACGCGGGACCCCAGGAGCCAGTCATCTCGAAGATTGTCGCCGCCAGGCCTCCAGCCACGATCGATGCGACGCCCTTGGTGCTGTAGAGGAAGCTGTAGTTGGAGCTCGCGTTCTTGGCGCCGAAGAAATCGGCCAGGGCTGACGGGAACAACACGTAGACCTCGCCCCACGTGAAAAACACCATAGCCATCGAGATCACGAATATCAAGCCCGATTGCGCTCCCAACAGCCCCACGCTCAGCAGCGACAGCGCCTGGATGGCGAAGGCGATCTCCATGGTGCTCTCCCGGCCGATCCTGTCCGATACCCAGCCCCAGAACAAGCGTCCTGTGCCGTTGGCGATCGGGTTCAACACCAGCGAGATTGCCAGGAAACTTTCGGCGATCCCATAGGTGCGCGCAACGGGCGCCACCTGCGCGGTGGCCAATAGCCCACCGATACCCATCATCAGCATCATCGCGTAGAGCCAATAAAAATGGCCGCTGCGCAGCATTTCGCCGGAGCTGAAATTGTCCTTCTGCCGCCGCACCTGTTGTGCGGCTTTCGCGGTTGGCGTGTGCGCGGGAGCCATGCCCGGGCCGCCCAGGAACTGCGCGGCGAGCACGATCAGAACCCCTTGCACGATTCCCGTATAAAGGAACGCCGCCGAATAATCCTCCACCTGCAGGATGAAACGAATGACCGGAATGAACAGTGCCGCGCCCGATCCGAAGCCCGCGGCGATGATTCCTGCGGCGACTCCACGGCGGTCCGGGAACCACTTGAGCGCCACGCCAATGGATCCGCAATAGACGATAGCAGCGCCGAAGCCCGCCAGGCCGTACAGGAAATACATCATCGGCAGGGAATTCGTCATGCCGATGCCCGCCCAGCCGATGCCGCACAAGATGCCGGCGGCTGACATGAGCGGGCGAGCGCCTTTGGCGTCGATCAGCCAGCCGGTGAGCGGCATGGCCCAGGTCTCGAGCGCAATGAAGATTGTGAAGCCCCACTGGACCTCGGACAACGACCATCCGTTGGCGTCCCGTAGCGGCTGTACGAACAGCGTCCAGGCATATTGCAAATTCGCGATTTGAATCATCGCGATAACGGCGGCGACTAATCTTACCCAGCGATTCATGGCGGCTACGTGGCGCTCCTTATTTCAGCTGCTGTCATTCCCAGCACCTTCCGTGCAAGCATACACGGTTCTGCAGATGCGTCGTGGGAATATCGAGTCCTTCGTCCGGCTCGACCTGGGCCCCTGCAATGCATTCGAGCACCATCGAGCGGCCGAGTTCCGGATCCTGCAGCATTGCCGCGGAGATGTGAGCGCCCGGCGGTCAACCGGCCAGACCTAGCTTCGCCGCGAGGCCAATTCTTTGGATCTTTCCCGTGGGACCCTTTGGAATTTCGTCGAGGATGACGATCTTTCGAGGAGTCTTGAAATCGGCAAGGCGCTCCGAAACAAACGCTCGGAGTTCTTTCTCGCTCGCGCTACTGCCCGGCGCCAAGACTACCGCTGCGGCAATCTCCTCGCCAAGCTTTGGATGCGGCATGCCGAAGACGACGACTTGTGCGACGTCTGGGTGGTCCAGCAGAACTTCATCGACCTCGCGAGGCGATATCTTCTCGCCTCCGCGGTTGATGATCTCCTTGAGCCGGCCGGTGATGTAGAGATAGCCCTGTTCGTCAAGCCGACCCTGATCGCCCGTACGGAACCAACCATCCGTAAACGCTGTCTTGTTGGCCTCTGGGTTCCGCGCGTAGCCCACCGTAACGTTTTCGCCGCGAATTACAATCTCTCCTGTATCGCCCTGAGGAAGAAGCGTCCCTGCTTCGTCCATCACGGCGACCTCCGGGCCGGCGCCGGGACCGACGGAGCCAGGCTTGCGGGGAGCGGGCGGTAGCGGGTTGCTGGCCATCTGGTGGGCAGCTTCGGTCATTCCGTAAGACTCGACGACAGGAACTCCGAACACTTCTTCCAGCTGAGCCAGTACCTGCGGAGGCAGTGCTGCGGACGAGGATCGGATCAGACGCAGGGTGCTCTTATCGATGATGTCCTGGTTGCGAGCGGCCCGCGCCAAGATTGTCTGGTGCATGGTCGGGACGGCTGAGTACCAGGTTGGCTTGACTTGCTCAAGCCAGGCGAAGAACTTCATTGCGTTGAAGCCCGGCGTACAGTGGACCGATGCTCCCGCCGCTATCGAAGAAAGCAACGCCCCAATCAAGCCGTGGATGTGGAACAACGGCATCACGTTCAGGCAAACGTCCTGTGGCTGCAATCGCAGCGTGGCCGCAATGTTGGTTGCTGAGGCGCATACATTCCGATGGCTGAGTGGAACGATCTTCGGCCGTGCCGTCGTCCCTGAGGTATGCAGGACCATGGCCACGTCGTCCGGCTCCGCGAGCCCGCCCTTCGTGGGCGCCTTGCCTGGCTCGCCCTGCAATGTGAAGGCCCCAGCGTTGTCTCCGTGAGCCTTCAGTTCCAAGATCGGGATGTTGAGCTTCTTCGCGGCAGCCGTCGCCGGTGAGTCCGAACCTTCCTCGACTACCAGTGCGCGGGCCTCCAGATCGTTTAGATAGAACTCAAATTCTTCTTCGCGATAGGACGGATTCAGCGGTGCACAAGTCGCCCCGCACGACAGCGACAAGAACGCCGATGCCGCCAGCGGGCCGTTTGGCAGAACGAACGCCACCGAGTCGCCACGTCCGATGCCGAACTGGTTCAGCGCAAGTACTGTCGCGTCGATGTGCTGACCTAACTGGCCATGGGAGAGTGGGTGTTGAGCTTCAGCGAGAATCGCTGGAGCCTCGGCGTCGTTCTTATCAACAAGTCTTCTTACTGTTAGATTGGTCATTCGTTTCAGTTCCCTGCGCAGGCAAAAGGACAGCATAGCTGAGCCCGAACCACAGAGCAAAGCGCCCGGTCGGCAGTACGCAAGTGTTTAAATCCGGGTGTTCGGTTGACGGCGCTTAAGATTGGATGGTTTTGGCTAGCAGCTTCACGCACGAGTAGACGGCGTCGATCGAGGGCGTAGGCGTGTGGGTCAGCCGGCCCAATTCCGCCACCACGCCGACTAACGCCTCAAGCTCCAAAGGCCGCCCCGCTTCAATGTCTTGAAGCATCGACGTCTTATGCTCGCCGACTTGCTCCGCCCCCTCGATACGCTGTTCGATCGTGTGCCGGAACGTCACGCCGAGTTGCTCGGCGATTTCTTTGGCTTCAGTCATCATGCTCGCTGCCAGCTGGCGGGTGGGCGCGAAACGGCACATCTCGGCCAGCGTGGCTCGCGTCAAGGCGCTGATTGGGTTGAACGACAGGTTGCCCCACGCCTTAAGCCAGATCTGACTACGGATGTCGGTGAGCACCGGAGCGCGAAAGCCTCCCTTTGTGAAGACGGCGGAGATCGCTTTCGCTCTTTCGGTCTTGGCTCCATCCAGTTCCCCCAAAGGGAAACGCAATCCCTCGACGTGGCGGATAACGCCCGGCTCCGGCTTATCCGCTGCCGGATAGGCGATGCTGCCGATGATGCGTCCCGCGTCGATGTTCCGTTCGATCGCCCCGTCGGGATCTAGAGAGGACAAGCGCTTCCCGTCGAACTCCCCGCCCAGCTTCTGGAAATACCACCACGGTATACCGTTCTGTAGGGGCACCACGACGGTCTCGGCCTTGAATAGAGCCGGCAAATCATTGGCGACCTCTGAAATCTGATGAGCCTTGAGTGCCAGAATGACGACGTCGTGCTCGCCGGCCTCACTGATCTTGTCCGTCGCGGCGACATCCCGAGCCACCTGCTCATCGCCCTCAGCCGAGATGAGCTTTAGGCCGTGCTCGCGGATCGCGGCCAAGTGCGGACCACGGGCAATCAAGGTGACTTCTTCACCAGCTAACGCGAGTCTCGCGCCGATTAGGCCGCCTATGGCGCCGGCGCCTACTATGCAAGTTTTCAATGTTCAAGTACCTTTATTCGATCAATAGAGCCGATGATCAAGACAGCTGAATTGTACCGTCTCGGGGCTCACCAAAGGGCCAACGGGAGCGGCGATTCGTTACTCCGAATACAGAGAGACGCAGCTTGCCTGCCTCCACAGAGTCAAGCGAAGCGAACGTCCGCGGCAACTGAGTGGGTCTTGCGTTCTCCCTGCTTTCGGCGCAACTTTTGTACCGCAGGCGGGTTCGTACTGCCAGAATGCCGGATCAGCGCCGCACTGCAATTGCTCTCAATCGATTTGGTCTCGGGGCTCGTCCCGATGAAGCCCCGCCGAACGATCCGGCGGCTTGGCTCAAAGAGCAATGCCCCGACTCCAGAAGGAGTTCGGGGCAAATGTTGTGACGTTAGTACTTCGGAATGCTGGGATCGACGTCGTCGCTCCAGCGTAGGATGCCGCCCGTTAGGTTGGTGACGCGAGAGAAGCCCATCTCTTTGAGAATTCCTTGGGCTTTGGCGCTGCGCCCGCCCATCTTGCAATGGACGATGATGTCGGCCGTCGAATCAAGCTCGTCGACGCGCTGCGCGACTTGGCCGAGCGGGATCAAGGCCGACCCTTGGATCTTGGCGATGTCGTATTCGTGCGGCTCGCGTACGTCGAGGATGAAGATATCGTCACCGCGGTCCATACGCACTTTGAGTTCGAGGGGCGTAATCTCTGACATTCTTCCTTGCTCCTCCGCTTCGGCGGCCGCTTGCTGCGGGATGCCGCAGAACTCTTGGTAGTCGATCAGTTCTTTCACGGTCGGGTTGTCGCCGCAGACCGGGCACTCGGGGTTCCGCCGCAGCTTGAGCTCGCGGAACTTCATGTTGAGGGCGTCATAGAGCATGAGCCGCCCGCTCAGCGTCGTGCCCTTGCCAAGAATCAGCTTGACGGTCTCCGTCGCTTGGATCGAACCGATGACCGCGGGCAAGATGCCTAGGACGCCGCCTTCGGCGCAGCTCGGGACCAGTCCCGGGGGCGGCGGCTCGGGATACAAGCAGCGATAGCACGGTCCGTCTTCGTGGTGGAACACGGTCGCCTGACCTTCGAAGCGGAAGATCGAGCCGTAGGCGTTGGGCTTGTCGAGCAGCACGCAAGCGTCGTTGACCAGGTAACGCGTAGGGAAGTTGTCGGTTCCGTCGACGATGACGTCGTAATCCTTGAATAACTCCAGCGCATTCGCGCTCGTCAGCGGCACGTTGTACTTGTCGATCTGCAGCGCCGGGTTGATGTCTTGCATCGAGTCGGCAGCGGAATCAATCTTCAGACGGCCAACGTCTTTGGTGCCGTGGATGACCTGACGTTGTAGGTTCGTGACGTCGACGACATCGAAATCAACAAGACCGATGCGTCCGACGCCGGCAGCGGCGAGATAAAGGCCGAGAGGCGCGCCCAGACCGCCCGTGCCGATCATCAGCACTTTGGCGTTCTTGAGACGGCGCTGCCCTTCCATGCCGACTTCGGGCAGGATCAAGTGGCGGCTATAGCGCAGAATCTCTTCGTTAGTGAGTTCAGGCAACGAAGACGCCGGCACTTGCGGAGCGGCAGCCATGATCAGATTCCTCCGGCGATCGAGGGCACGATCGACACCGTATCGCCATCCTTAACAACGGTATCGTTGCGATCGAGGTAGCGGATGTCGTCGTCGTTGACATAGACGTTGACGAAGCTGCGCAGTTTGCCCTCGTCGTTGAAGATTTGCTTCTTTAGATCGGGGTACGCGTCGGTCAACTTGGTCAACATTTCGCCCGCGGTGGACGCACTGATATCGACCGAGTCGGCACCGCCTGCGTACTGCCGCAGCGGCGTGGGGATGAGGATCTTCGCCATGATTAGTCTCCGTGTTCTAGTGCTTCTTTGTCCGCGGCGGTCTGGTCGGCGTCAGGCAGCCAGGAGTTCGCGTGGTCAAACTTGCCCTGCTTAATGGACAGGACCACAAACGAATACCAGGGACAAGAGTTCTTCAAATCCGTCTCTGAAAAATAGGCATCGCAATCGGGATGCGAGTGATAGATGCCGATGAGTTCTTTGCCTTGCTCGCGCGCGGCTCGATCGGCCTTCATCAGGTGATCGGGGCTGAGTTGATAGTAAGCGCGCTGCGAGCCTTCGGCCGAGTTCTCGAGCTTCAACGCCGACTCAACGACCTTGTTGCCGTTGGTGATCGTGCCGATCATCGCACCGACGCACTCGTTGGGATACGTCCCCTCGGCGTGGCTCTTCATTTCAGCAAAGGGCTGTGGTTCGATACGTAGCATTAGTCGGTCCAGAATTCGTCGCTGAGGTATTTGTCGGCGCTGTCGCAGAAGACGGTGACGAAGACTCCGCTGCCTGCCACGCGGGCGACGCGCAAAGCGGCGACGACGTTGGCACCGGCCGAGATGCCGACCAGCAAACCTTCTTCGCGGGCGAGCCGCCTGACCATGGCGTGCGCGTCTTCGGTATCGACGGCAATGTTGTCATCGGCCAGCGTCGGGTCGTAGATCGACGGCACGATGGCAGTTTCCAGATGCTTCAAACCCTCTAGCCCGTGGAAGCCGGTGGAAGGCTGCATCGAAGTGAGCTTGACGTAAGGCGCCTTCTCGCGGAAGTAGCGTCCCACTCCAGTGAACGTGCCGGTCGTCCCAAGGCCGGTGACGAAGTGCGTGATACGTCCTTCGGTCTGCTCCCAAATTTCAGGTCCCGTAGTGCGGAAGTGCGCCTGCCAGTTGGCTGGGTTGCCGTACTGGTCGGGGTAGAAATACTTTTCCGGGCTGGCTTGGTATTCGGCCTGGCAAGCGCGGATCGCGCCGTCGGTGCTCTCGCCGGCAGGCGTCAACACGATGTCGGCGCCGTAGGCCGCGAGGATCTTCTTGCGTTCGGGGGAGGCGTTCGCGGGCAAGAAGAGCTTGACCTTGTAGCCCTTAGCGGCGGCGATCATCGAGTAGGCGATGCCGGTGTTGCCGCTGGTGGCGTCAATGATGGTCTTGTCGGGCGTGAGCTTGCCGCTGCGCTCGCCGTCGAGGATCATGCTGAGCGCCGGACGGTCCTTGACGGAGCCGCCAGGGTTGAAATATTCGGCCTTGGCGTAGATCTCGACGTCGGGCAAATCCGCAGCTACTTTGTTGAGGCGGATGAGCGGCGTGTTCCCGATCTGGTCGAGGATAAAGTGTGACTTTTGTTGCACTTGTGCGACAGCAGGCATCGGCTCGCCAACTCCCAATTCCCGGCTCGCCAGCGCCTGGCGGAGAAGACTCCCAGTGTAGCAAGGGAGAATCTCCGCGTTCCCGCTAGAGATGCCGGGGATCGTTACGTCTCTTGGATGCCGGAAGTGGGGGAAGGTTGCAAGAAATCGGCACGCCGCGTCGGACCAGCATCGCTTCACCACCGGAAGCGTCAACGAGCAATTGAAGCAGTTGAACGACGACCGGCAAACGCATGGCCCAGCCCGCAACGGCCCAGCCGAGATGGATGTGCTCCAAAGCGCGTGCTAGACCTGCGACGCCTTGCTCCTCAGCGCCGTCACCAGCGTAAGTGATGCGTTCCAGATCGCGCGTTGGATGGCATTCGGCATCGAGGATGACCAGACCAATGGGCCCGCGCCTCTCGAACCAGCGGCGGACTTGCGAGCAACGTCCGCAGCCACCGGCGACGTAGAGCGTAGCCGGCTGCTCGATATAAGGCCGTTTGCGCGGGAACCAATCACGCACGCTTTTCCGATAGCGAATCCAATCAGCGCCGAAACGCTTCTCTAGGTCTTGCGCCTCGCTCCACTTGGCGAAGCCCGCTCCGTAGACCACGGCAACTGCCGCGAAAGATGCGACCCACCAGCTTTCTAGCCAAGCTCCCCAGGCGAAAAGAACAAGCGCCATGGAGAACTGCATCGGGTTGGCGAGATAGGCGTAGGGGCCTGTCCTAACGAGTCTCCTCGGCGGGTCGAAAGGAATCGGGGTGCCGCCGTGGCGGGCGAACTCAACGGCCGCCGCCAAACCGGGCAGTCCGAGGACGAAGAACGCCTGCGCGAATAGCCCATTGGTCCAGCCCGGCCTCGTGAAAAGCCGATCCCAGCCGCCGCCGGTTACAAGGAACGCCGCTTCCGGGGCCAGCAGCAAGAGCATCAAGACGAAGGCCGCCGCTTGCAGAGCAGTCCGCATCCCGGGGCGGCGGTCTTCGATCGTCCATTTGGCGAGGTACTACGCCGGCAGTACGCATAGCAGCAGCCCGATAGCTTCACCCGCGATCCAGCCCTCGTCGAGTGTCAGCACCGGTTCCATCTCCGGCATCAGAAGTAGGTCCGCGATCGCTAGCACTCCTACGACAACCTCGGGCCTTTGGCCCCGGAAGGCCAGCTGCGGCAGGACGCCCCACAACACCGCCCATCCGAGGTAAGCCTCGATCGGCATGCCGAAATACTGCGCGTCGGTATCTGCGAAGCTCCACCACGACGCCTGCTCCGCCGCAAGCTGCAGTACCGGTAACGTCGCCGCGTTCCACGCGAATCCGAGCAACAGCCCCAGCCGGGCGCGAGGTCCGGGACGGCGGAGAGCCCAAGCCATCGCCGTCAGGCACACCGGCAGGTAGAGCGTCGCGATTCGAATGACAAACACGCGATCCAAGCTAGCGGTCCCTCCCGGCGACCGAGTCGATCAGGTATTCGCCAGCCAGCTCCACGGCATAGCGCTCCCATGGCCCGAAGTACCATGCCGGGTCGAGTTCTCGGCCATAGCGTATCGTCCAACGGACTTCAGTTTGTCCTGGGGCGAGTTCTCGCCACGAAACAGCGGACTCGCGCCACGTCATCCAGTGCGCAATGTGGCTGCCGTCGTCGGTCGCCCGGAACACGACTCGATCCGGCTCCGATTCGGCGACCTCTAGCGTCAATTCGCCGGGGCTTCCCTCGCCGCCTGCAAAAAGGATGACGCGTACGTCGCCAGTCTGCAGGCCGTCGCCCGAGGTCTCGACCGGCCGGGGGAAACCCAAGCGAAGGAACAACGGCAGCGCCGAGGAGAATTCCGGCGTTCGGGAAAGGTTCTCACGAACATCGGAAGCGCTTGCCTCAACGATCCTTTCGACGACTACCGTTTCCTCTCGCGGGAATGAGAGTTGAGGGATGACGCCCTCCATCACCATCGGAACGAGCGCGATCCACAGGAATGCGTTGGTCCTGCGGGAGAACTCGTTCGATCGATCGATTGCGTAGCCGAGCAACACGGCGATGCTGAGGAAAATCGGCGCCGCCATCAAGATGCAGACGAACCCTTCACCCCAGAAAATGCCCGAGATCAAAAGCGCCAGCAGGGTGGCCTTCAGCGCAGTGCGTGCGGCTGACCCGCCAGTATCCAAGAACGCCGCCGCAATCGCCAGCAGAGCAGGGATGCCGATGAACAAGGCCGAGGTCTGTTCCAATTGCCGCCAGACCAGTAGGCGGTAAGCGATGCTGGCGAGCGCGATGGCAACGATCACCGCCACGAGCTGTGCCTGGGCGCGCCGCTTCGTTCTTGGCTTAGATGTCGCTGGTTCAGAGGGGTCCGCGGCGTCGCCGTCGCCGATCACTGGGGAGAGGCGAGACGCCACGATCAAGAAAGCAACCAACAGCGCTCCCGCGATGGCAAGCGTTAGCAGATTGGAGTTGGGGCTGTAGAGAATGACGCCGGAGACCGATGCAGCGGTTGAGAATGCGGCGAACCAGATTCTCGTCTCATCTTCCTGGTAGCGACGCCGGGGTGAGAAGAGGACAACCAGCGCCATCAGGGCCGGTAGGCCCGCTATCGCCAAGAATCCGAACGAGGGCGTCTCGCCGCTGAGCAGCCGATCGGCCCAAGCAATCATGAGCACGCTCGCCACCATCACGCGCGCTTCGCCGAAGGAAAGCGAGAACCGACTCATGCCTCTCCTCCTTCCGTGCCCAGGGCGCGCCAACGTGCCGCCGGCGGAATGAGATCGGCTTCCAGGAGAGCCGCGAGAGCTTTGCGGATCGGCGTCCGCACCAGCGGCACGCGCAGGAGCTTCGTCATCTGCAGGCTGAGCGGGATCGCCTGGTCGGCGAGCTTGCGGGTCTGTTGTTGCTGGGGCGACTCGTCGAAAAGCATATACAGCATCAGGCCCATATGCATCGCCCACAGCATCACGGGGACGGCGTCGCGGAGGTCCGCCGGGAGTTTTTCGTCGCTGAGAGCTTCGTCGAAAACGCCCATGCTGAGGTCGCGTTGCCGCTGGGTATCAGGCCCAAACCAACTCAGCGGATGCTCGGAGTCGCCGCCGTAGCGAAACAGCGCGACCAGCAGGCGGCGATCATCGGCAATGATGTCGAGTTTGCTGTGGAAGGCGACCTCAAGCCGCTGCTTGAGGTTGCGGGCATCGGCAAAGCCCTCACGCGCCCGTCTCAGATGCTCGATCTGGACATGTTCGTAGTAGGCCCCAACGATATCTTCCTTGCTGCGGAAGTAGTAGTACGCGGCGCCCAGCGACAGCCCGGAAGCCTTGGCCACTTCGCGCATGGTGGTTTCGTTGAAGCCCTTCTCGCGGAACAACGCCAGCGCTGTATTGAAGACGTGGGCGCGAGTATCATCCTTGCTCGTCGATTTGAACATGTTCAAATCGTAGCCCGGACAGCTGCCCGCGTCAATACCTTTTTGAACATGTTCAAAGAAAAACGCGACCCCCGGAATCCGGAGGCCGCGTTGATGCTCTTATCCGCTTAGAACTCCAGCGTCTCGACGAGGTCGTTGAGTTGACGCTGCATCGTGTCGGCCTGCTGGCGTAATTGCGCTTGCTGGTCGCGCAGAGCCACCAGTCGGACGCCGAGTGCGGCTAGCGGTTCGGAGTATGCGCCGACTTTGTCTTGCTGGCCGGCGACGTTGCGTAGGGTGTTGATGTTGTTGCGCAGACGGTTTTAGTCTTGGCTGAACTCATTGACGCGTTCGTCGGTGCGTTGCTGCTCCAGTTGGTTGTCGCCGATTTGGCGCTTGAGGTTGGCGATACGCTCGAGCTGGGCGCGGCCCGCTTCGCTCAGGTCCTTGTTGCGGACCCAAACCATGATCTGTTCGTAGCTCAGGTTTGTGATGCCGATAGTCTGGTCGTAGACGAATTCTTCGACGATGGCGTGTTTGACCGTGGCGTTCGCGGCAACGGCAACTTCAAAACGGTATTTGTCGGCGGTGGTCTCCGTGGCCGTCATGTCGACGAGTTTGTAGCCCGGGCGCACGGGATGCTCGATGATGACGGTCTTCGCTTCGGGGTCGACGTTAAGAATCGTGAAAGTCTTCGTCTCGAGCCGAGCGTTCTTGGCCGTGAGCACGCCGCGGCTGACGTGGAAGTCGCGCTGCAGCTTCGACGTCGTGTCGAAAGCGGTGGTGATGCGCGTGCCCAAATCAACGGCGTAGCTGATGAGCCGCTTGTCGCCATCCTTGATGGTCTCGACGAGCGCTTCACCGGCGTAAGCGCCTGCGTCGTAGACGGTAATGGCGCCGCCGTCGAGCGTGGCGCCAGAGCCGTTGGTAATCTCGGCAGCAGTCAGCGGATGTTGCGAGCCGTTGGAATCGTCGTAGATGAACAGACGACGGGCGTTGACGCGTTCGCGGAAGAACGGCAACATGGCCGACTCGCTCTTGCGAATCGTCACCGGCTTGTCGATGGCGTACTCGAATAGGTCGCCGAGGTCGGCCTTGACGGCTTGGGCCGCAAGGGTCGAAGACATTTCACGGCGGACTTCTTCATCAGCCAGAATCATCTCGCGACTACCGCCTACGGTTTGTCGATAGGCCATGGATTCGGAGGCAGGCATCGGCGCATTCGCCGACAACTTGGCAACAGCGTCCAGACGTCCGCGCGCGAACCCGCCGACCGCTTCCGCATTCTGTCCTGCGCCTTGTGCGTTACCCTCGATGGCGCCGCCGTGCAGTCGGACGCCATGCGCGGTCTTGCGCCAATTGAATCACCGGGCGCTGCAGATAACGCGGCGCATACAGGCTAGTTATGAACGAAACCGGCAGGCCCGAGACCAGCGACAGCCGCACGTTCTCCCAGTCTTCGCCCGAGGTATTGTCGACAATGGCCCACCCTTCGAGCAGCGGCTCGCCGGTGGTCCCGAAGACGAGGCGGTAACTGCTTTTCCAGATAGGGGTCGGCGTGATGTAGCTGGCGATAACGCTGCTGGCGCCGCCTTGGGATTCGATTGTCAGCGAGCGACGGTCGGTGTTGCGCGACCGGGAAAGGATCGCCAGGTACTCAGCGAACTGCGTCTGAATCTGCGGATCGACGAAAGAAACCTGAGACGCGGCCGCCGGATCGACAGTGCGCACGCCCGTCCCGGTCAGCAGAACCAACTGCTGCACCTCGATGCTGTTGTTTTCGCCGCCGACAATGCGCCGCGCACTGATGATCGTCCCGCGAACGGCGCCGGAACTCATCGCGAGTTCAATCTCGGCCCCCTTAAACTGGTCCAGCAAATCCGGCAGCGACACATGTTCGCCGATGCGGAAGGGGAAGACTTCGAGCCGCTTAGCGAGCGGGTCCGATGAATCGTAGCGAACCGACGAAACGCCGTCGCCGCCGCGCTGCTCGATGGTCAGCGACTTCAAAACGTCGTCCATCTCCGACGCCTGGAACTGCAGGATGGCCGGGTCAGAGGCCGACACCTGACCAGCGCGCTCGAAAAAGCCGACGCCGTGTTTGTAAAGGACCACTCGCGTCACATCGAGTTCGGCCGCGGATAAAGCAGACGCCGCTAATAAGATCGTGATGAGAACTCGCATTCCTGATTCGCTCCTTTCGCCTTCCCCAAGACTCCTGTCACTAGTGAAACGCGCGAGAGGCCCTAAACGTGCATCAAAAAAAGCCTCTTCTTTACTTCACTACTGTCCGGTTGACGAGCAGCGGGCGGCTTGCAACTGATTGTAGAAGCGAGGGTTAGGTACTG
>JAQCLD010000192.1 GCA_027592785.1 Acidobacteriota bacterium
AGCAGGCAACTCATGGGGAACTTCCTACTTTGCGCGATTAGGGGATCTTTCTACTTTGCGTTGACACTAGCAGGCAACACTAGCAGGCAACGCCGGCGCGGCGCGTGGACGCACGATCACGCCGCGGCGGTGATGGGACGATCGGGCTTTACGGCGAGCCAGCAAAGAATTCCGAAGGCGTTGAGTCCCGCGCCCACGTAGAAAAAGGTTTCGACGCTGCCGGTCCACGCAAGCAGATAGGGGAACGCCAGCGCGACGACGGCGGAGCCAAGATTGCCGGCCATGTTCATTGTCCCGGAGACTTTGCCGGCATGAGCGCCGCCGATGTCGATGCAGAACGACCAAGCTGGACTGAGAATCATGTCGATGCCGAAGACCGCGATGGTGAGCCAAGCGACGGCGCCGACGACTTCCGCTTGGCCGACGCTGATGACCAGCCCCGCCGAGGCCAAAGCGAAACCGAAAACAGCAGGAACGCGGCGCGAAGCCATCTTGTAGCCAGCTGCATAGAAGCGGTCCACCAGCCACCCGGAAAATACATTGCCGACGGCGCCGCCGAGCAAGGGAAGCATCGCGTAGAAACCGGCTTCGGTGAAGGCTAGGTTGAATCTTTGCTGCACATACGGGAACAGCCAGCTCAGGCAAAAGAACGCTGTGAAGTTGCTGGCGAAGTACTGGCCCATCATTAGCCACATGTTTCCCGAGCGCAGGATGGTTGCCGTGGGCAAGGTTGCTACGTTGGCCTCTGGCCCGGCGAGAGCCGCTTGACGGTTGGCGAGAATGTAGTCGCGCTCGGCAGCCGAGATGGTCGGGTGTTGGTCGGGTTCGTCGCGGAACCACAGCCACCAGACCACGGCCCAACCAAAGCCGACCAGCATGAGCACAAGAAAGGATTGGCGCCAGCCGAGCGCCTCGATCATCACCGGCAGTAGCGGCATCGTGACGGCGGCGCCGATACGCGAGGCGGAGAAGTTAATCCCCTTCACCAAGCCGCGCTCCTGAACTGGAATCCAGGAGTATACGGCGCGCGCCATTCCGGGGAAGGCGCCAGCCTCGCCGACGCCAAAAAGAATGCGTACCGCCAACATCGACCCGAAGTTCCAAGCGGCTGCGGTGAGCCCGGTGAAGATGGACCAGGCCGCGACGACCGAGGTCAGGATTAGGCGCGGTCCGAGCCGGTCGGCGAGCGCCCCGGACGGCGTTTGAGCGAGCGCGTAGCCAAACGCGAACACGGAGAGAATCCAGCCGAACTGCGTATCGCTGAGCCCTAGGTCATCGATGATCGGCTGCTTCGCGGTGGAAATACAAACTCGGTCGACATAGAGCAACAGCGAGAGCAGAAAAGTACCGCTGACCAGGACGTGGCGTTTGTGCATGACGTTCCCTAGCCGTTGATATCGCCTTCAATCGCCACAGCTCGCGCAGGGCAGCCGTCGCCGCCCTGCAGCTTGAGGGGCAAAGCCATGAAGAAAGTTTTCTCGCCGAGCTGGTCGAGATTGCAGAGCCCTTCGCAGATCGTGACCCCGGCGCCAAGAAGGATTTGGTGGATGCGGGTCACCTCTTTGAGGTCATTGACGTCGGCAACCGACGGAGGCTCCACGCCGATCAGCTTCACCTGGCGCTCGACTAGCCAGTGGGCCAACTCATCGCTAATGCGCGGCAGGCCGTCGCGATAGACTGCGGTGTCTTCGACGTGCAAACTCCAGCCGGTGTGCAGCAGCAAGCAGTCGCCGGGCAGCACCTTGGCGGCCACGGTCCCCAAATCCGCGGGCGTCAACCACTGACTCGGTCGGCAGTTGTCGATGCGCGCCACCCAGGCCCGGCCGCAGAAAGCGTCCAAGGGCATCTGGTCGATCGTCGTGGGCGAGGCTTCGAAGTGAAACGGCGAATCGACGTGAGTACCCGCGTGCGAGTAGATGTTCCAGTTGGCGGCGTTCCAGCCGTTCTCGGCGACGGTGTAGGCGGGCGTCACGCTGACCCCGCGCATGCCGGGCTTCAACGAAAGGCTAAGATCGATGATGCGCGGCATGCCTAGGATCCTAGACGCTCGAGCACGCGGTCCGTCATTCCCGTCGTCGAGAGATTGCCTCCGAGGTCGACCGTCCGGTTCTCGGGATTGCTCAAAACCTCTTCGACCGCCGCCTCGATCGATTCCGCCCCGCGCGTCGCCGCGGCGTCTGACTTAGTCTCGCCCAACCAGCGCAACATTAACGCGCCCGACAAGATCGTCGCGATCGGGTTAGCAAGACTCTTGCCGGCAATCGTCGGCGCGGTGCCGTGTGAGGGCTGGAAGATCGCGTAGGTATCTCCGATGTCGCCCGACGGGGCCATGCCCATACCGCCAATCAGCCCTGCCGCGAGATCCGAGATGATGTCGCCGAACATGTTCTCGGTGACCATCACGTCGAAGCGATAGGGGTCCTGCACCATGTACAAAGTCACCGCATCTACGTAAACCCGTTCCGTTTCGACATCCGGGTAATCGTTGGCCACGGTGTCGAACACTCGGCGCAAGAAAGCCATCGACTGCAGTACGTTCGCTTTGTCGACCAGCGCGAGCTTCTTGCGGCGACCCATGGCCAACTCGAAAGCCGCGCGGCAGATGCGTTCGGCGCCGTGCCGGGTGATCTTCATCGTGTCGGTTTCAAAGTCGCGACCCGCCGGGCGCGGCGTCAGCCGGTCGGAGAATAGACCTTCGGTGTTCTCGCGCAAGATGACGAAGTCGATCGTCTTGCCCTCCGGAATGCGCAGGGGCGAGTGCAGCGGATGGTATAGCTTGATTGGCCGCACACCCTGGTAGAGATCGAGCTTCTCGCGCAGATCGATTTGCGGCGTCATCTCCACGCCGTTGGGCCAGCGGACGGACGGTAAGCCCATCGCGCCGAGCAGAATCGCGTCGTAAGCCTTGAGCGCTTCGAGCGTGGCTTCAGGCAGCGGATCGCCGCTATTGAGATACTCGCCGGCGCCGACCGAATGCTCGGTGAATTCGAGGCTTACGCCGTCGATCGCTTCCAGGATTTGGATTGTCGAGGCCACGACTTCTGGGCCGATGCCGTCGCCGCCAAGAGATGCAATTTTGTACTGAGGCACAGGGGTCGAGGGTAGCATGACGGCCTGTCTCGGGTGGCGAAGGTCTTGTGGTGGGCGGGCTAAGCGTAGTTTGGCGTTGCGAAGGGTAGTTGGGCGCCGGGTCGGCGGATTGTTGAACTGAAGGCCGACGCCCAAAGGGCCCCTCTTTCGAGGGGCCCTTTGGGACGTAGGTTGCGAT
>JAQCLD010000082.1 GCA_027592785.1 Acidobacteriota bacterium
GAATCCAACCTTCGTCCCAAAGGGCTCCTCATCTGAGGAGCCCTTTGGGCGTTGGCCTTCAAATAGTCAACCTCGCCAATCTGGCGCCCAATCCCTCTTTGCAACGCCAATCTGCGTCTGGCGAACGTCCGTCGGGCATGGGAGAATACAGTCGTCTTGAGCGAAGCTCTTCTCGCCTCCGAACCAATCATTCGGCTCTCGTTCTTTTTTGGCGCGCTCCTCCTGATGGCGCTCTGGGAAACGCTCGCGCCGCGTCGCCCACGTTCGTTCTCTCGGCTCCGCCGCTGGCCCAGCAACTTCGGGCTGGTCGCCTTCAACACGCTCGCGCTTCGTCTAGTCGTCCCGACCGCCGCAGTCGGCGCGGCGCTCGTCAGCAAAGAGCGCGGCTGGGGCTTGTTCAATCAGGTCGAACTACCCGCCTGGATCGAGATCCTAGTCGTCGTACTGATCTTGGATCTGGTGATCTATGGCCAGCACGTGATGTTTCACCATGTCCCAATGTTCTGGCGGCTGCACCGCATGCATCATACCGACCTCGATCTCGATGTCACCTCCGGCGCCCGTTTCCACACCATCGAGATCCTTGCTTCCATGGGCATCAAACTCATCGTTGTGGCTGCGCTTGGGGCTCCCGCTCTTGGCGTTCTGATTTTCGAAGTGGTGCTGAACGCGACGGCAATGTTCAACCACGCCAACGTACGCATCCCCGAGAGCCTCGACCGCCTGTTGCGTCTCGTCCTGGTCACGCCTGACATGCATCGCGTCCACCATTCGATCATTCGTCGCGAAAGAGATAGCAATTTCGGCTTCAATCTGCCCTGGTGGGACCGCCTGTTTCACACCTACCGCGACCAGCCCGAAGCAGGCCACGAGGGCATGACGATCGGCATCAACCAATTCCGTACGCCGCGCGAACTGACCCTCGACCGCATGTTGACCCAGCCCTTCCGCGATGATCTCCGGCCCGGCGCCTAGCTCCGAACCGGCCCTGTTGCGCGACAATAGCGCCTGATGCAGTTCGATCTACTAATCCGTGGCGGGACATGCGTGACTCCCTCTGGCGTGGGTGCCGCCGACATCGGCGTTCGCAATGGCCGCATCGTCGAAATTGGCAGTCTTTCGAGCGCCGACGCCGACGAAGTCCTCGACGCATCTGGATTAACCATCCTGCCGGGCGTGATCGACTCCCAGGTGCACTTCCGCGAACCGGGCCTGGAGCACAAGGAAGATCTCGAAACAGGCACCCGTGGGGCTGTATTGGGTGGCGTCACCTCGATCTTCGAGATGCCCAATACCAAGCCGCCGACTTTCAGCCAAGAGGCGCTAGTCGACAAGCTTCACCGTGCGCACGGCCGGGCCTGGTGTGACCACGCCTTCTTCATTGGGGCCACACCGACCAATTTCGCCGAATTGCCCCAACTGGAACTGCTGCCGGGCTGCGCGGGCGTCAAGCTTTTCATGGGCAGCTCAACCGGGAATCTGCTGGTGTCCGAAAGCGAGGACGTACTTCGTACGCTGCAACATGGCTTTCGTCGCGTCCCCGTACACAGCGAAGACGAAGCCCGGTTGCGCGAGCGCTGGAACCTCGTAAAAGACGGCGCCGACGTCTCGATGCATCCCGTTTGGCGCGACCCGGAAGCGGCCATTCAGAACACCCGCCGGCTCATCGAACTGGCCCGCCAAGCCGGACGCCGTGTCCACGTCCTCCACATCACTACCGCCGAAGAGATGGAATTCCTCGCCGAGAACAAGGATATCGCTACCGTCGAGGCCACTCCGCAGCACCTGACCTTCTCGGCCCCCGACTGCTACGAACAGCTCGGCAGCATGGCCCAAATTAATCCGCCGATTCGCGAAGAGCATCATCGCCTCGCGTTGTGGCGCGCCATCGAGCAAGGCGTCGTGGATGTCTTGGGATCCGACCACGCACCTCATACTCGCGAAGAGAAAGCCAAGCCTTATCCGCAGTCGCCTTCAGGAATGACCGGAGTACAAACGTTGTTGCCCGTCATGCTCGACCATGTCCACGCCGGACGACTCAGCCTCGAACGCCTCGTCGATCTCACCGGCCACGGCCCTCAGCGTATTTATTCCATCGCCCGCAAGGGCCGCATCACAGTGGGCTACGACGCTGATTTCGCGATCGTCGATCTCAACGCCAAGCGAACCATCACCCACGACTGGATCGCTAGCCGCGCTGGCTGGACGCCTTACGACGGCCGCGAAGTGATCGGCTGGCCGATCCACACCATCGTGCGCGGACGTACGGTCGTTCGTGACGGCGAAGTGCAGGGCGCGGCCATCGGTGAACCGGTAGTCTTTCAAGAAGCGTTGCCTCTGGAAGCATGAACGCCCGATCCAACCGCCTCGAAGCGCTGGCCTACGGCTTTGCCTTTTTCGCCTCTGTACTCGGCTTTGCTTCGATAGCCGCCTCGCAGATTTGCCTCGGCGCAGCAGTCGCTCTCTGGCTGGCGGCCCGCAAGCGCTTCGAGATGCCGCCGCTGAAAGGCCCGCTGCTGTTGTTCATGGGCTGGACGATCATCGCGGCGATCGTTTCAGTCGACCACTTCGCGGCATTGCCGCAGATCAAAAAGATGCTCGGTTTCGCCATGTTGCCGGTCATCTACACCCTGTTCCGGACCACCTCCGCCGCGCGCCGCCTGATGGAAGCCTGGTTCGCCATCGGCTTCATCACCGTCTCCGTCAGCTTCGTGCAGTTCTACCTCAAGTGGCGCGAATCCATCGCACGAGACGAGCCCTTCTTGCTGGGCTACCTGGGCGATCGCATCACCGGTCTGATGAGTCACTGGATGACCTTCAGCGAAACGACGCTGCTGATCCTCGTCGTGCTCGGGAGCTACGTCCTGTTTCGCGACCGCGATAGACGCGACGGCGCGCTTTGGTCGCTCTTGACTGTCTGGCTCGCGGCGGGCATCGTCTTAAGCTGGACGCGCTCCGCCTGGATCGCGATGGCAGGCGTCGGCGCTTACTTGGTTTGGTTCTGGAAGCCTCGTTTGCTTTGGCTTGCGCCCATTGCCTTGATGGGCCTGCCGTTTGTCGTGTCGCAAGAAGTGACGACCCGAGTCGATTCACGCGTCATCATGTGGCGTACAGGCGTCCGCATGATTCAAGACCATCCCTGGTTTGGCGTAGGGCCTGAGCGGGTCGGGCCGACCTTCATGGATTATCTGCCGCCCGATGTCCCGAAGGAATTGCCGGTCGCCTACTATGCCCATCTGCACAACACGTTCGTGCACTACGCCGCCGAGCGCGGCCTGCCGATCGTGTTAGCGCTGCTGTGGCTCTTCGGCAAGGTCTTGTGGGACATGAGTCGCGCCCTGCGCCGTCTGCCGCCGGGGCCGAGCGACGAGCGCTTCTTGCTGCACGCCGCGATCACAGCGACCATCGCCCTACTCATCGTCGGCATGTCAAACGTATCGATGGGCGACAGCGAAGTGCTGGACGCCTGGCTCGGTGTTGTGGCAGTGGGTTATCGTGCCGCGATTGGCAATAATTGCCAATCCTGATAGAATTCGTTTCGAGGCCCGCCATGCCGACCCGCAACGTCAATCTCACCGATCACTTCGATAAGTTCATCGCCAAACGCGTCAAGTCCGGCCGCTTCAGCAACGCCAGCGAAGTCGTCCGCGAAGGCCTGCGTCTGCTAGAGCAACGTGAAGCCGAAGACAAAGCCAAGCTGAAATGGCTGCAGGAAGCGATCCAAGAGGGCATCGACGATATGGATGCGGGTCGCTACACGACGCTAAACTCCGAGTCGGAACTAAAGGACTTCGTTCACAAGATCTTCGAGGAAGCTTCGCGCGAGGTCGCTGCGAAGAAAGGTAGTGACTAAAATTCGGCGTTTTCGGCTTGAAGTTACTCAAGCCGCGAGCCAAGATATGGCTGCCATTGCTACATGGAGTTCGAAAGAGTTTGGAGCGGCGGCGGCACTCCGCTATGAGACGCTAATTTTTCAAGCCCTCCGCGACATCGAGAGCGACCCAAGTCGGCTAGGGGTCCGATCGCCTGCCGAACTTGCCCATCCGGTTCATACGTACCATCTGCAGTTCAGCAGCCATCGCGTGCCCCACCACGAGTTCGTTCGCCGGCCCCGCCACTATTTCGTCTACCGCATCAAAGACAACATCGTCGAAATACTGCGTCTCATTCACGACGCGCAGGACCTGGAACGGCATGTACCTGGCGAAAGCTAGTGCGCCCCTCTGCCAACCAACACCGCCGGAATCGAGTGCAGCAATATCTTCAAATCCAACCACAACGACCAGTTGTCGATGTATTCAAGATCCAGGCGCATCCAAGTCTCGAAGTCTAGGTCATCGCGCCCATGCAGCGCCCATAAACACGTTAAACCGGGCCGCATCCGTAGGCGGCGTCGCTGCCAGCTCTTGTATTGGTCGACTTCAATCGAGACGGCGGGGCGCGGGCCGACAACGGACATATCGCCTCTCAACACGTTCCAGAACTGTGGCCATTCGTCGATCGAGTAGCGCCTCAGAAAGCCGCCGACGGGCGTGAGTCGCGGATCACTGGCGATCTTGAACGCTGGGCCGTCTTTCTCATTCAAGTGCTGGACGCCGCTGCGAAGCTCCTCTGCATTCGCAACCATTGAGCGGAACTTGTAGAAGGTAAACGACCGTCCATTGAAGCCCAGCCGCTTCTGCTTGAACAGCGCCGGTCCGCGCGAAGTGAGCCGTACCAGCAGCGCAACCGCCAGCATGGGAATGGCCAGCACGACTAAAGCGCCGAGCGAACTCAGCACGTCGAACATGCGCTTCAGCAACAGCCTTATTTCGTCATGCGGGCTCGTCGTGAACGTCAGCAGCGGATAGCCGCCGAAGCGGTCGAGAAAGATACGGCTGTTGACGTGCGGGAAGAAATTGGTCGCCACGCGAGTCCGCACGCCCTCTTCATCGCACAGCAGGAAGATCTCTTCCAGGTCCCCCAGCTTCGATGCTTCAATCGCAAAGAAAACCTCGTCGACAGCATTGGCACGAAGCAACTTCGGCAGTTCATCAAGCTTCTTGACCGGATAGCCGTTGAAGCCTTCTTCGTTGCCGTTGGGCGATGCCGAAACGTCGATGACAGCCAGCAGGTGCGCGCCGTACTCTTCGGCCCTATCCAACCGGTGGATCAACTCCAGCGCGCGCTTGCGCTCGCCGACGACCACGTAGAAAAACTCAGCGCCGAACTGCCGTCGGACCCATCCGCGCAGCCCCCCCGCCGTGCCCCGATAGACGATCAGCAGCGTAAGGTCGAAGAAAAGAAACAGCCCGATGAACGGCCGGCTGATGTCGAGCCGCATGGCGAACATGAATAGCGCAAGACCCATCGCGCCGAAGCTAATCTGTCGCAGCGTGTCGTAGACGGCCGCGCGCAAGTCTGCGCCGTAGAGGCGTTTGTAGGCCCCGATCCAACTGCCCAGGACGAGCCAGAGGACCAGAATGAAGCCCAGCAGGAGCGCCTTGATCGGCGTTGTGATGAAGAAAACGTTAGCGAGCGGGAGGAGTTGGCGCGTCTGGTATGCGGCCTCAAAAGCAATAACGGTGAGGATGACGTCCGCGATGGCGAATAGCAGAACCGCTTTTTGCTGGTGACGATCGAACACCGTGGAACCTAAATGGTATCAAGGATTTACGGATGCCGACTCGGCGGGCTTCGCGTACTCCGGTTGATAGGGCGGGGGATCGCCCCCCAGGCCTTTCAGATAGTGCTCCATCCAGCGCATCATGCGCAAGTTGTAGTCGTAGCGCGATGCCGCGCGGCGGTTGCCGTGGCCTTCGCCCGGATAGAGCACCAGCCGCACCGGCGTATCGGTCTGCATCTTGATCAGGCGATAGAGTTCCCGTGACTGATCTGTTGGCACGCGGGTGTCTTCTTCGCCGTGTAGGATCAGCAGCGGCGTCTTCGCTTTGGCCGCGTGGTAAATCGGGCTGCGTTCCAGAAAGAACTGCCAGTCGTCCCAGATACGCTTGCGGTGGTGTACCTCAAACAGTTCCTCGGGAATATCGGTGGAGCCGATCTTCGAAATCTGGTCGCTAATGCCGACCAACATCACGCCTGCGGCGAACCGCTCACTCAGCGCGGTTGCGGCCCA
Source organism: Acidobacteriota bacterium (assembly GCA_027592785.1). Lineage (GTDB taxonomy): Bacteria > Acidobacteriota > Terriglobia > Bryobacterales > UBA6623 > CAMPKL01. Next base: position 6,116 of record JAQCLD010000082.1, read on the forward strand.
AGCCGTGGCGTAGCCGCCGTAGGAGCCCCCCGTGATGCCGACCTTATCGGGGTCGACCAGTCCTGTCGCTGCTAAGTGGTCGATGGCGTCCACTAGATCGTCAAACTCCTTGCCGGCGATATCGCCGTGGTCGAGTTTCGAGAACTCAACGCCGCGCCCCGTGCTGGCGCGATAGTTGGGCTCAAAAACCGCAAACCCTCGCGCGGCCGCCAATTGACCGGGCCGCGAGTAAGAAGTCGTCCAGCCATCGGCTTCGCGCGCCTCTGGGCCGCCGTGAACGTAGAGGATCAGCGGATAGCGCTGACCCGGCTGCTCGTCCAACGGATAGATCAGCACCCCCTCAATTCGTAGACCATCGCGCGCTTGGTATTCAATTCGTTCTTGCTTGGCGAGGCGCATCTGGGCCAACCAGGGATTCGAGTTGGTCAGTACTTTGGCTTGCTTCTCGCCGTCCAGAATCAGCGCGACCTCAGCCGGATGCTCCGCCGACTGCTGCAGCACGACAGCGGCCCCATTGCGCGCCAGGCTCAACCCACCAAACACCTTGCCGCCGCTCGCCGCCACGGAAGTGGTTCCCGAGCCGTCAAGCCTTACCGCGCCAAAGCTGCTCCAAACTCCCTGGTCGGCGACGTAAGCGACCGTATCGATGGCCGTCCACTCGATTTCCGAAACGTGTGCGTCCAAGCCCGGCATCAGGTCGCGCGCTTCAGTCGATTCTACGGATGCCACCAGCAAGCGCCCCGGCAGCGGATCGTTGCGGTCCATGGTGCCCAGAATGGCCATGCGCTGGCCGTCAGGACTCCAGCGAAAGGCGGCCATCTTGCCTGGCGGGTCGTATCCGCCGTGCAGTTCGCCGTTCTCGGGATCGACATAGACCAACTTCAGGCTCATGTACCCGTCGTTGACGAACGGCGTCGGCGCGAGCGAGACCGCGAGGCGCGTTCCGTCCGGATTCCACTGCACCGCGTGCGCCGAACCGTCCAGTTCGAGGGCCTTGCCTTTGGGCTCCTTGTCCGTGAGATTAGCGACCCAGACCTGAACCGGCGTCCAGTCTTCCTCGAAGACTTTCTGCGTAAAGCCTGCCTTCTTGAGGCTCTCTGCATCCGTGGCTGCCGCATCGCCGGCCACGAAGGCCAGCTTTTCGCCGGCTCCGTCCAGGTCGTAGCTGCCGATCGCGGCCGAGTGTTCGAAGATCTTGTGGGCCTCGCCGCCGTTGACTGAAATACCGTAGAGCGACCGAGCCTTATCCCCATCGCGCTTGGCCAAGAACAGAATCTCCGAACTGTCAGGCCGCCACGAGACGCCTCGCACATTGACCTTGCCGGTCACGAACGGCCGCGATTTGCCTTCGAGATCGACGACATGCAGCTCCGTCCAGGACCCGCCGTCCTCGTCCACAAAGGGCATCCGCGGGACGTTCAGCACATAGGCGATCTGCTTGCCGACCGGCGAGATTTTGGCGTCGATCACCGTGCGAATCTTCGCCACGTGCTCAGACGTAAAAACCTCCTGTCCGGAGGTGATCGGAACGAGTGCGAGCAGAAGGGCAAGGAAACGCATCAGGTTGGGCAGTATTATCGCCAAACTGGAAGCCCGACGGACTTAGCGGCTAGGCGCTGCGATCAGTTTTTTGGTCATATAAGATGAATGACGCTGCCGTAGGGTCCCAAAGTCCCGCACGCCGTTGAGTGCCACGACCCGCAGCTAACTAGGAGCTCTGTTCTCATGCGCGCTTACTTGTCTACTCTGGCCCTCGCGTTCACTCTGATTGCCTGTTCTTCGGCGCCCGAAGCGCCCAAGCCTCGCATCGGCACGTGGGGTTTCGACTTGACCACGATGGAAAAGTCCGTCAAGCCCGGCGACGACTTCTTCCGCTACGTCAATGGCCAGTGGCTCGACACTTTCGAAATTCCGGCCGACCGCAGCCGCTACGGAGCCTTCGACCAGTTGGCCGAGAGCGCCGAGCATGACGTGCGCGTGATCATCGACGAGTTGGCGACGGGTAATCCGGCGCCGGGCTCGGTCGAGCAGAAAGTCGGCGATTTCTACAAGAGTTGGATGGACGAAGAGCAGATCGCGGCGCTCGGCACGGAGCCGCTCGAAGCGCCCCTAGCCCAGATCGATGCCGTCGCCTCGCACGACGACCTGATGAGGCAATTCGGCGCATCCAGCCGTGAATCGCCGCTGGGTTTCGGTCTCGCAGCCGACCCAGCCGACACGACCCGCTACATCATATTCGTCGGTCAGAGCGGCCTAGGGCTGCCCAATCGCGACTACTATCTGCGCGACGACGAACGTTTCGCCGGATACCGCACGGCTTACCACGACTACATCGCCAAGATCTTCGAGCTAGCCGGAATCGACGGCGGCGAGGCCAAGGCCGACGCCATCCTGGCCCTCGAAACCAAGATCGCCCAAGTCCATTGGACGCCCGAGCGCAGCCGCGATATCGAGCAGACCTACAACCCAATGAGCCTGGCGGAGATCAAGAAATTGGCCCCGGGCTTCAGCTGGGATTCCCTGCTCGGCGAGGCTGGACTGGGCGGCGCCAAGAACTTCGTCATCGAGCAGACGACGGCCATCACAGACGCCGGCGCGCTCACGAAAAGCGTACCCCTCTCTACCTGGAAAGATTATCTGAAGTTTCACTTCATCAGCAGTTCAGCCGCCTACCTGCCGAAGCCCTTTGACGAGGCCAGCTTCGAGATGTTCGGCAAGACGCTTTCAGGTCAACCCGAGCAGCGCGAGCGCTGGAAGCGCGGCGTTCAGTTGATGAACCGCTCGATGGGCGAGGCCGTGGGCGAGATTTATGTCCAACGGCACTTCCCGCCCGAAGCCCGCGCCCAAATCACCGAACTCGTCAGCAACCTCAGCGCCGCCATGGAAGAACGCATCCATACCCTTGAGTGGATGGACGACGAAACCCGCCAAGCGGCGCAGGTCAAGCTGGGCACATTCGATCCGCGCGTAGGCTATCCCAGCAAGTGGATCGACTACTCGTCGCTCGAAGTCAAGCCCGACGACCTGCTAGGCAACGTGTTGCGGTCGCGCAAGTTCGACTGGAACGAGGACCTCAAGCGGCTCAGCGGACCGGTCGATCGCGATTTGTGGGGCATGAATCCGCAGACGGTCAACGCCTATTACAACCCGCTGATGAACCAGATCACCTTCCCGGCCGCGATTCTGCAGGCTCCCTTCTTCGACCCTGCTGCCGACCCGGCGATCAACTACGGCGCCATCGGCGGCGTCATCGGCCACGAGATCGGCCACGGCTTTGACGACCAAGGCCGCAAGTTCGACGAAAAAGGCCTCATTCGCGACTGGTGGACCGAGACATCCAATGAGCGTTTCACTGCTCGCTCCACCGTGCTCGGCGCCCAGTACAACGCCTTCGAGCCCATCGAAGGCCTGCACGTCAACGGACAGCTCACCATGGGCGAAAACATCGGCGACCTCGGCGGCATGCAGATGGCCTACGCCGCCTACCAGCGCTATGTCGCCGAGCATGGCGAGCCGCCGGTGATCGACGGCTTCACTGGCGATCAGCGCTTCTTCTTGTCGTGGGCGCAAGTCTGGCGTGCCAAGATGCGCGAAGATGCGGCCCGCCGCCAAATCGTCACCGACCCCCACAGCCCGCCGCAAGAGCGCGTCAACGGCGTCGTGCGCAACCTCGACGCTTGGTACGCCGCATTCGGCGTAACCGAAAGCGACAAGTTGTACTTGGCGCCCGATCAGCGCGTGCGTATCTGGTAGGATCGATGGCGCTATGCGCCGTCTCCTATCCCTACTCCTCGTTCTATCTTTCTCCGCCTTCGCGGCGGAACCTCTGCCGCTCGCCAAGCCCGAAACCGTCGGCATGTCGGCCGAGCGTTTGGGCCGCATCGGCGACTGGGTCGACGGCATGATCCAGCGGAAACAAGCGGCGGGCTTTGTCACGCTCGTTGCCCGGCGCGGCAAGGTCGTTCACTACGAAACGAGCGGCACGCTCGGCCTCAGCGTCAACCAGCCGATGCCCGAGGACGCCCTCTTCGATATCGCCTCAATGACCAAGCCGGTCACCGTGGTCGCCGCTCTGATGCTGCTCGAAGAAGGCCGCTTCACTATGGACGACCCGATCTCCAGGTACCTGCCGGAGTTCAAGAATATGCGCGTTCAAGTGCCGCAGCTGGGCACGGCGCCAGCCGAGAGCGAGATCACCGTGCGGCACGCCTTCACCCATACGACCGGCGTCGGCGCGAATTGGCCCGTGACGAAGCGTTATGAATTCGCGACGTTTCGCGAGTACATGCAGGAGATGGCCAAGGTCCCGCTGGTCTATCAGCCCGGCTCCACCTGGCTCTACGGCGATTCGCTCGACGTTCTCGGCTATCTCGTCGAAACGGTTTCTGGCCAACCCCTAGGCGACTTCGTGCAGCAGCGCATCTTAGATCCCCTAGGCATGGGAGACACTCACTACTGGATTCCAAAATCCAAGGAGAGCCGCCGCGCAGTGCTCAACGTTCGGGGTCAGGACGACCTAGAGGGAACATCACGCCGCCCGCTCGAAGCCGTGAAGCGTGCGTCCTTGGTGATGGGCGCCAGCGGACTCTACTCGACAGCCGCCGACTACTGGCGCTTCTCGCAAATGCTCGTCAACGGCGGCGAACTCAACGGCAAACGGTTGCTCGGCCCACGCACCGTCGGTTGGATCGCCGAAGATCATCTTGGCGATGCAAAGAAATTCGACCGCGCCGGGCAAACCTTCGGCCTGGGCCATGCCGTCACTGTCGACCCGGGCGGACAGAGCTGGTACTACTCCCGAGGCAGCTACTTCTGGAGCGGCTCCCAAGGCACGGTCTTCTGGGTCGATCCCAAAGAAGAGTTGGTCGGCGTATTGATGGTTCAAGTGTCAGGCGTCCCGGGACTCAGCTTGCGCGAGAAGTTTGCCGGGCTGGTTTACGGCGCAATTGTGGATTGAGATGAAGAGAGTAGTCTTATTAGCCGCCGCCGCGTGTTTGCTGTCCGTCGCGGGCAGGGCGCAAGCCCCGAGGCCCAATATTTTGTTCGTCATCTCCGACGATCAATCGGCGATGCACGCGGGCGCCTATGGCGACACAGCGACGCATACGCCCGCATTCGATCGCATCGCGCGGGAGGGTGTCCTGTTCAACCACGCTTACGCCGCGGCGCCGTCCTGCGCGCCGTCGCGCAGCGCGATTCTGACCGGGCGCAATATTTGGGAAGTCGAAGAAGGCGGCATCCTACTTGGAATGCTGCGCTCGAAGTTCAAAGTCTTCCCGCTGCTGTTAGAGGACGCAGGGTATCAACTCGGCGCCACCGGCAAGACCTGGGGCCCCGGTAAATTGGGCCCCGGCTGGACGCGTGAAATCTTCGGTAAGGTCTACGCAGCGCAGCGTCTCGAAGACCCCAGCCCAGGAATCAACCCAGTCGACTACGCGGCGAACTTCGACGAGTTCTTCGCCGAGCGCGACCAGAGCAAGCCGTTCTTCTTTTGGCTGGGCACAACCGAACCGCACCAGAGCTACGACGTCGGCGCTTGGAAGAGGGCAGGGAAGAAGCTTGAGGATGCACGGCTGCCCGCCTGGCTGCCGGACACTCCCGAGACACGCGGCGAGATCCTTGACTACGGGCTAGAGATCGAACACTTCGACAGCAACCTCGCGCGCGTCATCGCCACGCTCGAAGCGGCGGGCGAACTCGACAACACGCTGATCATCGTCACCAGCGACCACGGCAATCCGCTGCCACGCTCGAAGTGCAACTTGTACGACGGCGGCACCCGCGTGCCCTTCGCCGTACGCTGGCCCGGCAAGATTCCCACCGGCCGCACGGTGGACGACTTCGTCAACCTGACTGACGTGGCCCCGACCCTGCTTGAGATTGCCGGAGTTGAGATTCCGGCCGAAGTGAGCGGGCGCAGCCTGTGGCCCGTGCTCGAGTCCAGCGAGTCCGGGTGGATTGATGCCGCGCGCGATTTCGTCGTCACCGCATTCGAGCGGCACACCGTTGCGCGACGCAACGCAGTGGGCTATCCGATGCGCGCAATCCGCACCGCCAAATGGGCCTACATCCGCAACTACGAACCCGAGCGTTGGCCCGCCGGCGACCCCGACTACAACGCCCCGCCGCAAGGTCTGTTCGGCGACGTTGATCGCGGCGCGGCCAAGTCCTACCTGATGGCCAACGCCGAGAACGATGCGGTGCGGCCCTACTACCTCATGTCGTTTGGTCGCCGCCCGGCCGAAGAACTCTACGACATGGAGAACGACCCCGACCAACTGCACAACATCGCCGCCGATCCTCAATACATGGAGACCAAACAACGCTTGCACTGGCAGCTTGAAGAGTATCTGCGCGGCCATGACGACCCGCGCATTCGCGGCGAAAATCCCTGGGACGGCTACGCCTTCACCACCAACGTCTTCGGCAATCCCAACTGGAAGATCGAAGGAGTCGCGTCGCCCCTGCCATAGTGATTAGGCGTCACGCTCCATCATTTGCCGGAGCATCGCGTTCAAGCGCGTTTGATAGCCCTCGCCTTTCGACTTGAGCCAGGCCAGCACGTCGGCGTCGAGACGAACCGTGACAGACTTCTTAATGGGCCGGTAGAACTTGCCCCTTACTGCGTTGCTCCAATCGATTTGCGGCGCGTCCGAGTAGTCGATGTCTGCATCGCTCATCTTGTCCAGCGCCGCGAGTTCTTTTTCGATGTGTTCAGGGAGCTTCTTCATAGCGCCTCCTTTCATAGGAGTCCGCTCTACGGGCCGAGATGATGCGGATGATCTCCTCATCGCCATATCTGCCGTCGGCATGAACGACGAGCAGCAGTGTGCCCCGCGTTAAGCCAACCGTTTGCCAACGTGCCTCTCCGTCCACGACTCGATCCAGCGCGCTGATCGCGTGCGGGTCATCGAAGGCGAGCTGCGCTGCCTCAAAGCTGACCCCATGCTTGACGCGGTTGCTGGCGTCTTTGGCTGGGTCCCAGTCAAAGGTCATGCCGTCGTAAGGACGATTCTGTAACTACAGTATAGTATGTACGAAGGCGAGTCGCCTAGGCCCGCACCAACTTAGCGGTTGTGATCGACTGCCCCAAGTGCCGCTGCGTGTGTTCGGCGATGTGCACCAGCAAACCCAGCACGCTTGTCGGTAAGCGTTTGCGGCCGATGTAGCGGGGCGCGTGAATGTCCGCTGCCTTGATCGTGCGCAACTGACCTTCAGCCTTGGCGAACGCCGCGTCGACGCCAGCCAATAGCTCGTCGAGTGATGCGCCGGGCGCGCCTTCCGATTTGAGATAGGTGATCTGCTCGGCGCTAATCTCGCCCTCCATCAGATACGTCATCAGCCGGTCCAGGCTGCCGGCGATATGCCGCAAGTGGAAGCCGAGCGCGGGCAGGGCATTCATCTGCCGCCAGACCTGTTCAGTCGTCAGGCCTTCGGTGTAATGCGCGAGCTCTTCGCGGACTTGAGTGAAGCAATAAAAGACAGGTGCGACTAGTGGCTCAAGGCCTTCGATCGGACCGCGCATCCAGGGTTCAGGTTGATTGAGCACTTTAGAGAGCCGCCAAGAACTGTTCAGGAGTTAGGGCGCGCTTGGTGAAGCGGGCTAGGCGTACGGCGCCTTTGAAGTAGTCCACCAGGGTGATGCGCACGCCTACCGACGTCCGTCCCTCGCCGTGCGGCAAGAGCGCCACGTCGAAGGACATCTGTAACTCGCCGTCAATATAACTGCTGTAGGTCTTGCCGTCGTAGACCTGCGCGATGTGATACCAGCGGTCCAGCGGATAGATCTTATCCCGCGCCATCAGCGCTTTCGATTCGCCCGAGTTAGCGAACGCATCCAGATACCAGCCGCCTTCCACGAGCCGCGTCTCAAAGAGCAGGCGGTCTTCCACGCCCTCAGTCTGCAAATGAAAGAAGCGCTGCTCAGCCGCGCCGCCCGAATCCGGCCGGAAGTAGACTTCCCAAGTGAAAGCCTCCGCGCCTGCCAGAGGGTGCACCGGCAAGAACAGCGCATCGTCCTCACCGTCGAACTCAACTGCCTTGCCAACCGATGTATCGATCAATTGAGGGTCCCCTTGAACCTCCACCGGATGGCCGCCGATCTGCTCCAGCGAATCAAAACGCCAAACAACGGCGTCGTCGATCGTTTCCATTGGTTTGCCCTCATCAACCGCACTCGGTTCGCTGCTGCCGCAGGCCGCAAGCAAGGTACAAATGACCACAGGCACAAGGTACGAATGCATCGGGAGAGGATAGCACGCCGATCGAGCGCCAGAAGTAGTTGATTGACAGATCGCTCGGTAGCATTCATACCTGCGCGTCAACGCCCAACCGGGCTTCCTCACGTAGAGGCCATCCGAGGCCGCAGTCCCGCGCTATTGCTGCGGTTCCGGCTGTGCCTGACGCTCCTCCGGTACCTGTTGGCCAAAGTCAATGTCCGAGTCAGTCGTAAACAGTGTCGACTCGGATGAGAACTTCTGGTAGTCACGAAAGTCGACGTAGATCCGCGAGCAGACAGCGGAATCCCGTATGCAGCCCGTGTTCTCGGCCGTCGACGGCAGTAGATAGCTCACTCCGTCGATCGCGACATCTTTGTACTCGAGCCTGCCGCCGGCGGTGGCCATGGGAAAGTCGTAGGGAAGGAAGGTCGCCTCCATCTCGACCCGCAGCGCGCGCCCGGTTTCGAGGTCGATCCAGATTTTGCCGTGGTGCCCAGGGGAATGCTTCTTGCCGTCCATGTTGAGTGTCCAGCGCGAGTTTTCCTGCTCAATCTTGTATTTGTAGACGAGCGTCTGTCTGTCGCCGACCGTGTCCGGTCCCTCCTTGCTGAACTCCGTCCGGGAGTGCGGGATGAAAAGGTTCCAGACGACCGCACCGTATTCGCCCATCGACCACGCGCCGCCAATCTGCGACAGATCCCTCGCCCCAGTTGGCTGCCCATCGATCTTGATGTCGCGATACTGCTCGCGGTGGTCGACAAGTAGAACCTCCGCCTAGACGACGTCTTCTTCCTTCCACTTCTTGCCAAGATTACGGCTGCTCGACCGCGTCATGAATTGTTTGCACAGGAAGTTAGGCAGTTTTTCGGCGAACTCCTCGTTAGCCGCGATGGCTTTCAGGAGCACTGGGTCCGAAGGCGGCCGATAGGCGACTACCTCCCGGTCGTGCTCCACCGGCTGTCGCCCGATCCGAGGTACGGGCGGCAACTGCTTCTGGCGCGCCCCGGTTGGCGGCTGCGGCTTGGGGCGAATGGGGCCGGCCGGGCCTTGCGCCAGACCAGTCGCGACGGCAATACACATCATGCCGAACACGGCAAACGTCCAACGCATGCATATAGAGACTTGTGCCGCGCGATGCAGGTTTCCCAAACGGCTGAAAGAGTTCGTCATCGGGTTCGTCCCGGCTGACGATCTGCGCTGCCATCCCATCGGCCTGTCCCCGGCACTCAAGCACTCTGGGGCGCGCTTTGTTAAACTCAGGGGCGATGAAACGACTCATTCTTTCCCTGCTCGGGCTGTCTCTATTCGCAGCCCTGCTACCCGCGCAACAGCGTCAGTATCTCGAACTGCGCACCTACCACCTGAAAGCGGCCGAGGATCTGGCGGCGATCGACAGCTACATGGAGCAAGCCCTACTGCCTGCGCTAAAGCGCCAAGGAGTTGGTCCGGTCGGCGTGTTCGCCAAGGATGATCAAGAACCCGATCGCACTCCGAACGTCTACATGCTAATTCCTTACGACTCGATCGAGCAGTTTACTTCTCTGCAAGAGAAGCTAGACGCGGATCAGACCTATCAGATGGCCGCCAGCGGTTACTTCGCGGCGCCGCGCGATACGCCGCGCTTTGCGCGCATCGAAAGTGAGTTGCTGCACTCGTTTAAGGTGTGGCCGCAGGTGAAGGTTCCGGCTCAAACCGCGTCGGGCAAGGACCGCCTCTTCGAGTTGCGAAAATACGAAAGCCATACGGAGAGAATGGGCGCGCTCAAGGTAGAGATGTTCAACAGCGGAGAGGTTCCTATCTTCTTGGACGCGGGGATTCAGCCTGTTTTCATGGGCAGAGCGATGACCGGGCCGAATACGCCGAACCTAACCTACATGACGGTATTCGAGGACATGCCTGCGCTCGAAACGCACTGGAAAGCCTTCAGCGCCCACCCGGACTGGAAGGTGCTTTCGGGCGTCGAGAAGTACAAAGGGACAGTGTCGAAGATCCACAAGACGTGGTTGCGACCGCGGCCCTACTCGGGGCTTTAACGACTGCAGAACTAACCGCCTTTCTTTTGCGCTTCCAACTCGCGCAGAAAGACTTTTTCGCGCAGGTCGATCTCGGCGCGGTAGCCTGCGGGGTCGATGAAGGGGTTCGGTCCTTTGCCGAGCCGCGGATACTTCTCGGCCAGGTTGTACATCTGCGGATGCGACGCTAACGGGATGTCGCAGGGCAGCGAGCGCAGTACCTTGAAGCTGCTCATGTATTCCTCGGCGATCTCGGGTGCGTCGGGATTGTTCACCAGCTTGAAGCCGGGGTTGACGCCTACGCTGCCGACGATGACGACGTCGTAGGTGCGGCCGTCTTCCACCGCCCTCATCGTCCAAGTGGTACAGCCTCGCGTATGGCCGGGGGTGAGATGGGCGACCAGCGTTGTGCCGCCAAGCGTGACTTCGTCGCCGTCGTGCAGAATGCGGTCGATCGGATGCGGCTTGCCACCCGGCATCATCCTGCGCAGGGCAGGGACATCTTCGGCCAACGCCATGACCTGCGCTCCGGTCAGCTCCTTGGTCAGCGCGTCGCCTTCCATGTGATCGCCGTGCGCATGGCTGCCCAGTACGATCTTGATGTCGCTGAAATTGAAACCAAGTTTGGCAACCTGGTCTTGCAGCAATGGCACCTGCCGCTCAAAGCACGTGTTGACGAGGATGTGTCCCTCGGGCGTGGTGATGAGGTACGAAGCAAACGACTCGGTGCCGATGTAATAGATATTGGCGATCACCTTGTGTGCCGGGAAGGGCACATTCGACCGTGAGCGATCGCCGACAGTGCGCCGAAACAGCTCTTCGATTGAGGGCAGATCCTCGGTCTGCGCCAAGAGCGGCGCGGTAGCGGCGGCGAATAGAAATAGGCGGCGTGTTGGGCGAGTGTTCATCATGGGGACCGTCGATAACATAGCAGAATTTTTCCGGCCTGCAGCTACTGCATCTCGATCGAGACGTCCGTAAACGTCACAGCGTCCGTGGCCGCCAGGTCGTGCGAACTCACGAACAAGCCCACCAACACAGGACCCCGGAACGAGACCTCGGTGTGCGCGATCTCCTGCGGTTCGGCACCGTCGCTTGAAAGGTAAGCGTAGATCCGCACCCCCCTTCGTACCAGCTTAATTCTGAACTTGCCGGGTTCGTCGTAGGGCAGGTTGAAGGTGCGCGTATCGTCCCCCTTTGCGCCGCGCCATTGGATGGAGGGCATGCCTTTGCCATGGATCACGAAGTCGCCGTATGCCGAATCGCCGTCCAGCGATTGACGCACCATGATGCCGGCCTTGCGATGCTCGTGGCCCTCACCCTCGAACTCCAGCGTCGCGTTCGCCGTGAAGTTGCCCGCGACCTCCTTCCAAATGTATTGGAACTGGTCCGTCGCGCCCCACATCGAGTTGCCCGAGCCGGTCAGCCGGTACACTCCGTCGGAGAACTCCGTCGATCCCTCGGTGGCCGGGTCGCCTACATCGCCCGAGTTTGTGAAGATCCCCAGGTCTCCCGCCGGCTCCAGTTGTTCGACCGTGACGTTCGTGAACTCCACCGTGTTGACGGCTTCCACCGTGTGCGAGGCGACGCCGAGCCCCACCAGGATTGGGCTGCCCAGCGCGGTGATTGTGGTCCCTAACTTGCGCAGCGGCGCGTCGTCCTTGCCCATCCAAAACGTCACGTACTCGCCTCGCCGCTCGAGCTTCATCCGCCACACGCCGGGACCTTCGATCGGGAAATCGACCGTATGGGTCGTCTCGCCCTTTGCGGCGCGGAACTGTATGGACGGCGTACCGTCGCCGTGAATCGCCAATTGCAGATGCTGCGAATCGGTGTCTAAGCTCTCGCGCAGTTGGATGACGGCCTTGCGGTGAGCGATTCCGTCGGTGAGGAACTTGGCCGTGGCGGACACCGCGAAGTCGCCCGACATCTCCCGCCACGCGTAATGAAATTGATCGGCCCGCGCCCAAATATCCGCGCCGGAGCCGGTAATCGTGTAGGTCTGGGCTGCGTCGTCATACGTGGCCAAGCCGTGAATTGGCGGAGCGCCGACATCGTCCGAATTGGAAAAAACCCCGAACTCCCCAGTCTGAGCAAACGCCGCTACAGCGAACAGAAACAGCACAACAAGTCGACGCATGGCTCGTCAGTGTATCAGAGCAGGGGTCGTCACCCTTGACTATCCACGACCGCCTTCAACGGTCCGCGCGCATCCGAGGGGTATCTTCCAGCTACGCTAAAATTGCATCATGCCGCGACCTGAAGGCGTTATCGTCGACACCCACATCCACCTGTTCGCCAAAGACCAAACGCGTTTCCCCTACGCGCCCACAGGAACTTACCAGCCTCCGCCAGCCGACCTCGACGACTACAAGCAGTTCGTCGCCCAGGCTCAACTCGACCACGGCGTCATCGTTCATCCCGAGCCTTACCAGGACGACCACAGCTATCTCGAATACTGCTTCGACAACGAGCCCAAGCCCGGCTTCTTCAAGGGGACCTGTCTGCTCGACTCCGCCCGCGGCGACACTCCCGCCCGCCTGCGTCGTCTCATGCAGCGTTGCCCTAACCGCATCGTCGCCATACGCATTCACGCCATGCAAGAACAGGGCCCGCCGCCCTCGAACAGCGGCCCCATCACCGGCCGCGATCTGACGTCCGACTACATGAAGCGCACTTGGCGTACAGTCGCCGACGCCGGCATCGCCATCCAGATGCACATGCGCCCCTTCTACGCGCCGCAGGTCCGAGCCCTGATGGAGCAGTTCCCGCAGCAGCGCGTCATCGTCGACCACCTCGGACGCGCCGGCATGGGCACCCCCGCCGACTACCGCGACGTCCTCGCGCTGGCGAAGTACCCGAATGTCTACATGAAGTACAGCGGCCTCGAATACTCCTCGAAGACCGGCTACCCGTTTGATGACGTCAAACCGATGGTCCGCCAAGCCTACGACGCCTTCGGTCCCGACCGCATGGTCTGGGGCTACTTCGGCATGAACATGCAAGAGTTCGACAAGAACGTCGCCATTCTCGAGAACATATTTGACTACGCCACCGAAGAAGATCGCGCCAAAGTGCGCGGCCTGACGGCGATGAAGTTGTACGGGTTCTAGCACCTGTAGAAGTAAACCGGCCTACCAACGACCGCTATTCGACCCGAGCCCAGCCGCGTGAGCGGCGGGCCTTGGCGCCAGTCCAGCCGCACAACCGCATCAGTTGGTGCGTCTGTGTCCCGCAAGTTCGAACTTGCACACGGAATCCCGCCGCTTCCACGGCTGGGTCCGCGGCCGAAATTGACAGATGGGAGCTGGAAGGTCGAGTGAGACGATCGCACGCTGCGCGGGGGCAGACTAAAAGAAATAGGTGACTAGTTCTTTGACCGCCTGAAGATTGTACAAATAAACATGTTTGGAGGGAAATGTTTTGGGGCACAC
>JAQCLD010000083.1 GCA_027592785.1 Acidobacteriota bacterium
ATTCGCTAGCCGCCGCAGCAACCCAACTAGCCGATACGCCATGCTGCGCTGCTGCCAAGGCATCGACTCATACGCGTCCCATCCAAAGCGTTCATAGAAATGCGCGAAATCATCCTCTGTCATAGCCGCCGTCAAATCATTGGGAAAAATCGCTACAACAACCACATCGGGCTTGTGCCGTTCCAGCAGCCAATCCAGCACCATCGCGTACTGCTCAACGTAGAAACTCTGCTGCCCCAGGTTGACCACCGGAACTTCTAGCCCCTGCTCAATGAGTGCAGGGAACGTCTGGCTCTCTTCCACCCAAACCCCAAACGTGAACGAGTCGCCCAAGAATGCCACCCGAGCCGCTTCGTAATTCCGCCCCACATTGCGAAACCCAAACTCATCGGTCGAGTACGTCGCCTCCACGCCCGTCTCCCGCCACGTCACCCGGAAATCGCGCAAGTTCGGACGCGTATGGAAGCCCCACTCCGCGTGCGGCTCAAACATCTCAAACAACACTCGATGTCGATCCACGAAATCCGCCGGAACCAACAACCCAGTCGAGATCACCACCGCTTCCGCCAACAACCACACAGCGCCAAACATCGTCGGTAACGCCGCCCAACGCAGCGCATATCCGCTCGATTTATCCGTAGGCGCCAAGCGCCCATCTTAGCCGCTCGCGCCCAACAACTCCCGACAAGCCGCGATGGCCGAAGCCAGAAACTCTTCAAGACGTTTGGCCTGGTCGCCCTCAGCGACCAACTCGCTCCCCGTCAACACCGCCGCAACAAATCCGTCGGTATGCCAGACGCCGCCACCCTCCAGCGCGGGCCAGTCGTCCGGCTTAGGCGCCGGCCAAGGTCCCACGTACCAATAGGGCTCGTCGTAGGCCGCGTCTCCCGGACTCAACCCCACGCCGATAGTTCGGCCATCCCCAACAGTGATCAGCGTGGCGATGTCGAAATGGTGCGGCCAACAGCGCACCGGCGCCCCAGAGTGCTCCTCACGGACACCGTCCAGCCCACTCGCGCCGTTCGCATACCAACGTGCCAACTCGGCAAACGCCGCAACCGGCTCAAACGAGAACGCGGCGCCGTCGCCCAACGGATGTTCGGGCATCTCATAGTGAAGCGCTTTGAACCCTCCGAACTCCTCGCCAGTGTAGGACGCGATGGCCTCGGCGAGCCATTGCAAGCCTTCGTCGACGGTCAGGCCCTCAAGCGCGACGGCGGAGAGTTCCTGCTCATCTCCGTCAAGCACCAATATGCTGAACCGCTCAAAATTGAGCGCGGCCCGGAACCATTTCGACCCGGGCACGGGCTGACTGCCCAGCGCACCCACTGCTTCAAGCCAGACCAGGTTGGTGTGGCTATCGTCGTCCCGACTGGGCAACAACGTCCGTCCCACGCCAGAGACCACCTGACCGCCAAAGTGCAGATTCATCCGTGCCTGCCTGAGATCTCCTGGCGCAACCGCGCCCAATCGCATCCAACTCATCGATCTCCCTCCCAGCGAATCATCCAGCGCCCATCATATCCAAGCCCCCCATCCCCTACCCACGCACCTTCGCGACCCTAGCCCAGGCGCGTGAGCGGCGGGTCCCAGCGCCCGCAACCCTCCACAATTACACGGGCGTCGCCTCGACACCCTTTCTCTACGTCCGTTCCATCCGAGCCGCCAAGCTTTAGCTGGCGGTCGTCTTTAGGTACGTCCCGAGGACATAGGTAACAGAACAACCCAAGCACATGGGTAATTCTGTTACCTATGTCCCCGGACGTTCAATCGCTCGCATGTCCGCCCCACAACGCCTCAATAACAGCTACATCCCGTGTCCTCAACAACATAGGCGCACTCAACCCCGGACATCAGCGGACATGCGCGGCCTTGTCGCGGACACCGGCGGTCAAAACGTACCGTCGTTTGGCCGCCTCCCGGACGCACACGGACCGCTGGGGCCGAAATAACAGTTGCCGTTGAGTTGGGCCTTGCGTCAACATACGCCCAGCATGAAACGCCGACAATTCCTCACCGCCGCCACGCTCGCCGCCGCCCCCGCCGCAATGGCACAAGCCCCCATGCCGATGGGCGACAAGCCCGCCATCAAGATCACCGACATCAAGACCTTCCTCGTCGGCACAGGCAGCCGCAATTGGATTTACGTCAAAGTCGAGACCGATCAGGGCATCTCCGGCATCGGCGAAGCCTACTCGGTTGGCCCGGATGAAGCCACCGTCAAGGTCATCGAAGACTACAAGCTCTGGCTCGTTGGCCACGACCCGCGCAACGTCCAATACCTGTGGGACTTGATGTACAACACCACCCGTTTCCCCGGCGGTTCGGTCGTCAACTCCGCCATCAGCGGCATCGAGCACGCTCTATGGGATATCGCCGGCAAAGCCGCTGGACTGCCTGTCTGGGCCCTGCTCAACGGACGCGTTCGCGACAAAGTACGCGTCTACCAAAGCGCTGGCGGCGCGAGCCCGCAAGCCGTCGCCGAAAGCGCCCAGCGCCTAGTCGAGACTCACGGCTACACCGCCATTAAGATGTCTCCGCACAACCCCGACGACAACGCGATGCCTTACAACAAGGTCACGCGCATCGCCGGCCAACGCGTCGGCGCAGTCCGCAAAGCCCTGGGTCCCGACGTCGATATTGCGGTCGATATTCACGCGCACTTCTTTGAGGTCCAGCGCGCCATCCGCGTCGCCAAAGAGATTGAGCAGTATTACCCGTTCTGGCTGGAGGAGCCCATCCGTCCCGAGAACTACGAGGTGATGAAGAAGCTTTCCGACCACGTCGATATTCCGCTAGCCAGCGGCGAAGCCAACTACACCAAATACGAGTTCCGCGACCTGATCAACGCCCAAGCGCTCGACATTGTTCAGCCGGATATCTGCTGCTGCGGCGGCATGTTGGAACTCAAGAAGATAGCCGCCATGGCCGAGGCGCAATACATCATGGTCGCGCCGCACAATCCGATGAGCCCGTTGGCCACCGCCGTCAACGTACACTTCGCCGCCTCAACGCCGAACTTCTTGATCCTCGAATATCGCGCGCCGGTCGACGGCGCCCACAAAGACGTCCTCAAGGAACCGATCATGGTCCGCGACGGCTACGTCGACATCCCCACCAAGCCAGGCTGGGGCGTCGAGCTCAACGAAGAAGCCTTCCAGCACATGCCGCCCAGCCCCTGGAAGCGCCCTACCGGCCGACGCGCCGACGGCTCAATCGCGTTTCTCTAGTCTGGGATAGGATCGACCGTCCCCAGCGGAACCGTGTGCTGGCAGGAGCGCAGGCGCCGCCGAGAAAGCGCCAGCCCTTCGAGGATGCCGAAGCGCTCGACGGCCTGCTTGGAATACTCCGAGCAAGTCGGCTCGTAGCGGCAGCGAATGTAGTGACTCAGCCGCGGGCTGATATCGGACTGGTAGGACTCGACCAAACCGACATACATTCGAGCGGAAATCTGGCGGTCGGCCGGGCGAAGCGAATCGCCGGTCGCCGCCAGAACAAACAAGGCGAAAACGGATAGGTACGTCTCAGGGCGCTTTAAGCGTTGCCGCAGTGTGGGCATTTGACGAGCGACTGCAATCTCATGTTGCTGCAGCTTGCGCAGGCGACCTTATCGCCTTTGGGGCGAGAGAGTATGTAGATCACCAACCCAAGAACGCTGGTGAAGAATACCAGCAGCACCCAAACGATGGAGTTTTCCATCCCCCGGGCCTTGGAATCTTTGGCTACCCAGACGATCATTGCGATGTTCACCGCAATGATCACGATGGGGATCATGATCAACGCGCCGCTCATCGCGGCGCAGACGCCCAGGGCAGCAGCGTCTTCAAAATCGTCTTGGGCAAAGGCGCTCTGGGCCAACAACAGTGGCAGGGCTCCCAAAGCCAGGCCAGTCAGCGTTCTTAAGAGGGTCATCTGCAACTCCTTTAGGGCAATAGGAACGTATGGTCCGCCGCCTGATTGCAAGCGAAAAAGAAGAGGCGGGTGTGGTCTGCGCAAATGTATACGGCCTTTAAGCGGAGCGCGAAGACTCCTGGCCAAGATGGAATGCGCTGCGCTCTGGACCCATTTATCTACTCAGTCTTAGGAGACTGTTTCCTATATCGGGTTTCCAGAGCGCCGGGTTCGACCGTTGTGCCATCTCCTGGTTCGTTAGCAAACCTGGCGGGAAGCGAAAATCTTTCGAGTCCAGATCAAACAGCGGCTAACTGGGGAGGTCGATAGGCTTCTTGGCTGCTCAGCACCGCCCAAGCCGTTCTCGCCAACTTATTCGCCAGAGCCACACAGGCCACGTGGCGATGGGTCCGCGCCGTGAGCGGGTCCAGCCAGGCCCTGAGGCCGGCAGATTGGCTGGCCTTCTGCTGCAGCACAGCGCGGGCGCCTTGGACGAACAATCTTCGTAAGTAGGCGTTCCCTCGTTTACTGATGCCCAACAACGTCTGCTTGCCGCCGGTGGAACGTTGCCGGGGAACGACTCCCACCCAGGCCGCGAACTCGCGCCCTTTGCGAAAGGCTGCTCCGTTGCCGATCGCCGCAATGACGGCGGTGGCGGTCACCGGCCCGATACCGGGGATCGTCACCAGCCGTTGGCAGGCTTCGTTCTCTCGCACCGCTCTTTGAATGGCGGCGTCCGCCTCTCCGATGCGTTGGGATGTCTGCTCCAGCTCCACGCTCAGCTGCGCCAGCAGGAAACGCAAGGCGCCCGATAGGTTCGCCTCGGCGTCTTCGAGAATCCCGGGCAGCGCCGCTTCCATGTGACTCCGCCCCTTGCGCACCGTGATCCCGCGCTCGAGCAGCAAGCCGCGCATCTGGTTGATCACCGCCGTGCGCCGCATGATCCACCGCTCCCGCACGCGGTGCAGCGACTGCAGATCCAGCTGATCATCGCTCTTGATCGGCACGAAGCGCATCGTGGGCCGACCCACGGCCTCGGCGATCGCCTCCGCATCGATGTAATCGTTCTTGTTCGTCTTCACGTAGGGCTTCACGTACTGCGCTGGAATCAGCCGCACGTCGTGCCCCTGCTGCTGGAGCGCTCGCCCTAGGAAATGCGAACCCCCGCAGGCTTCCATGCCGATCCGCTGAACGCTGCGGTTGGCCGTGAAGCGCAGCAACTGTAGGCGAGTGAAGCGTTTGCGAACAACCACCTCCCCTCGCTCGTCGAGACCAACCAGATGAAAACTCGTCTTGCCTAAATCGATTCCGATCGTGTGTAGATTCATGAGATGTCTCCTTGGTTCCATTTCCCTCACCCGAGTCGTTCGGGCGTGAAGGCGGCGGACCATCCCATTAACTACTCGACGCGTGCGGATTCGCGACTGTGATTCTGGAGGGCTACTGCCCCCGGTCCCGGAACTCTTCGTACCAGTTCTCGACGATGCGGATCTTGGGCGGTGCTTCTTCTTCGCCCTGTTCGACGGGCGCAATCGTCACAAACCCGTAAGAGGTAGAATCTAGCTGCCGGACGGTCGTACAGAGAGGCACCTGCTGTTTCGAGGAGGTCTTGTTATGAAGCAACTAGTTCATTCAGTCTTGTTAGTCCAGATCGTGTTGGCATCTTCGTTTGCCCAGGAACACGGGAAGGAGGCAAGGATCACGGTCGCGCTTTCTGCCGCACCAAGCTCGGTATCAGAACACGCAACCGTCATGGACTGGGCCACGCGAGATATCTTGCGGCCGGGCTCCAACGCCTACTTCTGCTTTCCCACGACGCCCAGCGGTGCACCCTATCCGATGTGTATCGACGAAACCTTTGTACGGTGGCTGGAGGCGATGGTCAACGGTGAGCCCCCACCTCGGCCTCCAACAGTGACCATCGGCTATTGGTTGCAGGGTGCGACTTCGGGCGCGAGCAATGAAGCTCCCGGCGCGACGAATGAAGAAAGGGCCAGCCATGTGAAAGTGCCCGGCGATCCGCACCTCGCGATTATCGTGCCGGATTTGAAGATGCTTGACGGCATCACAACGGACCCGAAGCAGGGTGGACCTTGGGTCATGTATAAAGACACTCCGTACGCACACCTGATGGTTCCGGCTCCACGACCTGGACGGGACTAGAGGGTAAGGGCGCCCAGGGAGCGCCGAAACGGCCTGTTTCCAGGGGTTGATGCCGCGATGCGGACTTGTAGGCAGCTACTCGGCGAGGCCTTTGGGAGATTGGGATTCCGGCGGTTTCTACTGCTCCCGATCCCGGAACTCTTCGTACCAGTTCTGGACGATGCGGATGGCCGGCGGCGCCGCCTCCTCGCCGTCTGCTTCTACAGGCGCGATCGTCAAGAAGCGCTGGCCGTCGGCGGAGACGTCGTAGCCCCGAGCTAGGCCAGGAGCCTCAAACAACGGTTGCGGCTGTCCTGGAGTGAAAGCCGAACCAGTCGAGACGGAGACCGCCATCAGCGTGGCGCCCTCGGCGTAATACAACTCCCTGCCGTCGCCCCGCCAACGGGGCGCCGTCCCGCCGTTCACCGACGCCTGCCACTTTCCGTCGCCGCCGGGGAACGGCCGCACGTAGATCTCATAGCGGCCTGATTCGTCGGAGGCATAGGCCAAAAAGCGACCGTCCGGCGAGAGCTTCGGGGCACTCTCGTCGGCGGGTGAGTCGAGAAACGTCACAGGTTCGCCGGCGGTGCCGTCGGCTCCTAACTCGACGTAACGGATATCGGATCGTGTCTCCGTGCCGTCTTCCCTGTAGACCAGGTAGCGGCCATCGCGCGACCAGTCAGGCATGTACAGTTGACCTTCGGCCTCGACCAGCGCAACGGCATCGCCCGTGCCGTCTGCGGCCAGTCGCATGATGCGCTCCGGTGACCCCAGGAGCCTATAGACAATCTCCCGTCCAGAGGGCGACCACGCCGGATCGGCCTCGTGTCGGTCTTCAAACGTCAGCCGCGTCTTGGTGGAGCGGGTCAGATCGTGGACCCATATTTCGTTGTACCCGCTTTCGTTCGACCTCACCGCTACCCGTTGGCCGTCGGGCGAGAGGGAGGGCTGCGCCATCTCCTGCGGCTGGCCAAATGTCTCAAGCGTTTCTCCCGCACGGCTACGCCAGACCAGAGTCTGAGCCGCCGCGCTTGCAGTTTGGTCCAGATAGGCCAACGTGCCGCCGTGGGAGATAGTGGGGGCCATACCGGCTGTGCTGATCGGGTATGCGTCCCCAGTCGGTTGAAGGGTGTCAAGAGAAAAAGGCAGGGCCCATAGTCCTGCGTCAGTTTCGATGCCGGACCCGTGGATCAAGTAGCCGTCAGCGGAGTAGACCGGCATGGTGCCGGGGCCGAGTTCGCGACGTTCTCCCGTCTCCAAGTTCAAGACCGCTACCCAACCATCGGTTGGGCTAGAGTAAGCGACATAGACAAGCGCAGGGGGGCCGCCGTTAGCAGGCAAGAAATGAGGGGAGTCAGATACCCTTCGAGCCTCGCCGCTGGCATCGAATAGCAACTGCGGCTGGCCCCCGCGGGAGGCGATCTCATACAACTTGAGACCTGAAGAAAACACGATACGCTCGTCGTCGGGACTCCACGTTCCTCCCCAGAACGCAAATGGGCTCCTGTCCGGCAACTCACAGAGCGTGATGGGGCTGCCGCCGTCGATGGAGACTCTCTTCAACTCGTAATCGGGAGTGCCGACCGCAAAGCCGATCGTTGAGCTGTCGGCCGACCAGAAGCCACCAGTTGCACCTTCCGTCCCCGGAAGTTCACGCGCGGACTCGTCGCTGAGCGACCGCAGCCAGAGACTGCTTTGTTCGCCTAAGTCAGCGACGTACAGGATGTACTGGCCATCCGGAGAGATGTTTGCCCGCGTGACACCCTCAGGAGCGAACGAAAAGCGCGTTACGGTCCGCTCGAGCGAGGGCTGAGTGAAGTAGAGGATGGCGAAGACCAGCATCGCGAGCGTCGCGACGGCTGCCAATGTTTGCAGCAGGCGCTGACTCTTGCGTTGCACCATCACCACGCCGGGCGGCAGGGCCTGGGCGGGGTTTAATGTTGGACCGGCCATCACAGTAGTGGGAACCCCAGCCGGTAAGTTCGTCGTTCGCAGGACGGTGGAGCGGCCAGACTTCAGCTTTTCGGCCAGCGTGCGCAGATCGACCGCAACTTCCTTGGCGGCTTGATGGCGGTCCTCGCGGTCTTTCGCCAAACACTTGCCGACGATGAACTCCAGCTCCATCGGCACGCCCGCGCGAATGGAAGTAAGCGGGGCGACTTCTTCGTGAACAATCTCGTAGAGCAGCGCTTGATCGTATTGGCCTTGAAACGGCCGTTGGCCAGCGACCATCTCGTAGATCACGCAGCCGAGCGACCAGATGTCGGAGCGCGAATCGACATCCATGCCCTGCGCTTGTTCCGGCGACATGTAGGCGACCGTTCCCATGGCAGTATCGACTTTCGTGAGACGCTAGGCTTCCGTCAGCCGCGCCAGGCCGAAGTCCATGATGGTGGCGTGACCTTTGGCATCCACCATGACGTTGGCCGGCTTGATGTCCCGGTGGACGATGCCTTTCTCATGAGCAGCATCGAGTCCTTCGGCGACTTGGCGGGCGATGTCGAGCGCTTCCTTGATCGAGAGCGGCCCCTGGGCGATGTGCTCTTCCAGCGATTCGCCTTCGAGGAAGGCCATGGCCAGGAAGGTCTTGCCGTCCACTTCGTCGATCTCGTGAACAGGGCAGACGTTGGAGTGATGAAGCGCGGCGGCAGCCTTCGCTTCACGCAGAAAGCGCTCTTTGGCTTCCGTATCGTTCAGCAGATGATCAGCTAGGAACTTCAACGCGACCGGACGGTCCAGCGTCGTGTCCTCGGCCCTGTAAACGACACCCATGCCGCCCTCGCCGAGCTTCTCGACGATCCTGTAGTGACTGATGGTGGAGCCGATGTGCAAGACAGGTGAATTGTAGCGTTGTCAGACCGGTGAAAGGGCCTCTAGGCTTGGTTCTGAGTAACTTCCGACTATGAAATTTCGCGGAAATGACCCGATCCGAGGCCGCCTAAGGAGTTGAAAAGACTGCCTGGAGGGTTGGGTTCCTACTCTTCTGCTCTACTCGCCGCGACACGCTGCCCGAAGATCACTTCACTCAAGCTCGATTGGCCGCACTGCCTCCCGTGATCGCCCAGCGAGCGACGGTACACTAGTCGTTTCGATCCCATGTGTCAGCCCAAGTTCGAACAAGCCCAAGCCATCGTCGATTTCGCTGCTAGGGAGCGGGAGATTGCCGCGTTCTGGAAGAGCCGCGGCATCATCGAGATCGGGCGCGAGGCTCCGCGGCTGGGCCGCAATGGGCTTCGCAGCACTGGCTAGTGTTTGAGGGTTGGTGACAAGGGGACCCTTTCGATGGCCAAGGCGATCTCGGAAAGCATCATTCCCGTGGAACGCATCGCGGCGAAAATCTATGTGATCCGAGAGCAAAACGTTATGCTCGATGCGGATCTTGCCGAGCTGTACGGCGTTCCGACGAAGGCGCTCAATCAGGCCGTGACGCGCAACAGTGAACGCTTCCCCGAGGACTTCATGTTTCGGCTATCGACCGAGGAGTTTGAGTACTTGAGGTCACAAATTGTGACCTCAAGTTGGGGCGGGCGTCGCTACGCGCCGCGAGCATTTACACAGGAAGGCGTGGCAATGCTCTCCGGCGTATTGCGTAGTGAGCGAGCCGTAGCGGTCAACGTTGCCATCATGCGCACCTTTGTCCGGCTGCGCCAGATGCTGGCCGCCAATGAGGAGTTGGCCCGTAAAGTGGCCCAGCACGATCAGGAAATCGGCATCCTGTTCGAGCACATCCAAGGCCTGCTGGAACAGCCCGAGCCGCCCAAGAAACACCGCATCGGCTTCCATGTCACGGATGATGAAGGCTAGAAGATCAGGTCCATTTGGGCATCGGCTAATCGCAGCAACTCCTGAACATGCCTCTCGTGATCGCCCAGCGAGCGACGGTACACTAGTCGTTTCGATCCCATGAGTCAGCCCAAGTTCGAACAAGCCCAGGCCATCGTCGATTTCGCCGCCAGGGAGCGCGAGATCGCCGCATTCTGGAAGAGCCGCGGCATCTTCGAGAAGAGCCTCGACATCCGCAAGGGCCAGCCTCAGTTCACCTTCTACGAAGGCCCGCCGACAGCCAACGGCTTGCCGCACAACGGCCATGTGCTGACGCGCGTCTTCAAAGACGTCTTCTTGCGCTACCAAACCATGTGCGGTCGCTATGTGCCGCGTAAGGCCGGCTGGGATACGCACGGCCTGCCCGTCGAAGTCGAAGTCGAAAAAGAACTCGGCATCCATGGCAAAGAGGCCATCGAAGAGTACGGCGTTGAGCCCTTCATCGTCCGCTGCATCGAGTCCGTCTTCCGCTACACCGAAGAGTGGGAGCGCATGACAGAGAAGATCGGCTTCTGGGCCGATCTCGAAGACGCCTACGTCACCTATCACCGCTCCTACGTCGAGAGCGTCTGGTGGGCCCTCTCAGAGCTGGTCAAGAAAGACCTGCTCTACCGCGGACACAAGATCGTCTGGTGGTGGCCCCAAGGCGGCACCGCGCTCTCCGCCGGCGAAGTCGGCCAAGGCTACAAAGAAGTCGAAGACCCTTCGGTATACGTCCGCTTTCCGCTCGTCGAGGATCCCAACGTCTCGTTGTTGGTCTGGACCACGACCCCTTGGACACTGCCTTCGAACCAATACGCCGCGGTGAGGCCGGACTTCGACTACGTTCAGGTCAAGGACGAAGACGGCAGCCTGATCATCGCCGCTGCACTGCGCGAAACCATCGAGCAGAAGATCGGCCGGGACCTCCCGGTGGAGAAAGCGTTCAAGGGCTCCGAGCTGCTGGGCAAGACCTACCTGCCGCCGTTCGACTATTTCTACGAGCAGTACCGTGATCTGGAAGTGACGACGGCCGCCGGCGTGAAAGAGAAAGCGCTCTGGAAAGTGCTGGCCGCCGACTTCGTCGAACTCGACTCCGGTACGGGCCTCGTCCACGAAGCGCCAGCGTTCGGCGAGGTCGACTTCGACCTCCACCGCAATACCGTCGCATCGTACGCGCAGGGCGGGGAATCCGTCCCGTTGCTGTGCCCGGTTAAGCCCGACGGCAAGTTCACCGACGCCGCCCCCGACGTTGCCGGCGAATTCGTCAAGGACGCCGACAAGCTGCTCATCCGCCTGCTCAAAGACAAAGGCATCCTGCTGCATCGCGAGCAATACAAACACGAGTACCCCTTCTGCTGGCGTGCCGACGAAGATCCGCTCATCCAGTACGCGCGTCCGGCCTGGTTCATCAAGACCACCGCGCGCAACAAAGAAGTCCTCCAGAACAACGACGCCATCCGCTGGCTGCCCGAGCACATCGGCCAAGGCCGCTTCGGCGACTTCCTGCGCAACAACGTCGACTGGGCGCTCTCTCGCGAACGCTACTGGGGCACGCCGCTCAACATCTGGATTAACGACGAGACCGGCAAGATGCAGTCGCCCTCATCAGCCGACGAAATTCTCGCCAAGAATCCCAACGCCTTCGACTATTGGCACAAAGCTAAGGCCGCGAACCCGGCGCTCTCCGATCACCTCATGGTTCACAAGCCGTGGATCGACGCCGTCACCTGGCAAGAGCCCGGCGAGTCCGGCGTCTATCGCCGCGTGCCCGAAGTCATCGACTGCTGGTTCGACTCCGGCTGCATGCCCTTCGCTCAGTGGGGCTTCCCGCACCAAGGAGCCGAGAAGTTCAACGAGTCCTTCCCCGCCGACTACATCACCGAGGCCATCGACCAAACGCGCGGCTGGTTCTATTCGCAGGTCATGATCGCGACGCTGCTCTTCGATAAGGAGTGTCAGCAACGCCTGGGCCTCGACCCGCTGCGCGACTACCCGCTGCCCTTCAAGACCTGCATCGTACTGGGACACGTCAACGACCCCTCCGGCAAGAAGGAGTCGAAGTCCAAAGGCAACTACACTCCGCCCGACGCCATCCTCGACCGCGTCGCTCAAGACTTCGCCGTGGTTACCGCCGAAGACTGCGCCGTCATCGTCGAGCCCGGCCAGGCGCTGATCGCTCGCGACGACCTCGAAGCCCTCGACCTGCAGCCGGGCCAAACAATGAAGGCCTACTGCCCAGACCGCGGCGATTGTTTCGTCGAACTCGTCATGCAGCCCGGCAAGGGCATGCCCCGCCGCGTCGTCGTTTTGTCCGACGAAGACCGCAAGACGCTTGGCGCCAAGATCAACGCCAAAGGTAAGTCCGTCACCCCGATCGAGGTTCCCTGGCTTCCCGACGCTCAACGCGTCACCATCGAAAGCCCTGTCTCCACCGCGCCCGGCGCCGATGCCTTCCGCTGGTTCTTCCTGGCCAGTTCAGCCCCCTGGAACACGCGTCGCCACTCGCTGGCCAACGTCCGGGCTATCCAGAAAGATTTTCCGCTCAAGCTGCGCAACGTCTACTCCTTCTTCACCATCTACGCCAACATCGACGGCTTCGACCCTGCCCAGCACAAAGGCCAACCCGTCGCCGACCGCGCCTTGCTCGATCGTTGGATCCTCTCCGAGCTGGCGCTGACTACGCGCACCGTCCGCACGCAGATGGACGACTTCCATGCCTTCGAGGCGGCGACCGCGCTCAACAACTTCGCCGACGCACTCTCTAGGTGGTACGTGCGGCGCAGCCGCGCCCGCTACTGGAAGAGCGGGTTCGATGCTGACAAGCAAAACGCCTACGCCACTCTCTACGAATGCCTCACCACGGTCGCCAAGCTGGCCGCGCCCTTCACGCCCTTCATGGCCGACGAGATCTACCGCAACATCGTCTGCCGCGTTGACGCCGAGGCGCCCGAAAGCGTCCACCTCGCCGACATGCCCGCCGTCGATGAGTCGCTTATCGATCTACTCCTCTCCGAGGAAATGGCCGTGATCCGCAACGTCGTCTCTCTCGGCTTGCGCGTTCGCACCGAACACAAAATCAAGGTCCGTCAACCGCTCGCCAGCGCCGAAGCCGTAATCTCAGACGCCGGCCTGCGCAACCGCGTTGCCGTTCACGCCCGTTTGGTCGAAGAAGAGCTCAACGTTCACAAGGTCTCCTTCGTGCCTCCCGAGCAAGCGCACGTCCACTACGTGCTTAAGCCCAACTTCCGCCAGCTCGGCCCGCGACTCGGCAAACTGGTGAAAGCAGCCAAACAGGCCTTCGCCGCAGCGGATGCCGCAATCCTTCGCGCCGAACTTCTCGCCAAAGGGGCCACAAGCATCACCATCGAAGGTACCGTCGTGCCCCTCGGACCCGAGGATGTCGAGATCCTCGTTGAGGCGACCGACCACTTTGCCGCCGCTGGAGACAGTTCCGCCGTCGTCGTCCTCAACACCGACCTCACTCCCGAACTGCTCGATGAAGGCTTGTTCCGCGAAATCCTGCGCCGCGTCCAAGACATGCGCAAAGACCACGACGTCGCCTACACCGAGCGCATCCGCCTGCACCTCGACGGCTCCGAACGCCTCCAACGCGTTGCCGCCGCCAACCGCGAATCGCTCATGGCCGAAACCCTCTGCAGCGAACTGCTCGGCCCCACCGACGAGGCCGTCGACTGGAAAGAGTTTGTGCTCGACGGTGAAGACTTGCGCCTGGCCCTGGTCCGCATCAAAAACGACTAGCCCGTCAAGCTCGCGTGCTACATTGCGAGTGCATTTCGACGCCAGGAGGCGCCATGAAGACTCAACTCACCGCTTTCCTATTGGTATCCGCACTGACAACAGGCATTGCCGCCGCGCAATCGGACACTTCCTATCGGCTGGTCGAGAACTGGGCGCAATTCCCTCCCGGCATGAGTGCCTGGGGTTCCGCCACCGGCGTCGACGTCGATGCCCAAGGCAACGTCTACGTCTTCCAGCGCAACGAAGCCATGCCCATCGTGGCCTTCAACCGCGACGGAAAATTCCTCCGCGCCTGGGGACAGGGCATGTTCAAGACCACGCACTTCCTCCGCGTCGACCCTTCCGGCAACGTCTGGATCACCGACCGCGGCGATATGCAGGCCTTCAAGTTTGATTCCCAGGGCAAGCTGCTCCTGACGCTCGGCAAGAAAGGCGTCACCGGAGACAACGAATCGCGGGATGCCTTCAACGGCATGGCCGATGTGGCCGTGGCCAGCAACGGCGACATCTTTATCGCTGACGGCGAGGGGCCCAATTCGCGCGTCGCCAAGTTCGCGCCCGACGGGACGTTCCTCAAGTGGTGGGGCGGCCCGGGCACGGACCCCGGCCAGTTCGACCAGCCGCACAGCATCGCCGTGGATTCCCAGGACCGCATCTACGTGGCTGACCGCTCGAACAACCGCATCCAGATCTTTGACGCCTCCGGAACGTTCCTCAAACAATGGACCAACTTCGGGACGCCCTGGGGCCTGTTCGTCAAGGATGACCGCATCTACGTGGTCGATGGAACCGAGAACAACTGCCTGCTGATAGCCAATCTCGAAGACGGCAAGATCATCGAGAAGATCGTGGGACTCCGCAACCCTACGGCGGTCGCGGTGGACTCCCAGGGCGCCATCTACGTCGGCGAGGTAAACGGAACCAACGTCTCAAAGTTCGTAAAGAAGTAGCACGAGCCTCAAGAAATCTCTTGACGGGCCGATCTGTTCGCCCTAGAATCGAACAGATGGCGAATAAAGAGAGAATCTCAGGCGAATCAAAGGCCAACATTCGGGTTGGTCCTGCCGGTTGGTCCTACAGCGATTGGAATGGTGCGGTCTATCCTATGAACCGTCCTCAGGGCTTCCACGAGGCCGCCTATCTAGCCCAATATTTCTCCGTCATCGAGATCAACGCGTCCTCCGACCGGCCGCTGCGCCCCGAAGTCTCCCGCGTTTGGGTCCAAAAACTGGCCCGAGCCAAGAACTTCGAATTCACCGCCAAGCTCTACAGCGGCATCACCCACGACCAAAATCTCGATCCCGCCGAATTGCGTCGCTTCTCCCAAGGCCTCGAGCCGCTGATCGACAACGGACTCCTCGGCTGCGTCCTAGCGCAGTTCCCGTTGTCGTTCCGGCTCTCGGCCGAGAATCTTGCTTACGTCAGGCGTCTAGCTCGCGCCCTGCCGCAGTACCCGCTCGTCGCCGAATTCAGCAGCGCGAGCTGGAACAACTCCCGCGCTTTGGCCGTCTTGGCCGATCTCGGCATTGGTTTCTGCAACATCGACCAGCCGCAGCTGAGCCAATCGATGCCGCCGACCGAGCACGCCACCTCGCCCATCGGTTACGTGCGCCTCGATGGCCGCAACTACCAGCCCGAGGCCCGCTCGGACCATTTCTATTCGGGAGACCAGCTGTCCCGTTGGCTTCCGCGGATCGAAAACCTTGCCAAATCTTGCCAAAAGCTCTACGTGGTGGCCAACAACCACTGCGGCGGCCAATCGGTCGCCAATGCCCTGCAAATTGAGTCGATGATCAGCCGGGAGCGCGTTGCGGTTCCGCCCGCTGTGCTCGACCGCTTCCCACAACTCCAGCGTATCGCACTCAACCAACCCGCTCAGCGCTCCTCGTTCTTCGACGCGGCCAAGGCAACCCGCGACGCCTGGGGCCCCTGGACTCCCCAGCGGCCGCTCGCCGCCGCAGCCGCTGCTCGCGCCTAATTCCTAGACGCACTCGGTACACTGGGCCTTCGTCCCATGGCGATGAAGATCCTAGTGTCGGCGGGCGAAACCTCGGGCGACCGTTACGCCGCCGAACTCGTCCTAGAGCTGCGCCGGCGCCTGCCTGACGCCGAATTCTTCGGCTCCGCCGGCCCCCTCATGCGCGAAGCCGGCGTCGAACCGATCATCCGCAGCGAAAGCCTCGCCGTCGTTGGCCTGCTCGAAGTCGTTCGCCACATCCCGCGCATCTACGGCGAGTTCAAGACTCTCATGCGCGAGATCAAGAAACGCCAGCCCGACTTCGCCATCCTCACCGATTCGCCCGACTTCCACATCCGCGTCGCCGCCAAGCTCAAGCCCCTGGGCGTGCCGGTCGTCTGGTACGTCGCGCCGCAGTTTTGGGCCTGGCGGCAATGGCGCGTCCACAAGTTTCGGCGCCTGGTCAGCTTCCTGCTGTGCATCTTTCCCTTCGAACAGAAGTTCTTCCGCGAGCACGGCGTCGTCACCACTTACGTCGGCCACCCGCTCGCCGACGCGCCCGTCTCGACAACCACCCGCGAGGAACACTGCACCCGTCACAACCTCGACCCCAGCCTGCCGATCGTCGCTCTACTGCCCGGCAGCCGTCGCGGTGAATCCGCCCGCCATATCCCCCACGTTCTCAGCGCCGTCGATCTAATCGCGGCCCAAAAGCCCTCAAATTTTGTGCTTGCGGCCTCCAATGCCACCGGCGCCGAATTTTTTCGGGAACGCATCTCCGCCCAGAACGTCCGTATAGTTGAGAACGATACGCAGAATCTATTGCGGTTCGCCGATGTAGCCCTCGTAGCCAGCGGTACAGCCACCGTGGAAGCCGCCTTGCAAGGGGCCCCGATGGTGGTTTTTTACCGTGTCAGCTGGTCCACTTGGCTTTTAGGCAAACCGTTGGTAAAGACCCCGTACTATTCGATGGTGAATCTTCTGGCCAACCGAGAAATCGTTCCAGAGCTCATTCAGAGCGACTGCACTGGCGACCGCCTCGCCGCTGCGGCGCTCAGGCTGCTCACCCAGCCCGAAGAACAACGCCGCATGAAGGCTGACCTGAGCGAGGTTCGTCAAAACCTCGCCGGAGCAGCGCCCGCGGCGACCAAGGCGGCGGAGGAGATATGCAGACGCATCGAATCGCTGGCCAGTTGATCTATTCCCGGGCGACCGCCGCCCTAGCTCTTCTGCTCCTTTTCACCGGCGGCCTCGCCGCCCAAACTCCGCGTCCGCTCATCGACGTCCAGTCCTACGACATCGACGCCGTCGCCGACCCTGCTTCGCAAACGCTCCAGGCGACGGCCACGGTCCGTTTCATCGCTCGCGAGCCGGTCACCGAGGCCATTTTTGAGCTGCATAACGGCCTCCAAGTCACTGAGATTACCGACGGCTCCGGCGCAGTCCTATCCGGTTCGCGCTACGAGCCGGATTTCACGATCCGCGTGCCTTTCCCCGCAGCCTTGGCCGACGGCCAGGAAGCCCAGCTCACCTTCGCTTATTCGGGCCAACTCAAAGGCTACGAAGGTTCGCCCCTCGAAGGCGTCGATGTCGCCAACCTCACGACCGAAGGCGGCTGGCTGCTCTATCCCGCGCGCTGGTTCCCCGTCAACGGTTTCGAGGCCGATCAGTTCAAAGCCAACATCAATATCGAAGTCCCCGCCGGCTACTCAGTGGTGGGCAGCGGCTCCGGGCTGCGTTCCGAGACTCCCAACGGCACCCGCTTCGCCTTTGACTTCACTCAAGATTCGTTTCCCGGTTCAATCGGCATCGTCACCGGCGAAACGCTCAGCGTTTCGACCGACGGCGGCGCGATGCGTCTCTACATGAAGAGCATTGACGAAGGCCTTGCCCGCGAGTACGGCGAGGCTGCCGGCGAGATGGTCAGCTTCTACAAGGACAGCTTCGGAGCTCCCTATTCGGGCGCGCTCACCATCGTCGAAATCGGCCAGTATTCGCCCGACGGCTATTCCGCCCCGGGCCTCATCTTCCTGAGCCCTTACGGCATGCGCAACACACTGAACCGCCGCCTGCTGGCGCGGCAAGTCGCGCACCAGTGGTGGCGCTGCATGGTGACCCCCGGCAATCGCAGCCATCTGTGGCTCGACTACGGCTTTGCCTGGTACGCCGCCCTGCTTGAGACCCGCAACTCGCTGGGCGAAGAGGCTTTCGATCTGGCGATTCAAGAAACCCGCGTCGAAGCGCTGACCTTCTCCGAGATTCCCATCATCCAGTCCGATCGCCTGCCCCCGTTCTCTCCCGAGATCGAGGCGCTAGCCGGGGCCAAGGGCGCCATGGTGTTGCACATGCTCCACTGGATGCTCGGCGACGAGCCGTTCGCGGCCATGATGCACCAGTTGGTCGAGAAGTTTACTTTCAAGTCGGCCGTCACAGCCGATGTCGAAGAGATTACCGCCGAGCTCAGCGGCCGCGATCTGCAGCCCTTCTTCCTGCAATGGGTGGAGTCCACGGCTACCCCCGAGTTCAAACAGGAATACACCATCTACCGTCTCGGCGGCGGCCAGGGTTTCCAAGTCCTCGGCAAGGTGCAGCAGGACATGGACACCTTCCGCATGCCGGTCGAACTCGAAATCCAGACCGAAGGCGAACCCGAGTACCGCACGGTTGAGGTCAGCGGCACGTCATCGGACTACACCGTGGAAGCGTTCGGCAAACCCAAGCGCGTCATCCTCGACCCCAATCACGTCATCCTGCGTTATGACGACGACATTCGCGTTCGCGTAGCCATCCGCCAAGGCGAACAGCTGTTCGGACTCGGCTACTACACCGAGTCTCTGCAGAAGTATCAGGACGCCCTGGACATCAATCGCTACAGTTCGCTGGCGCACTACCGCATCGCCGAGGTCTTCTTCGCCCAGAACAACTATCAGTCGGGCGCGAATGAGTTTCGCGAATCCCTGAACGGCGACCAGGAGCCGGAGTGGACGGTCGTTTGGTCGCACATCCACTTAGGCAGGATCTTCGATATCACCGGTCAGCGTGAGCGCGCCGTCAACGAATACCAACTCGCTATTCGTACTCGCGACGACACCCAAAACGCCCAAGAGGAAGCACGCAAACTGCTCGAAACGCCCTACCGGCGTCCCCGCCGCGAAGAGCGAATCTACTGATCCGGTTCGATTTGATCCGCCCAAGCCGCTACAATCGAGGGGCGGATCATCATGGGACTACTCGACGCGCTACGACCTAAGTGGAAAAATTCTGATGCTGACGTGCGGCTTGCCGCCGCCAAGGAGCTTCAGGACCAGGAAATCCTCGCCGCTATCATCATCGAAGACAGCGAGTGGTTCGTTCGCCACAACACCTTGATACGGCTTCGCGAACTCAACCCCGACCAGCAGTGGTTTGGCAAGATCATGCGCGAATGCAAAGACGAAGAGATCCGTCGCAAAGTGGTCAAGGTCATGACCGATGTGGCTGACATCGAGTGGGTCGCCAAGAACGACGAGTTCCGCTACGTCCGCGACGCCGCCGAGCACCGCCTCGACGAGATCAAGACCGGCACCTGGAAGGACGGCGACTCCGTCATGTCCTCCCCCTCCACCGACTAGCCGCTAGCGCGGGCCAGTCCGGCCTTAGCCGGGTGCTGCCCTGCGGGGGGCTGGCAGTCGTGTGCGGGAGTTGACGCCGCCAGGTACTGGCTTGGATTTCGTCTCCGAAATCCGTGCCTGTACCTCCTATCGAGCCGTCTTGCGCGCGCTCCCGATCCGGTTCTTATCCACCGCCGACTGGTCCCTTGCGGGCGCTACTTCCGCAGAATATCCTCCGTAAGTTGCTGATTCCAAAGTGTCGATCCGTTCGGCCATCTGCTTGCTCTAGTAGTTGCAGCGTCCGTTAGGAGGTATGCAACATGCGCATCCATTCATTACTCGTCATCACAGCCGCCCTGGCGCTGTCCTTGCCGCTCAGTGCGGCCCATCGCCACGGACGGGACTGCGGTCACGTATTCGATTCTCATCGCGGCAGCTGGATCTCGGTGCAGATCGGCACTCCGTTTGGGTTCGGGGTCGTCAATCGCGGCTTCGACCGCGATCGCCTGAGAACGGCACTGCAAAACTAGACCACAAAGCGGCGGTGTGAAGGCGTCGGAAGGCGCCGGAA
>JAQCLD010000193.1 GCA_027592785.1 Acidobacteriota bacterium
TCCCGTGAGCCGCCGGAGCCATTGGGGCAAAGGGCGTCGGAAGGCACCCTCGTCAGCAGCGTGAACCAGACGGCGCTCTTGCCGCCGGTGAGCTGCAAATCCAAACCGGTGCCCGAATCCATAATGAACTGCTTGTTCTGATTGATTGAAAAGTCGATGCCGCGAGCGTACATGTTGCCGCCGTTGCGCACCACCTGTCCGAGCGTCAGGTGCCGGTCCAAAATCATGCCGACGGCGAACGTTCCAACCGACATCAAAACAAGAAACGGCAAGGCAACCGCAAACTCCACGACGGATTGGCCGCCCACATCGCTGAAAAACCGCCTCAATCGCTGCTTCATATTGAATTCCTCTTACTGAATCCCGCATAATACTCAGTTAATCTAGACACAAAGAAGACTGCTTCCAGAAGGCGGCGACCAGGGTGGGTTTGCGACGCATTCGGCGCAAGGCTTTACGGGCGCGGGCGTCGAGCTCCCAATAGCTCTTGGGGCAAACATTCGGCAGCTCATGCTGCTTCCAATAACCCCAGATATATTCCACCGGATTGAGCTCGGGCGCATAACCGGGCAAGTACTCGGTCTCGATGTGGCCTTCGGAGTAGCCGAGGAACTCTTGCACCAAACGGCTGCGGTGGGCCGGCAGCCGGTCCCAAACGATCAGCAGCGGCCCGCGAATGTGCCGGGTCAGAGCCTTGAGGAAGTCGATCACCTCCTCGCTCCCCATGGCCTTGTCGTAGAGCCGAAAGTAGAAATTGCGGAAGGTGATGCCGGCCGCCGCCGAAAGCCGCTTCCAGTTGAAGTTGAATTCGAGCACCGGCGTCTGGCCGCGCGGCGCCCAGGTGCGGCAGCGATGCGGCTTCTGACTCAGTCCGCTTTCGTCGACGAAGACGATCGTGCGGCCTTGTTTTTGGGCTTTTTTTTAATGGCGGGCCAAGTCTTGTGCTTCCACTCGCGAATCGCTTGCTCGTTGCGTTCGCGCGCCTTGCCCACGGGCCGTTGCGGGCTCCATCGCAGCGCCCGCAGCAGCTTCCAAACGTGGCCTTCGTGGTAATCGACGCCGAAGCGGTCCCGGATCAAGCGGGCCACCCGCGGACAGGTCCACAGCGGGGTCGGGAAGCCGTGAGCTTCGGGCCCTTCGAGCAACAGGGCTTCGAGTTGTGCGAGCTGGCTCGGGTCCAACAGGGGCTTGCGTCCGGCGCGCTCGGCCTTGGCCAGGCCGGCTTGCCCTTCCTCGCGGTAGCGTTTGACCCAGCCGTTTACGCTTTGTTGGGCTGCGTTGACCCGTCGCGCCGCCTCCGCTTGGCTCAAGCCTTCTTCGAACACCAGTCTTACGGCTTCGATGCGTCGCTTCTCCAGCGCCGCAAAGTCTCGTTTCACGCCTTTCGGAAAACCCATATAGAAGAGACGTTGGTCTCCTCTATTAGGTTACCGAATAATATGCGGGACTCAGTAGGTCCTCGCCTGCACGAGTGATGTCGTTTCACTAGCGTCCGGTTAAGGACGAAGCGACCTGACGCAAGCGCATACGCAGGAATCAGTTAGAGATGGAATCGGCTTGCCGCGATTTGAACGGCGGATAGCGGCCGGAGCGGCTTCGGGCGCGGCCGACAATGGTCCATGAACCAGGGCCGGACCGTCTTTTCGCAGTTGATCAGCCATCTTCCGGATCGAGAATTTCGCCGTTGCGCGCTTCGCTACGAAGGGGATCGCCGGGTTCGCAGCCTCTCCTGCTGGGAGCAGTTTCTCGCCATGGCCTTCGCCCAGTTGACCTACCGCGAAGGCCTGCGCGACATCGAGGCCTGCCTGCGCGCCCTCGGTCCCAAGCCCTACCACATGGGCTTCCGCAACCCTGTGGCCCGCTCCACTCTGGCCGACGCCAACGAGCGGCGCGACTGGCGTATTTACGCCGATTTCGCCCAGCACTTGATCGGCATCGCACGTCCTCTGTACGCCCGCGATCCCCTCGGCGTCGATCTCGACGAAAGCCTCTACGCGCTCGATTCGACCACCATCGACCTGTGCCTTTCGCTGTTTCCCTGGGCCCATTTTCGCCGGCGCAAGGCTGCCGTGAAGGTGCACACACTGCTCGACCTGCGGGGCTCCATTCCCGCTTTCATCCGCATTACCAACGGCAAGACGCACGACGTCAATATCCTCGACCAGTTTCTGCCCGAGTCCGGCGCTTTCTATGTCATGGACCGCGCCTATCTCGATTTCGAGCGCCTGTTCGTGTTCACTCTTTGCTCGGCTTTCTTTGTCGTGCGCACCAAAAAGAACGTCGTGCTGCAGAGGCGCTACTCGAATCCGGTCGACCGCTCCACCGGCGTGCGTTCGGATCAAACGGTGATTCTGGCCGCGCCGGGATCGGCCAAGGCCTACCCGGATCCGATGCGGCGGGTCTCGTATTTCGACGTCAAGACGAACAAGCGCCTGCGCTTTCTCACCAACAACTTCACCTTGCCGGCGCTGACGATCGCGGAGATCTACCGCTCGCGCTGGCAGGTGGAGTTGTTCTTCCGCTGGATCAAACAGAACCTGCGCATCAAGAAGTTCTACGGCGTCAGCGAGAACGCGGTGAAGACGCAGATCTGGATCGTGGTCTCGGTTTACGTGCTGGTGGCGATCGTGCGCAAGCGGCTGGGGCTGGAGGCGAGTCTCTACCAAATCCTACAGATTCTCAGCGTGACGCTACTCGAGAAAACGCCCATTTCACAGGCCTTCGAGCGCTCCGACTCCCAAGACGTTTTACTGGTAAATCCTAACCAGCTGATTCTATTCGACTTATAACCGGACAGCCGTGATGCCGACTATACAGGAGGGTCTGCGACATCCATCGCACAACTTTTGATCCGTTCCGTCCTTCGAAAACTCGATGCGCTGCATCGCGCGAGTTATTCCGCTGAACCTTTTGGCCTACTCCTCTCTCAGGTAGAGTCCTGGTTTCAATGGTCGCTTTCGTGTGGCATACTGGGGCTCCTTTCAGCCGATAAGGCTTGTAGCTGTAAGCATGTCGCAGCCACTCCCGATCCCCGAAGATTCCCATCAGCTTCCGCCGCTGATATTGCATCCTTTCACCGAGTCGGCAGCGACCGTGCGCGTCCTGGAGAGCGCCCGCGCCACCTTGACGATGCTGCGCGAGGGCGGGGCGGAAGACGCAGCGCTCGAACAGCAAGTGCTGGAAGGCCGCT
>JAQCLD010000194.1 GCA_027592785.1 Acidobacteriota bacterium
CGTCGGGGACGATGCGCGCGCCGACATTGGTGAAATCCGCGTCAGCGAAGTCGGCCCCAGCTCCGGCGCCGGACTCAACGACGACCTCGAAGCCGTCGCGAACAAGCCGCGCGATGTTCGCCGGCGTCAGCGCGACGCGCTGCTCGCCGGGAAGCGTTTCTTTGGGAACTCCGAGAACTGCCAACTGACGATGCCGGGTCGCGCAGGCACGAGCCGGGCCTCAACCCTTCTTCAATTAGAGCAAGTTCGCCGCACCGAGGGACATCGGGGAAAGCAATTAGAGAGCGGAAGACGCCGCGAGGCGTTGCTTTTCGCACCAACGACCAGAACACAGCCCCGGCGCCCGACGCACTCTCGGCGTCTCGAGGCACAGAGGCAGCAGTTCGGGCGGCCCCCCGCCGGTCACAGCCTCCAGAGCC
The DNA here is from genome assembly GCA_027592785.1 of Acidobacteriota bacterium. Taxonomy (GTDB): domain Bacteria; phylum Acidobacteriota; class Terriglobia; order Bryobacterales; family UBA6623; genus CAMPKL01. Next base: position 420 of record JAQCLD010000194.1, read on the forward strand.
GAAAGCCGTAGCGACCTGAGGCGGAAAGAGGCTAGGCTGTTGCGCAAGAGCCAGTTAGCGGCCGAACCGGTAGCCGCTTTGGGCTCCGGAAGCTGTGAAGAAATCCTTGCCATAAAGGCTGCGAGGCGCCGAGACTGGTTGCATGGCGAGAGAAGAAGTTTCCCCGGCGCCGCGGTACATCGCAATCAACCGCAACCAACAGGTCTTGCAGCCGCTCGATGTCGACCGATTGATCGACGAAGACCACGCGGCGCGCAAGATCTGGAGAGTGGTCGAGCAACTCGATTTGTCGCGCTTTGAAGAGGAAGCGCGGGCGGTGGAAGGAGCGGCGGGCAGACCGTCGCACTCGCCGCAGGTGCTGGTCTCGGTATGGCTTTACGCCTATTCGAAAGGCCTCCATTCGGCGCGCGAGATCGCTCGGCAGATGGAGCATGAGCCGGGCCTTCAGTGGCTGACCGGCTTGCGCCCGATCAATCACCACACGCTGTCGGACTTCCGCGTGGGACACGGCGAAGCGTTGCGCGAGTTGTTCGTCGAAGTGTTGGCGATGCTGACCAAGAACGGCTTGATCACGCTGGAGCGCGTGGCCGCCGACGGTACGAAGATCCGCGCCGACGCGTCGCGCAAGAGCTTCCGCCGCAAGGACGCCATGAAGGCGCACTTGTCGGCTGCGCGGCGTCACGTCAAGGAACTCGAACGCCAAGAGGCCGAAGAACAAACGACGAAGCGGCAGCAATCGGCGCGGCTGCGCGCGGCAAGCGAACGCGAACGGCGTCTGGAGCAAGCGCTGGCCGAGATCGAGAGGCTGCAGGCGCGTAAGAAGACCGACAAGAGCAAGCCGCAACAAGCTTCCATGAGCGACCCCGAGGCGCGCTTCATGCGCACGGGCGACGGCGGTTTGGCGCCGGGCTACAACGTGCAGTTGGCCGCCGACCAAGAGCACGGCTTCATCGTCGACGTCGAAACCGTCGACGATCCGCAGGACGCCGCGCAGCTGCCCGCCGCGATGGAACGCATCAAGACGAGCCTGGGGCGTTATCCCGAACAAGCGTTGGCCGACGGCGGCTACACGAATCATCCGACGGTGGTGGCCCTGGCCGAGCGCAAGATCGACTTCTACGGCGTGATGACGGGCCGCTCTACCGTCCCTTCGGGCGCGGCCGTCAGCCGCGATTCGGACTATCGCTTGGATCGCTTTCGCTATGACGAGGCGGCCAACGAGATGGTCTGTCCCGAGGGCAAGCGGCTGCGCTATCGCCGGGAACATCGCTTGCCCGGCGGACGCAAGATTCTCACCTGGGCCGCTCGCGGCGAGGACTGCCGCGACTGTACGGCGCGCCAGAAATGTTGTCCCAAACTGAAGATCGCCAAACGCGGCCGCTCGGTATCGGTGCAGTTGTCCGATCCAGCAGTCGAAGCCTTCGACCGCAAGATGCAGACGCCCGAAGCGCAAGCGATTTATAAGCGGCGCGCGCCGTTGATCGAGTTTCCGAATGCTTGGATCAAGCAGAAACTCAAGCTCAGGCGCTTCGCCACGCGCGGTCTAGCGAAAGTGCGCTGCGAAGCCTTGTGGGCGGCGCTCACCTTCAACTTGCAACGCATGTTCCGCCTGGCTCCCGAACTGGCAAGCGCCTAACAACGAACCGTCCGATCATCGCCCCCAGGCGATCGACCGAACCCAATCCTCGGCAGCCGAGCCCGCTCAACAATCTACGCCACTCGAGCTTTAGCCGAATCGCTCACAGGCCCCTGAAAGGCTATTGCTTCACGGCTTCCCGTCCCCTTTAGCCACGCGCCCAAGGACTTTTCACTCAAGATGCCAATGCAGTTGACTCGTCGCGAAGCCATGCTGATGCCTGTTCTAGCTGCTGGGTCCTGTACTCGACCGCAAGATGTCCCGCAGCAGAAGCTGAGGATTCTGGTAGTGGACGGGTTTAGCAACCACGACTGGCGCAAGACGACCGCGTTCATCCGAACGACGCTCTCGGAGACGGACTTATTCGAGGTCGCGGGTTCTACTTCGCCAGGCGAACCCGACGCTGCAGGCTGGGCAGAGTGGAGGCCGACCTTCTCCGACTACGATGCCGTTGTGCTCAACATGAACAACATCCAGCAGCCGGAGATTCGCTGGCCGCGAGAAGTGGAACTAGCATTGGAATCCTACGTCAAAGGCGGCGGCGGCTTGCTCGTCTATCACTCGGCGAATAACGCGTTTCCGCACTGGTCAGAGTACGACCGTATGATTGGTCTGGGCTGGCGAGACAAGGACCATGGCACGGCGCTCCGACTCGATGCAGCAGGAACGATTGAGCGCATTCCTCCGGGCGAGGGCAACGCTACCAGCCATGGCCCCCGCCAAGACACGCTCGTCATTCGGCTCAATGACCATCCGATTACGCACGGCGCACCGGAGCGCTGGATGACCCCCGACATCGAGGTCTACACCTACGCACGCGGCCCCGCTGAAGAGCTTACGGTCTTGACCTACGGCCGGCATATCGCCACCGATTCCTATTGGCCGCTGGAATGGGTGGTCAACTATGACCAGGGTCGCGTCTACAACTCTTCGTTCGGACATATATGGAAGACTGACGAAGGAGTTCCGGACCGCGTGCGCTGCGTGGGTTTCCAGACGAGTCTGATACGAGCAGCGGAATGGACCGCAACCGCCGCTGCGGGTTATGCGATACCGGAGGATTTCCCGCGCGAAGACGCGGTTTCACTCCGGGCCAGCCGCGCCGAGTTCGAACAAATCAACGCTAACCC
>JAQCLD010000084.1 GCA_027592785.1 Acidobacteriota bacterium
CGATCCCTCGCTTGGTAGGGGATCGCAACCTACGTCCCAAAGGGCCCCTCGCAAGAGGGGCCCTTTGGGCGTCGGCCTTCAATAAACCAACTTCGCCAACCCGGCGCCCCAACTCCCTTCGCAACGCCAAACTGCGCCTTCCTCCCAAACCTCCGCCCCACCCGAGCCCAGGCGCGTAAGCGGCGGGTCCTAGCCCCAAACCATCCATCGAACTCACCACTTTGGAATACGCAGTGTAGCGCTGATCATCGCAGAACCGCTGAAGCCATAGAGCAAGGCCATCGGATGCAAGTTCGCCGGACCGAGGCGATGCACGCCCAACCACAACTCTTCGCCGATCGCTTCCTGCGAGAACGCCACGCCTAACAACATCACGATGAGAATACTCGTCGGAATCGGAGTCCCTTCGAAATACTTGACCTTGTCGCCGCCGTCGGACAACTCCAGCACCGTCACATTAAACCGCGCCAAACGACTGATGCCGCAAACGACGAAGAAGGTGAGGATCAGCATGTCCCAGCCGCCGCGCAACCCCAACGTAAAGCCCAACGCCGCCGGCGCCACGCCAAAAGAAACGATGTCGGAGAGCGAGTCGAGATCGGCGCCGAGCACAGATTGGCGCTTCGAACGCCGCGCCCACCAGCCGTCCAGCACGTCGAAGGCCAGCGCGAGAAATAGCAGCACAAAGGCGATCCAGAAATAACGGTTGCGGCCCTCGGCGATGTAGTCGAGGCACAAGAAGATCGAGATCGTGCCGCAACTCGCGTTGCCCAGCGTGAAGAAGTCCGCCGGCGTGTAGGACCGCAACATTGACAGATGCTTTTTCCGCTCGACCATGTGCTTAATACACTGGCAGAAAACGCGAGGAAACTCATCCACCGGCTGGAGCGTCTACAACTGCCATGAAGCTGGCGCTCGCCATTTTTCTACTCGCGGCCGGCGCCTTGGCGCAAGACGTCCCGCTCGAACGGTTACAGGCCTTGCTCGATTACGACCGCTCGGCGGTAGAGTCGGGATTCTTGCGCATGCAGGGACCGCAGGAACCCGGTATCGGGATCGTTGACTACTCCTTCGTCGGTCCAGCCGGAGAACGCGTGCCCGGAACGTTAGTGGCGCCGCGCCAGGGCGAGCCGACACCCTTGATTTTGTTCGGCCATTGGATGATGGCCGGCTCGCTGATGCGCAACCGGCAAGAGTTCATGGAAGAAGCGCGGCTTCTGGCGCGCGCTGGCGCAACTTGTTTACTGCTCGATGGCCCGCTGATTCGGCAAGGCGCGGAGCCCGACCCCGAGCCAATGAACGGCCAAGGGCCGCTGGCCCAAGTGCAAATGGCGAAGGAATGGCGCGCGGCAATTGACCTGATGCTCGCCGACTGGAACATCGACCCCGAGCGCATTGCCTACGTGGGCCAAAGCTTCAGCGCGGGAGTCGGCGCGATGCTGGCCGGCGTCGAAAAACGCATCGGCTCGCTGGTGCTGATGTCCAACCAATACTCTTTTCGGGAGTACGCATACGACGATCGGAACCCGCTTGCGGTCGCGCAGCGCAAGCAGGTGGGCGACGCATGGATCGACGCCTATCTCGCGAAGTTCCCGTTCGCCGACACCGTTCACTTCGTCAAACACTCGTCCCCCGCCGCGGTCTTCCTGCAGTTTGGCGAGAAGGACGAACCGATCCCACCGCACATCGCACGCCTCGGCTTCTCGCACTTCGGCGAACCCAAACGCATGAAGCTATACGACTCCGGCCACGAACTCAATGCCGATGCACGCGTGGATCGCGTTGACTGGTTGGTCGAGCGGCTGGGACTCAAGCCCGTCAGCGAAGAAGCGGCGCGGGCCATTCCGCAGCTGTACTAGACTCTGGACCAGACACCGACCAAGGAGAGAGCTGATGCAACCCCCACAGATCGTTTCGAAGGAACAATGGCTCAAAGCGAGACTGGATCTTCTTGAGAAGGAAAAGGCTCATTCTCTCGCCCGCGACCGCCTGACCCGCGAAAGGCAGGCCATGCCTTGGGTCAAACTCGAGAAAGACTACAGCTTCGCCGGGACGCATGGCGCCGTTGCCCTCGCCGAATTATTCGGAGACAAGAGCCAGCTCATCATCCAGCACTTCATGTTCGAACCCGACTGGGATCAAGGCTGCAAGTCATGCTCCGTCATGGCCGATCACATCGATCCTTCGGTCGTCCGCGTCGCCCACCGGGACGTCGCCTACGCCGCGGTCTCAAAGGCTCCGCTTGAGAAGCTGGAAGCGTTCAAGAAGCGTATGGGCTGGTCGTTTACCTGGGTCTCGTCCGCCGACTCCGACTTCAATCGCGACTTTCATGTCTCGTTTACCGAGGAGGAGTTGAAGAACAGCGAGGTCTACTACAACTTCCGCGAAAGCAAGCCCTTCTCCGGCAAGGAGGCGCCTGGAATTAGCGTGTTTGCCAAAGACGATCAGGGCGTCATTTATCACACGTACTCCGTGTACGCACGCGGCCTTGAAACCTTCATTGGCGCCTACGATGTGCTCGATCTCGTGCCCAAGGGGCGCGACGAGGGCGGCCTCCCCTATGGCATGGCGTGGCTGCGGCTCAAAGATCGCTACGATGACCAACAACTCACGCCGCTAACAATCGGCTAGGGCGCGCTGTGACCTATTGCTTCGCTACGCCAGCGACGTCTCTGGGCTGAGGTCCGTTCCTGACACATGCTAAAATCCGGCACGACGCGCGAGAGTACTTCTTGATCCGATCCATTCTCTACAAACCACAAGACAGCAGGCTGGTTGACGGCGGAGCCGAACTAATCGACGAGTGGGAACGCGATGGGACGAGCCAGATTTGGGTCGCTATCGGGGACGAATCGCCAGACTCTGAGAAAGACTTACTGGCGCGACGATTCGGCATCCACAAGCTCGCGATTACGGATGCGCTGCGAGAACGCCACCAGCCGAAGATCGAACCTTTCCTGGACAACACATTCATCCTGCTCAAGGGCTTGGATGCGGTGTCGAACTCGCTGGAGTTCGGGACAATTCAGCTATCTCTTTTCTTGGGTGAGCGATTTCTCGTAACCCGCTGTTCGGGCGTCTCCGCGAGCACTGCGGCAGTGCAGGCGGAGCTGCTGTCGGGCGCGCTTGAGCCGGAGATCTCCCGCGGTGCGCTGGCGCTGCGCTTATGCCGTACGGTGGCGGATCGCTTCCTGCCGCTGCTGCTAGCTGTAGAGAAACGTCTCGACGAAATGGAAGACGAGATGTTGCTCAAGCCGAGCGACGAGCTGCTGGCGGAACTGGTGCGGCAGAAAGGCGCGCTGAAGCGGCTGTTGCGCATTCTGCAGTACCACGCCCAAGTCTTTACTTCAGCACTGTCGGCGCCCCCGTCGCAGTTGGCGGATTACCACCACGAACTGCTTGACGTTCAAGAACAGCTTGACCGCCTATTGAGTCTGGCACGGTTGTATTACGAGCTGACCGACGATCTAATGAACGGCTATATGTCGCTCTCAGCGCATCGGCTCAACCAGATCATGCAGACACTGACGATAGTGACAGTGATCTTTGTGCCGATCACCTTCATGGCCGGCGTCTACGGCATGAACTTCGAGTACATCCCCGAATTGGGCTACCGCAATGCCTACTTCTTGCTGCTGGGGGCGATGCTGCTGGTAGTGGCGATCATTCTCACCGTGTTCTACCGCCGGGGTTGGCTGGGCTCGCGCCGGCAGGACTGAGACTGCGTTGCGGGAGGATCTCGGGCTTCAGTAGAGTCTGAGGGCAAGCCGTGAACTATCGCTTCGCCACGCCGGACGACGTTCCGCTTATCGCTGCAATGAACGAGCAGTTGACAACGATCTCGAGGTCAGCGCCCACGGCCATTCCCATGAGCGCCGACTGTGGAGCACGGTCCGGACCTTGCGTCGACAGGACGCCGAGTTTGTGGCGCGTCATGAAGTCGTGCAGTTCTTGTTTCGTCATGGCCCATGCCCCAACACCGCTCTTATTGCCCCGCGTGTTCGCTGAGGTAGTCGAGAATGATCTGACGGTCCGCGGCACTCATCACGGCGCCGCGTGACGCCATCGCGTCGATCATCGCCGACCAGCCGGCGCGATTGCGGCGGAAGGTTGTGACGCTTTCTAAACCGTGGCATGTACTGCCGCAGGTTCGCGTGAGCGTCGCCTTGGCCGGGACGTCGGGCAGCACAATGGGCGTGGCGTCGAGCGGCGCAGGCGCCTGCGTGATTGTTGGTTGCTGCACAGCGCCGTCGCCCAGAGCAAAGGCGATCAGCGTATCCGCGGGCGTGCCGCCGAAGTAACCGCCGCCGTTGCCGGCCATAACGGCGACATATTGCTTGCCGTCTTTGCCGAGGTAGGTGATCGGGATCGTGTGGCCGTTGGCGTCGATGGGCTGCTCCCAAACGAGCTTGCCGGTCTTGGATTCAAAAGCTCGGATGCGACTGTCGTTCGTCGCCGCAATAAAGACTAGCCCGCCGGCGGTGGCGATACTGCCGCCCAGGCTCGGCGCTCCCGTGTTGCGGACGCCCAGGGCTTCGAGCGCGGGGGTCGTGCCGAGTGTCGAACGCCAGGCGATGTCGCCGGTATTCACATCGACGGCCACGAGTTCTCCGAAGGGCGGATTGGTGCAAGGGATCTTCGTCTCGACGTTCCAGAAGCGCGCGTAGGTCCCGTAGTCGGAGGTGCGGAAGTACGGTGTGCCGGGTTCCCCTTCGGCACGCTTCTCCATTTGTCCCCATTGGCCGAGGTTGTTGACGTTGGTGAACAGCAGCCCGAGCGAGGGGTCCGAAGAGACCCCGCCCCAACCGCCGCCGCCGAGCGTACTGGGAAACATCAGCACATTCTGGTCGAGCGGGAAGGGGGTGTAGAGTTCGACCGGCTTCATCTCGTTGCGCTCGTAGAGGTCGCGGCAGAAGGCGGCGTGCTCGGGCGTCAGATTGTAGAGGTCGGTTTCGCTAAAACCCACCCGCGACAGCGGCGGCGGCTTCAAGGGAAACGGCTGCGTCGGAGACGTCCGCTCGCCCGGCACGGTGGTCTGCGGCACAGGACGCTCTTCCATGCCGTAGAGCGGCTCGCCGGTGACGCGGTTGAAGGCGAACAGCAGGCTGGGCTTAGTGATTTGCGCGACGGCGGGAACGGTGCGGCCATCGCGCTGAGCGTCAAACAAGATCGGCGCGGCGGCGGGGTCGAAGTCCCACAGGTCGTGGTGGACGAGTTGCTGATGCCAGAGCAGCTTGCCCGTATTCACATCGAGCGCGACGAGGCTGTTGCCGTAGAGCCCGTCGCCGATACGGTCGGTGCCGTAGAAATCGCTGGTGGGCGAGCCGAGAGGCACGTAAAGAATGCCGCGTTCCGAGTCGATGGTCATGAAGCCCCAATTGTTGACGCCGGTGCGGTTCTTCCACGAGTCACCGGGCCAGGTGTCGTGTCCGGGCTCGCCGGGGCGCGGCACGGTGTGGAAAGTCCAGACGAGGTCGCCCGTGTTGGCGTCCCAGGCGCGGATGTCTCCGTAGGCGCCGAGCGAAGGAGTGTTCTCGCCGTTGGCGCTGCCAGTGATGACCAGGTTGCCGACGACGATGGGCGGCGACTGTAGCGATATTCTGGCGTCGGGCAAGTCGCCGAGCACGCCTTGCTTGAGATCAAGTAGTCCTTCGTTAGCAAAGCCTGGCGCAGGCTTGCCGGTCGTGGCGTCGAGGGCGATCATGCCGCCGCTGACGCCGGCAAAGACGCGCGGGTGCGTCCCTTCCCTGCCCGGCCAAAAGGCGAGGCCGCGCAGCGCAACCTGCGTCGCTGGATAATGCCAAAGCTGCTTGCCGGTTTCGGGTTCGATGGCGAAGATGCCGTTCGCGGCGACCAGGTACATCACGCCGTCGACCACGATCGGGATGCCTTCCGAACCCGGCTGGCCTGTATGATAACGTCCAGGCGCGCTGCAGGCGGTCGACGTTCGTCGTATTGATTTGATCGAGCCGCGAATACCGCGCGGCGCCAAGATCGCGGCCGAACGAAGGCCAATTGGACTGCCCCTGTAACGAGGAAAGAACCAGAAGAAGCAACAGGGCGCGGCGCACTAGCAAGAGTATAGGCGGATGCCCGAGGACTTGCTATTGCATGCCGACTTCCTCGTCGCCAGTCGAGAAGCCAGGCCTTGTGAGCGTCAGCTTGGCGCTGTCTTCTCTTGAGGCCAGCTGAAGAATGACGCTCTTTTTGCACCCTTTGCTGCGCTACGCAACGATATCGAGATCATCGTTGGGGCTGCGGTAACCTAATGGCCCTGGTCGACGAATAGATGATTGGCCCGCGAGCCTGAACAGCGTGGGCGCTACAGTATCCTTAGCTCGGTATGATCGGCAGCACCATCGGCAACTACAGGGTCCTAGAAACCCTGGGCCAAGGCGGCATGGGAATCGTCTACAAGGCCGAAGACGCCAAGCTTCGGCGCGCCGTCGCTCTGAAATTCCTGACCCCCTCCGCCGTCGAGGACGAAGAGAACCACCGCCGATTCCTACAGGAGGCGCAGGCCGCCGCCGCGCTTGATCATCCCAACATCTGCGGCGTCTACCAAGTGGACGAATTCGAGGGCAAGTGGTTTATTGCGATGCCCTTGATCGAGGGCCAAAGTCTCGACGGTCGTATCGCGGCTGGCCCGCTCAAGCTCCAGGACGCCATCGAGATTACTCGGCAAATGGCCGAAGGGCTCGAAGAAGCGCACGCCAAGGGAATCGTCCATCGCGACATCAAGCCGGCCAATGCGATCGTATCCGAACGGAGCCGGGGCCGCCTACACGTCACCGTCATGGACTTCGGTCTGGCCCGCCTGGCCCAGGCGACACGTCTGACCCGCGACGGCCGGCAGCTGGGCACGGCCGCCTACATGTCTCCGGAGCAAGTTCAAGGCGCGGCGGTAGACTTGCGCTCCGACATCTGGTCGCTCGGCGTGGTGCTTTACGAGATGACCGTGGGGCAGTTGCCATTCCTGGGCCACTACGAGCAGGCGCTGTTCTACAGCATCTTGAACGAACCGCCCGAGCCGCTCACCGCGTTGAGAAGCGGCGTCCCCATGGAACTGGAACGGATCGTTCTGAAGTGCCTGGCCAAAGAAACGAACGAGCGCTACCAAACTTGCGGCGATCTACTGGTCGATCTGGAAGCGCTGGCCCGAACGCTGTCTGGCACGCGCGCGCAGCCATCCTCGAGTTCCGCGATCCGGCCTCCTTCGGCCGTCGACACGACCCTGCCGCCGGAGCCGGTCGAGCGCCCACCAGTCGGATTCTCTGTCGCCCAACTCGCCGCAGCCGCCGTTGGCGCGGCCGCGTTGGCGGGTTTAGTCGTCTGGGCCATGGCAGGCGGCGGCGCCGAGCCGACGACTTCCCTCAGCTACAAACTCAAGCGGGTGACCTGGGACGGCGGTCTCAGCGTCTATCCCACGCTCTCCCCCGACGGGCGGCTGCTGGCTTACAGTTCGGACCGAGCCGGCAACGGCGATCTCGACATCTTGGTACAGCAGGTCGAAGGCGGGGGCCTGATCCGTATCACCGACGACCCAGCCGACGAGCGACAAGTGGTGTTCTCGCCCGACGGCACACAACTCGCCTTCGCACGTGCGGAAGCAGGAGTCTTCACGGTTCCGGCGATTGGAGGAGCCCCCTACTTCGCTGCCGCGGACGCCGTGGCGCCGCAGTTCTCCCCGGATGGCACACAACTCGCCTACGTCAAGCCGGGGATCGACGGAGGCATCTTCTTCGCGCCGATCAGCATGGGTAAGGCTGTGCAGGTATTCAGCGGCTTCCGGCGGTTGGAGACGCCGTTGTGGGCGCCCGATGGAAAGTCGATCATGGCCTGGGGCGAGGCTGCCACGGGCGAGATCGACTGGTGGACGGCGCCCACCGACGGCGGCCAACCCGTGGCGATTGGCGCGGCCGCGACATTCCAGCAAGCGGGAATGGAACTCCCCAGCGAAGAGTGGAGCCGTAGCGGTTCGACGATTCTGGTGAAGAGCGGCGACGCGGAGCTCGACCGCGTCGAAGTTGCTGAGGACGGTTCATCCATCAGTTCCCCGGTTCGCCTGACGACCGGCGCCGGCTTGGAAGTCATGCCGACCATGGCTGCTTCGGGACTCATCGCTTTCGCCAACGTCCGGCAACGACGCGACATCTGGGCCTTGCCGTTAGCGGCAAGAGCGCCGGCTGAGGCACTCGAACGCATCACCTCAACCGAAGCCAGCGACACCGCCAGCGATATCTCGGCCAACGGTCAACGCCTGGTCTACATTTCTAACCGCTGGGGCCAACGGGATATTTGGACCAAGGACCTTGCGACAGGAGACGAGGCCAACGTTTCCCGCGATTCGGCCGAACAGCGTGCGCCGCTGCTGAGTCCCTCCGGCGATGAGATTGCTTACGTTGTGGAGCAACAAGGCAAGCAGACGATTTACATACGGACTTTCACCGGAGGCTCCGGGCGGACCGTGTGTGACGACTGCGGCGCCCCCCGCGCCTGGACTCCTGACGGCGGCTATATCGTCTACAGCCGCGAGCCCGGAGTCCACCTTCTGGAGCTGGCGTCCGGCCAAACTTCACTGGTCACCGGGACCTCTGATTCGGCAGCCAGCGACGGAGCCCTCTCTGCTGACGGCAAGTGGCTCGCCTTTCACTCCCAAGGATCCGCTCCTGGCCTATACGTGGCGCCCTTCGATACGGGCGCCGCCGCCGAACCGGAGTCGTGGCAATTGGTCCTCGCCGACGCAGAAGCGTACTCTCCCGCCTGGAGCGCCGACGGACGCTCGCTGTACTTCACGTCAAGTTCCGCCGGTTCGCGCGACCTGTGGAGGATCGCCCTCAATTCCGATAGAACCGTCGCCGGCGAGCCTCAAGTCGTGCGCCGCTTCCCCACGCTGCGCCACTCGCTCGACCAGATGAGCGTCAACGACCGCCAGCTCAGCATCGGCGGCGGCAAGCTCTTTTTCCCCATGAGCGAACTCAGCGGAGACATCTGGCTGATGGCCCCCCGCTAGCCCTACTTGACTTCGCAAAGCTCTTCATCGAATTTGACAGATTGGCCAAAGGCGCGTACGATCTCAGCATGGCGTCGCCTTCTGCCAAGCCGCGCGCGGACCAGCCCATCCTACTGCACAGCAAGGCGATGGACAACCTCGCGTTCATTCGTGACACGATGGAGCGTTCGTCCGTCTTCACTGGCGTCCCCGGCTGGGGCGCGGCCGCAATGGGCGTCGTGGCCTTGGGCTTCGCCGCGGTCGCGGAACCTCAAACGGATCCGGCGGCCTGGCTGCGAGTCTGGCTGGTCGCCGCCGCCGTCGGGATCTCAATCGCCGTCGGCGCAATCACTCTCAAACTGAAACGAGCACCTTCATCGGAGGGCTCGCTGCGCAAGTTTGGCTTTGGGCTAGCTCCGCCGCTAGCGGCCGGCGCCCTGCTGACGGGCGTGTTGGCGAACGCGGCCCAATGGCATCTGATTGCCGGCGTCTGGCTGCTGCTTTACGGCGTGGGGGTGATGACTGCCGGGGCCTACTCGGTCCGTGTGGTGCCGATCATGGGCGCTTGCTTCGCGATCTTAGGCGTAGCGGCATTCTTCACTCCGGCTGCCTGGTCCAATGGCTGGTTGGCCGCGGGCTTCGGCGCACTGCACATCGTCTTCGGGACGTTTATTGCGAGGCGTCATGGCGGCTAAGTCCAATCTCGCCAAGTCTGCTCCAGCGGTCCCCAACAAAGAAGGGCCCACCGCCGAGCCGGGCTCGCAGGCGCTGCAACTCGACAGGCTGATTCACGAGCGCACCCGCCTAGCGATCATTAGCGCACTTGCCGGCGGCGGTCCGCAAAGCTTCGCCGACCTCAAGCGGTTGCTCGACGTCACCGACGGCAATCTCAGCGTCCACGCCCGCAAGCTGGAGGAAGCTGGATACCTGGAATGCACCAAGAGCTTCGCCGGACGCGTGCCGCGCACGGAGTACGCCTTGACCAAAGAAGGCCGCAAGGCTTTGGAGCGCTACCTGGGCCACATGGAAGCGCTCATCGACGCAGCGCGGCAGTAGCTCAGCCCAACTTCAGCAACACAGACTCCGAGCAGAAGCCCGGCCCCAAAGCCGAGGCCACCGCATATCCGTCGGTCACCCGATTCTGCTGCAAGAAGAATCGTTCCAGCACAAACATCAACGTCGCCGACGACATGTTGCCGCAGTCTTCCAGCACCGCCTTCGAAAGGCTCAGCGAATCGCCGTTTAAACCGTAGGCCTCGCGGTAGGAGTCCAGCACCTTCGGGCCGCCTGGATGATAAAGATATTCGACGACGTCGTCGCGGCCCACTCCGGCGGACTGCAACAACGTGTCCAGGTCCTCGGCGGCGTGCTCGAGCACGATATCGGGGATGCGTCGATTGAACACCACTTGCAGGCCTTGCGAGGTGATGTTCCAGCCCATGATGTCGAGCGAATCCGGGAACAGCCGCGAGCGGGTCTGTACGATCTCCAAACCGGGCCGGTCGACGTTTGAGCCACCCACCACAGCTGCTCCCACCCCGTCCCCAAACAAGGCAGACGCAACGATGTTGCTCTTGGTACGGTCGCCCGGCAGAAAGGTCAGTCCGCAGAACTCGGCGGCCACGATGACCGCCACGCCGTCCGGCATGCCGCGAAGGTATTCGCTGACGTGGGCGATCCCGGCCGCGCCGCCGGCGCAACCACGACCCCATACAGGGATATGAGCGGCGTCCAGCCGGCAGCCCAGCCGGTTCATCAAGCGGGCGTCAATCGACGGTGTGGCCAAACCGGTTGTGTTGACGTAGACCAGGTAATCGATATCAGCGGGCGTAAGTGCGCTGCGCTCCAGCGCCAGCCTGACGGCGGTTTCGCTGAGGTCGGTGGCGCTCTCGATGTAGGTCCGATTGACGCTATCAGGCGTGTGCGCCGAGAGGAACCATTCCGGCGGCGTCGTGAAGTAGCGCTGGTCAATCCCGCTGGAATCGAAGACGGACAAAAGGCGTCCGATGTGCGGGTGGTCAGAGAAAACTTTGCCGGCGATCGTCCGTGCGTCGTCTCGTTTCAAGGGGTAGGGCGGCAATGCCGTCCCAATCGAAAGCAGTCGGGGCATTAGCCCCTACGATAGTCGAGACACGGCCCCAGTGGGCCACAAGAGTTGTGATAAGTTCTGCCCGCGAGAGGGTCTCTCAAGCAACTCTCGAAACCCGCGACTAGCCAGCACCCAAATCTAACGCCGGACTGTCTATGCCTGGCGCCTGGCATTGAAACACACCAGACCCACAGCGGATCTATCTTCCGAAGGTGCGCGAAGCATGAAGAACCTGGCCATCGCCCTGCTGGAGCAAGCCCTGGCCGATGCCGTCAGTGACCGCGCCGACGTCAGGGACAAGGCGCGAGCCTTCCTGTTCAGTGAAAGCGAACCCATGTCCCGCCTAAGGAATCATTGGCTTCGTCAAGCCGACCTGCCGCTCGACGCGTTGCGGCGGCTGGCCCCTCTATCGCGGGACGAACTCCACGAGCGCCTGCGAAAGACGTACCCCAACCAGGTTATCGCCTGAAAATCACACGGCGAGAGCCGGAGGATGAAGAAAATGTGGTGCGCAAGAAGGGACTTGAACCCCCACGAGAATTAATTCTCACTAGGACCTGAACCTAGCGCGTCTGCCAATTCCGCCACTTGCGCACATGTGAAGAGACGGTTTGGGCGCGGCCTTTCAGCCGCGCCCAATATTCATTAGAGATGATCCGCGAAGCGGCGTCAAGGCGCGTCAACCATCCTCAAGCACTTTGGCTCCAAGCGCTCCCCCGGCAGTTGCAAAACCTGTTGTCACGCCAAACCAGACCGACAAACTGATTAACGCAAGAAGCGCTAGCGCGGTGGGGTCGGCGCGCAGCCTTTGGACCTGAGCGACCAGTTCGGCCTCGCCTTGCTGCTCAAAAGAGGTCTCGAGTTCGTCCAGGGTTGCGCTCATTCCCGGAGAGCCGGGCATCGTGCTCGCGATCGTCAACAGGATCAGCACCAAGGCGAAGGTGATCACGCCGGTAAGGAATCCCAACTTGGCGCCCGCCCTCAGCGTCACTCCCCTAGGCGTCTGGCGGCGGAAAGAGTACACCGAATAGAACCCCGCAGCCGGGTAAACGATGAAACAGAGCAAGGTGGCGTACGGCAAGCTCATGATGATCGCCGCAAACGCCGCGCTCCAATAGCAGGAGCGCAACGCGCCCGGAGTTCCGAACGTGACGCGATCGACCGGTCCGGACTCCTCTTCCTCCGCCCTGGGGCTCTGGAAAGCGTTGGCTTGGCGGTCCTTCTCGCGCGCGTCCACGGTCAAGGGCTTTCCGCAGCCGGGGCAAAACGAGGCGCCTTGGGGTATACCCCGCCACCCGCAGTCGCAATTTTCTTCAATCATGTAAGAACGGCTGTTTCAGTGTGACGAACGCCCGCAGCCCGCGCAACCGGGTCTTTGGCGACAGGCTGCTAAGGCTCCAGGAGGTGCTGCTCTGTTAGAATTATCACGCTTAACTGGCATGCGCTCTACAACTCTCCACCTCGCACTCTTATTTGGTCTGATTCCGCTAGTCGGATCGGCGCAGCAGGTCGACTTCGCCCGCGATGTGCAGCCGATCTTGCTGCGCTCCTGCTCGGGGTGCCACGGCTCAGGGCAGCAGTCGGGCCAGCTACGACTGGATACGAAGGAGTCTGTGTTCCACGGCGGCGCCTCGAAAGGCGTCGTGAAACCCGGCGACGCGGAGAACTCGCCGCTCTATCGGCGCATCGCTGGCATGGGCTCCCAACCGCGCATGCCCATGGACGGTGAGCTACCGGCGGAAGAAATCGCCCTGCTCAAGCGCTGGATCGAGCAAGGCGCCCCTTGGCCGGATGCGCTGAGTGATGCGGCCGAGGCGCCCATACCGCATTGGGCGTTTTTCCCACCTGTCCGTCCGGCGTTACCGGCCGTCAAGAACAAGTCCTGGGTGCGCAACCCGATTGACCGTTTTGTCCTCGCCAAACTCGAAAGCGAAGGGCTGCAGCCGTCGCCCGAAACGGACGCGGTAACCCTACTGCGGCGGGCCAGCCTAGACGTCGTCGGCCTACCGCCGACGGTGGAAGAAGTGGATGCTTTTCGGCGCAAGGACTATTCCAAGCAGATCGATAGGCTGCTCGCCTCGCCGCACTACGGCGAGCGCTGGGGACGCACCTGGCTCGACGCGGCACGCTATGCAGACTCCGACGGCTTTGAGAAAGACAAACCGAGAGAAGTGTGGTTCTATCGCGATTGGGTGGTCAACGCGCTCAACCGCGACATGGGCTACGACCAGTTCATCGTCGATCAGATCGCCGGCGACCTTTTGCCCAACGCGACACAGGACCAGCGTGTAGCGACCGGCTTCTTGCGCAACTCGATGATCAACGAAGAAGGCGGCATCGATCCGGAACAGTTCCGCATGGAAGCGATGTTCGACCGCGTCGACGCCATCGGCAAAGCGATCCTCGGTCTAACCATCCAATGCGCGCAGTGCCACAACCACAAGTTCGACCCCATCAAGCAAAGCGAGTACTACCAGATCCTGGCGTTCCTCAATAACTCGAATGAATCGAACGTGAACGTCTTCACGCCCCGGCAACAACGCCAGCGTGAAAGGGCGCTCGCGAAAATTGAAATAGCTGAAGATCAGTTGATGGCGGCCAACCCGGACTGGCCGCAACGAATAGCTACATGGGAACAGCAGAGCCAGGCGGATGTGGCGAACTGGGAGGTCATACGTCCGACGGTTCGCGACATCTCTACCGGCGGTCAGAAGTACTCTCCGCTCGAAGACGGTTCGCTGCTTGGCCAAGGCTACGCGCCGACCAAGCACCGCGTGGAGATGACCTGGGAAACCGAACAGCGCGACATCACGGCGATGCGCCTGGAACTGCTGCTGCACCCGGACCTGCCCCGCGGGGGACCAGGCCGCTCGATCTACGGCACGGGCGCGCTGAGCGAGTTCGAAGTCGAGATCGCTCCGGCGTCCGACCCGACGAAGCGCGAGAAGGTCAAGATTGTCGAGGCAACGGCTGACTTCAACGCGCCCGAGCAAGAACTGCAAGCGCCTTACATCGATAAAAGCGGCAATCGGCGCGTGACCGGTCCGATCGAGTTTGCTGTCGACGGCGAAAAAGATACCGCCTGGGAGATCGATGCCGGGCCGGGCCGCCGCAATCAGCCGCGCAAGGCAGTGTTCCGCTTTGAGCAGCCCATTGGTTTTGAGGGCGGCTCGGTGATCACGATCTATCTCAGCCAACAACACGGCGGCTGGAACTCAGACGACAACCAGAACAACAACCTCGGCCGCATGAGGCTTTCCGCTACCAGCGACGCTTCGGCGCATGCTGATCCGCTGCCTGCCGAAGTCCGCGACATCCTCGCCGTCGCCGCCCCCGAACGCAGTCAGCAGCAGCAGCGCAAGGTGTTCGCCTACTGGCGCACGACCGTCCCTGAGTGGCAAGCGGCGAATGACCAGATCGACCCGCTGTGGTCGCAGCACCCAGAAGGCACGACGCAGTTGGTGCTGAACGAGATGCAGCACCCGCGCGAGACACACATCCTGGAGCGCGGCGATTTCCTCATGCCCGGCGAAGAGGTCGAACCGGGCGTGCCGGCATTCCTCAACCCTTTGCCTGAAGGTCCGCGCGATCGGCTCACCTTCGCCCGCTGGCTGACCGACAAGAAATCGCCTACCACCGCGCGCGTCATCGTCAACCGCATCTGGCAGGCCTACTTCGGCCAGGGCATCGTCGACACGCCGGAGGATCTAGGCACGCGGGCGAACGCACCGGTCTACGGCGACTTGCTCGACTGGTTAGCGGTCGAGTTGATGGAGCATGACTGGAGCCTCAAGCACGTGAACCGCTTGATCTTGGAATCGGCTACCTATCAGCAGTCCTCGAAGTCGACGCCCGAGTTGATTTCGCGGGATCCCTACAACACCTTGCTGGCTCGCGGCCCGCGCTTCCGCGTGGATGCGGAAATCGTTCGCGACATTGCCCTGCAAGCCAGCGGACTGCTGAATCCAACCCTGGGCGGACCGCCGGTTCATCCGCCGGCGCCGGACTTCTTGTTCCAGCCGCCGGTCAGCTACGGCCCCAAGGTCTGGGACACCAGCACGGACGAGAACCGCTACCGCCGGGCGATCTACACGTTCCGCTATCGCTCGTTGCCTTATCCCATGCTCGACGCCTTCGACGCGCCTAAGGGCGATGCTTCGTGCATCCGTCGCTCGCGTTCGAATACGCCTCTGCAGGCGCTCACAACCCTGAACGAGCCGATGTACATGGAGGCAGCGCGGGCGCTGGCGTTTCGAACTCTCGAAGCCGGCGGCGGCGATACGCACCAGCAGATTAGTTACGCCTTCCGGCGCTGCGTCGCGCGAACGCCGTCTAAGTCAGAGCTCGATCAGTTGACGACCTTCTTGAATCATCAAGAGCAACGCTTCGAAGCGCGCGAGATCAACCCGTGGGAGATGTTGGGAACGAACCCAGGCTTCCAAAACCACCTACCGGCAGGAGCATCACCGGAGAAAGCCGCTGCCTGGACGGCGCTCTCGCGCGTGTTGCTTAATTTGGACGAGACGATCACCAAGGAATAGAGGCGAGCACCATGGAAACACGATCCACAAACATCGCACGCCGTTGGTTCTTGCAGAAGTGTGGCGTCGGCCTCGGCTCGGTGGCTCTCGGCAACCTGTTGGCAGCTGAGGGCTTTGCGAAAACGGACCCGCTGGCGGTGAAACCGCCGCACTTCGCGCCCAAGGCCAAGAACGTCATTTTCTTGTTCATGGCCGGCGGACCAAGCCACTTGGAGCTTTTCGACTACAAGCCGCAGCTCGAGAAGTTCGACGGCACTTTGCCGCCCAAGGAATTGCTCGAAGGCTATCGCGCGGCATTCATCAACCCCAACTCCACGCTGCTCGGCCCCAAGGCGAAGTTCAATAAGTACGGTAATGCCGGCGCGGAGATCTCAGACTTTTTGCCCTATACGTCCGAGATCGTCGATGACATCGCCATCGTCAAGTCGATGCAGACGGACTCGTTCAACCACGCACCGGCGCAGATCTTGATGAATACCGGCACCCCGCAGTTCGGGCGCCCCTCGTTCGGCGCGTGGACGACCTACGGGCTGGGCAGCGAGTCGCAAGACCTGCCGGCCTTCGTCGTCTTTAGCTCTGGCTCCAAGGGGCCCAGCGGCGGCAATTCTAACTGGGGCGCGGGCTTCTTGCCCACGGTCTATCAAGGCGTGCAGTTCCGCTCGGGCGGCGACCCGGTGTTGTATCTGTCGAATCCGCCAGGCGTCGACGAAAAGCTGCAGCGCGAGTCGCTCGACGTGCTCAGCAGCCTCAACCGCATGCGCCTGGACGAAACCGGCGATCCGGAAATCAACACGCGCATCAACTCTTTCGAGATGGCCTTTCGCATGCAATCGAGCGCTCCCGAGCTCATGGATATCTCCAAGGAGTCCCCCGAGACGCTGGAAATGTATGGAGCGGTGCCTGGCGCGGCGTCATTCGCCAACAACTGTCTGCTGGCGCGCCGCTTGGTTCAGCGCGGCGTGCGCTTCGTGCAACTGTTCCACGAAGCCTGGGATCAGCACGGCAACTTGGTCAGGGAACTCGGCAAGAATTGCGCCAATACCGACCAAGCCGCGGCGGCTCTGATCAAAGACTTGAAGCGCACCGGCTTGCTCGATGAGACGCTCGTCGTTTGGGGCGGCGAGTTTGGACGCACGCCGATGGTGCAAGGCCTCGACACGACCGATGGCCGCGACCATCACCCGAACGCCTTCACTATGTGGATGGCCGGCGGCGGCATCAAGCCCGGTATGACGCTGGGACGAACCGATGATCTGGGCTTCAACGTCGTCGAAGACGGCGTCCACGTGCACGACTTGCACGCGACGTTGCTGCATTTGCTGGGCTTCGACCACACCAAGCTGACCTATCGCTTCCAAGGCCGCGATTTCCGCTTGACCGACGTGCACGGCAAGGTGGTCGATAAGTTGTTGGCCTAGGGGCCGCTGATGAGCCGCGTCTTGTCGGGCGCGATCAACTCGTACTCGTAGTCGCGCCAGCGGATGCGGTTCGTCGCCGCCGACGCCAACAACACGTAAAGCCAAACCCAGGTGGCCAGCGGCGTCATCCAGAAATAGATCGAGCTATGACGCTCGAACCATTCCTGCCGGTCGGGGAACATTAGTGTTCCGGCGTGCCCTCGCGAGGCCCCTTGAGCCATGCCGGGGATGGTGATCACGACGAGCCCGCCCAACCCGAGTAGGTTCCCTGTGAGCGCCATCAACAAACAGGCGACGATCGCGCCGCAATAGATGATGTGCGCAACTAGCCCAACCGTCCACAAGCCGCGCCGGTAGACCTTGGTGATGATCATCTGCCGTGTCGCCCAATCGAGAAACTCGCCGCGGCTCGTTTCGCCAGGCGCCGCAACCATCGCCTTGGGCGTGAAGTGAACGCCGAGTTTCGCGCCATGAACCGCATCGGCGAGCCGGTAGTCATCGGAGATCGAACTGTGCCAGTGCTCGGCCACGCGAGCGCTCTCGAACGTCTCGCGGCGAATCGCCATGGCCCCGCCCCAGGTGAAGTTCTTGCTGTCGTTCGCTCCAAGCCGAGCGACGATGGTCGAGTCCCAGGCGCTGCGTAAGAGACTCCAAAAGCCGCCCTCTTCGGGAAAGTACCAGCGAAAACCGGTGGATGCGCCGACCTGCTTGTCGCTCAGCGGCTGCACAAGATTCGCCATCCACTCCGCCGCGACTTGGCCATCGGAGTCGGCAAATACGAACACCTCGCTTGCAGTGCGAGCGGCCCCGACGGCAGCCAACAAATTGTGAATCTTCTCGCCGCGATCGGCGGGAGGAGCGCCAGCGGCAACGAACTTCGCTCGATCGCCGAGGGTTAAGCGCGCCAGAGTAATCGCCGGGTCATCCGCCTCGCAGGACACCACAACGAACTCGTAGTCGCCATAGTCCTGACCCGCAAGCGAGCGTAGGTTCTGGGCCAAGTCGTGGTCGACTCCGCGAACCGGCAAGATCAGCGTCGCAGGCGGCTGATACTCGGTTTCCTCGGGATCAGGCTCGCCGAGAATCTCCGTCTCGACATGATCGAGAAGGTTGCGTCCGGAGCGAATCGAAAACATCGCCAGCAAAACCGCCGGACCGACGAACGCCCAGAACAGAATCTCA
Source organism: Acidobacteriota bacterium (assembly GCA_027592785.1). GTDB lineage: Bacteria > Acidobacteriota > Terriglobia > Bryobacterales > UBA6623 > CAMPKL01. The sequence goes on from JAQCLD010000084.1 coordinate 18,223, forward strand.
ATCATCTAGCGCAAGAACTCTTCAAGCTGAACGCTCGCGTCCGTCTTCTCGTCGCGATACTTGACGATCACCGGCGCATACAGCGCCAGCCCCCACTCCTGCCCCTTGCCGCGCTGCATGGGCCGCGAGCCGGGCACCACGACGGCGCCTTCGGGGATCACCAACGGCTGGTCGCCGTCCGCTTTGAGGACCGTGCCGTTGACCACGTCGTAAACCGGGGTCGAACGCGTCAACACCACGCCCGCGCCCAGCACCGCACGCGTCTTGACGATCGTGCCCTCATAGACGCCGCAGTTGCCGCCGACGAGCACGTTGTCTTCGATAATCACCGGCAACGCGCCCACGGGCTCGAGAACGCCGCCAATCTGCGCCGCGGCGCTCAAGTGGCAGCTCTTGCCTATCTGCGCGCAGCTGCCGACCAACGCGTGCGAATCGACCATCGTCCCGTCGCCGACATAGGCGCCGACGTTAATGTACATCGGCGGCATGCAAGTGACGCTCTTGCCGAGAAAGACGCCGTCGCGAATGCTCGATCCGCCCGGTACGATACGCACCGAGTCCTGCAGCGTCACGGTCTTCGGCGGATAGGTCGACTTATCGAAAAAAGAAAGCCGGCTGCCCTCCTCCGACATATCCACGGAATGGCCCATGCGGAATCCGATCAGGATGCCGCGCTTGACCCATGCATTCACCTTCCAACCGACCGGGCTGTTCGGATCCGGCTCAGCGGCGCGCGCCTCGCCGGCGTTCAGCGCCTTTTTGAACTCCTGGAACGTGTCGAGGTCCGGTCCGTCGTAGGTTTCCGGGGCTTTGTTGAAAAGTGCGTCGATGCGGCTGGCTAGCATGAGGGACTAGTGTCGCTCAGCGGGCCGCCGCGGCGCAAAAACCGGCGTGGCTGAATTGGAATCGCCTGCGGAGTATACTGCTTGGCATGTCGCTACGAATTAATTCCGAAGCCCCCAATTTCCAAGCCGAAACAACACAAGGCACGATTGATTTCCACGAATGGATCGGCGACGGTTGGGCCGTCCTCT
>JAQCLD010000195.1 GCA_027592785.1 Acidobacteriota bacterium
AATCCTTACCGACGGATTTGTGGCCTAGCGGTGCGGCCGTCTCGCTGCGATAAGATGGGAGTTTGTTAATTTCCCTAATAAGGTCTGGTCTGACCATTGGCTTCTGAAGACATCACACGCGGCGAACTGCAAATCTCCATTCCTTGGAATGAGGTGGAGACAGAGCAGCAACGCATCCTCCGTACATTCCGTAAGCAGGCGAAGATACCTGGATTTCGACCCGGCAAGGCGCCCGAGGCGGTCATACGCACGCGTTATGCCGAAGAAGTGAGGCGCGAAGTGCTGGAAGCTCTCGTCCCGAAGTTCTTTTGGAAGGAAGCGCAGGCGCAAGACTTCCGCGTCGTTGGCGCCCCGGACATCCAGGACGTCAAATTCGAAGAGAGTCAACCGCTCGAGTTTCGGGCGAAGTTCGAGATCGTCCCCGATTTTGAACTCAAGGAATATCGCCGGCTCAAGGTGCATTACAAAGAGCCGCAGGTCGGCGAAGAAGAGATCACCGCTGAATTGGAACGGTTGCGCGAGCGTCAGGCTACTTTCCGCAACCAGGATCCGCGGCCTCTCGATGATGGCGACATCGCCGTGGTCTCGCTGAAGAGCGATGAGGTTGAGGGCGTTCCGCAGGTCGATCAGAGCGAAACGACGCTGACGATCGGTTCCGAAGAGACGCTCGCAGATTTCACGAACGCGCTGAAGGGCAAGAGCCCTGGCGAGAAAGTGGATTTTGACGTCACCTATCCGGAAGATTTCGGCAACGAGAAGCTCGCCGGTAAGACGATACCGTTCCATGCCGAAGTGAAGGGCCTCCGCCAGAAAGAGCTGCCGGAACTAGACGATAACTTCGCCGCGGATGTGGGAGACTTCCGCTCGCTCGACGAGTTGAAGGAGCGCATCAAGGAAGAGCTTTACGGGCATCAGCGCCGCCACGCCGTCGAGCACGCTCACGAGCACATCATCGACGAGCTGATCAAATTGCACGATTTCCCGGTGCCGGAACGGATGGTGCAGGATCAAATTCGCACGCGCGTCGAACGGACGGCTCGCGGTCTCGCGGAGCAGGGTATCAACCTGGAAGAGATGCAGCTCGATTGGGCGAAGGTCGGCGAGGAACAGCGACCGCGCGCCGAACGCGACGTGAAGGCTGGCCTATTGCTTGAGCGAATTGCTGAGGCGGAGGCATTTGAGGCCGATGAGGAAGCGATTGACGCCCAGATCGAGCGCTACGCTCAGCAGAAGAAGATGGCTATGTCGCGGGCTCGTCAGGAACTAGCCGAGAGCGGCGCCCTCGACAACGTCCGTTCGAACCTGGTGAACGAGAAGACTCTGAACTACCTATTTGACGAGTCCGAGAAGGTCGATCACCATGAGGAAGAGCCTGAAGCGGAAGCAACAAGTTCAGACAAAGAGTAGCTACTGAGGAGAAAGAATGCCCGAGATGCCTAGTTACCACGCCGGGCTCGTCCCGATGGTGGTCGAGCAAACGAGCCGAGGCGAACGCGCCTACGACATCTACTCGCGACTGCTGCGGGACAATATCATCTTTCTGGGTTATCCGATCGACGACACGATCGCTAACTTGGTAACAGCCCAGTTGCTGTTCCTTGAGGCGGAGAATCCCGAGCGAGACATTTGGGTCTACATCAATTCGCCGGGCGGTTCGATTACGGCGGGCATGGCCATCTACGACACGATGCAGTTTGTGCGGCCCGACATTACCACCGTTTGTGTTGGGCAAGCGGCGTCGATGGGCGCGGTACTGATGGCTGCGGGCACGAAGGGCAAGCGCTATGCGCTGCCGAATTCGCGATTCCTGTTGCATCAGCCCTCCATGTCGGGACTTGCCGGCCAGGCGACGGATATTGACATCCACGCGCGGGAGATCTTGCGCATGCGCGAGAATCTGAATCAGATTCTCGCGGATGCTTGCGGCCAGACGCTGGACAAGATCAGCCATGACGTCGAGCGCGACTTCATCCTCGACGCCAAGCAGGCCAAAGACTACGGATTGATCGACGAGATCATTCACAAGAAAGGGAAAGAATAGAGCTTTCTAGCCCCGCCCGCCGGCGGGGCTTTTTAGTGACGCGATGCCCGTCTCTCTTCGGCAGTCCGGTCGGCTTCTGCTTGCTTGGTATCGCCGTAACGCCCGCGACTTGCCTTGGCGCCGGACTCGTGACCCCTACGCGGTTTGGGTCAGCGAGATCATGTTGCAGCAGACCCGCGTTGAAGCGGTCATACCCTACTACGAACGCTTTCTGGCGCGGTTCCCCGACGTAAAGGAGCTGGCCAAAGCGCCCGAGGCGGAAGTGCTGGAGCGCTGGGCGGGTTTGGGGTACTACCGTCGTGCACGGCAACTTCAGGCCGCCGCGAAACAGATTGTTGAGCGCCACGGCGGCGTCTTCCCAGCGGACTACGAGTCGATTCGCGAACTGCCGGGCGTAGGAGAGTATACGGCTGCGGCGATCGCGGGCATCGCCTTTGGTCTGACTTACGCTGCATTGGACGGCAACGTCATGCGCGTCATGGCGCGGCTGCACAACGATGGCCGCGACATTGGACAAGCGCGAACCAGAAAGTCGATGCAGGCTGAAGCGCAACGGTGGATAGACGCGATGCCGGTTGCCGACTTCGCCGACTTCAACCAAGCCACGATCGAGTTAGGCGCGACGATTTGCACGCCGCGTTCGCCTCGCTGCCTGGGTTGCCCGCTGAGCGCGGGATGCCTGGCGCGGCGCGAGGGCAATCAAGGATCGCTGCCTTACAAGAGCGCCCGGCAACGCGTCGAAAAGCTCGACATGGCGGTGGCGATAGTCGAAAGGCGCGGCCGCTTGCTGATGCGCCAGCGGCCTGACGACGAGAAACTGATGCCCGGGTTTTGGGAGCTTCCGCAGTATGCCTCAAGTCGCATCGACGCGCATGCCTTTGCTGCGCTGGGCATCGAACTTGGCGAGAGGATCGGCGCTTTCAAGCACGCCATTACCTTTCGCGCTTACAGCGGTCAGGTGTACCAGGGAACGTTGGAAGGCGAGCGCCCCGACGAGTATCGCTGGATTCACGGCAGCCGACTAGTTCTTTGACCGCCTGAAGATTGTACAAATAAACATGTTTGGAGGGAAATGTTTTGGGGCA